>JAJEFE010000027.1 GCA_022820625.1 Gammaproteobacteria bacterium | reverse complement strand
TGAAGCAAAAGCCCTGGGCCAGGGCTTGTATCCAGACCGTCGGCGCCCCAGGATAGGGGTTCTTTCAATACCGATCCCGACTCCGCCTTAACCTCAAGTCAACCTCTCCGCTCAGGCTCATGTCGGTATTGGATTAGACTGTCATTGTGCCCCATTTTTGGCGGTTTTTTTGCAGGGCGGACCGGCATGTACGAAACTTGTGCGGCCGAACACCGGTGCTCGTTCCAATTGATACTCATTTATCAGTTGGTGAAGCGCTAGTGAGGCAAGATGGCCTCACTCTTCTTGGCGTCTTCGGGTTGCGTCTCGCGCTTCTCGGCGGAAGGCGAGTCGTCGCGATTCGGCGCCGGCGAGTACTGCAGAGAAAGCTCAATCACTTCATCGATCCACTTCACCGGAACGATCTCCAGCTTGTCCTTGACGTTCTTGGGAATCTCCACCAGATCCTTGACGTTTCCCTGTGGGATCAGAACGGTGTCCACGCCACCGCGGTGCGCCGCGAGCAACTTCTCCTTCAGACCGCCGATCGTCAGCACCTCGCCCCTCAAGGTGATCTCGCCGGTCATCGCCACGTTGGACCGTGCCGGTATCTCGGTCAACGCCGACACCAGCGCGGCGCACATGCCGATACCGGCGGATGGCCCGTCCTTGGGAGTCGCGCCCTCTGGCACATGGATGTGCACGTCGGATTTGCGGTGAAACTCGCCGTCGATACCCAGCACGTCGGCACGGCTGCGAACCACGGTCATCGCCGCCTGAATCGACTCCTGCATCACCGTGCCCAATTGTCCGGTATGGATGAGCTTGCCCTTGCCGGGCACGATGGCGGATTCGATGGCGAGCAACTCTCCGCCCACTTCGGTCCATGCGAGCCCGGTGACCTGGCCGATCTGGTCGTTGTTCTCGGCGCGGCCATACGTGTGCCGCTGCACGCCCAGGTACTTCGCCACGTTGCGGTGGTTGACCCGGACGATACTGGTGCGCGGGCGCAGTAACAGCCTCTTCACGACCTTGCGACAGATCTTCGACAGTTCTCGCTCGAGGTTGCGTACCCCCGCCTCCCGGGTGTAATAGCGAATCGCATCGAGAATGGCCGAGTCGGAAATTCTCAACTCCTTGTCCTCGATGCCATTGTTCTTCATCTGCTTGGGAATCAGGTACCGCCTGGCGATATTCAGTTTCTCGTCCTCGGTATAGCCGGGCAGGCGTATGACTTCCATGCGGTCGAGCAGCGGCGGCGGTATGTTCAAGCTGTTCGCGGTACACACGAACATGACCTCGGACAGATCGAAATCCACTTCCAGGTAGTGATCGTTGAAGGTGAAGTTCTGCTCCGGGTCGAGCACCTCCAGAAGCGCCGACGACGGATCGCCGCGGAAATCCATCGACATCTTGTCGACCTCGTCCAGAAGGAAGAGCGGGTTTCTGACCTTCACCTTGCCCATGTTCTGCACGATCTTGCCGGGCATGGAGCCGATATATGTACGCCGGTGTCCACGGATCTCCGCCTCGTCCCGCACGCCGCCCAGGGACATGCGGACAAACTTGCGATTCGTCGCGCGGGCAATGCTCTGTCCAACCGAAGTCTTGCCGACACCCGGCGGACCGACCAGGCAGAGAATGGGCCCTTTCAGCTTGCGAACACGCTGCTGCACGGCGAGGTATTCCAGGATGCGCTCCTTGACCTTGTGCAGACCGTAGTGGTCTTCTTCCAGCACCTGTTCGGCCTTCTCCAGGTCCCGCGTCACCCTGGTGCGCTTCTTCCAGGGAACCTTGACCAGCCAGTCGATGTAATTGCGCACCACGGTGGCTTCCGCGGACATGGGCGACATCAGTTTCAGCTTGTTCAGTTCCGAACCGGCCTTCTCCCTGGCTTCCTTGCTCATGCCGGCATCGGCGATCTTCTTGTCCAGCTCGCCGAGTTCGTTGGGCGCATCCTCGATTTCGCCCAACTCCTTCTGAATGGCCTTCATCTGCTCGTTCAGGTAGTACTCGCGCTGGCTCTTCTCCATCTGTTGCTTGACGCGGCCGCGAATGCGTTTTTCTATGCGCAGCAGATCGATCTCCCCTTCAATCAGGGTGTGAACGTGCTCCAACCGCGCCTTTACGTCGTGGACCTCCAGGATCTTCTGCTTGTCCACCAGCTTCAGCGCCATGTGCGCGGCGACCGTGTCGGCCAATCGTCCCGGCAGGTCGATGCCCGCCAGCGTGGTCAGGACTTCCGGCGGAATCTTCTTGTTGAGCTTGACGTACTGCTCGAATCGCGAAATGACGGAGCGTGACAGCACGTCCATTTCCTTCTCATCGTAGAGGCTGTCCTCGTCAAGGATCTCGAACGCCGCGGAGAAGCTCTCGCCGATCTCGAGCTCAAGCAGGCGTGCGCGCCGTCCTCCCTCCACCAGGACCTTGACGGTTCCGTCCGGAAGCTTCAGCAGTTGCAGGATGGTTGCGATCGTGCCGACCTCGTATAGATCGTCCTTGCCGGGATCGTCAACGTCAGCCTGCGTCTGCGCGACCAGCAATATTTCCTTGTCCGCGGCCATGGCCTGATCCATCGCCACAACGGACTTGTCCCGTCCTACGAACAGGGGGATCACCATCTGCGGGTATACGACCACATCGCGCAGGGGGAGCACCGGCAACCGCTCGATGCGCGTATGTTCCATACCGGTGGTGTCGTCCAAGTCAAGCTCCCTGAATCGGGGGATTCCCGCCATGCGTACCTATATTGGGGTCCATACCACCAATACTCAAGTCCAGGAGCCCGATCGACAAATGGTCCTTCACCGCCGGGGCGCCCGCGTCACGCGGGTCGGACAGGTCTGCTAGTCGCCGACCGCGGCGGATTCTTTCGACTGGTAAATCACGTACGGCTTGTTTTCGCCGGTAACCGCGGCCTCATCCACGACCACCTTGACGGCGCTCTTCATCGACGGCAGGTCGTACATGGTGTCGAGCAGCACGTTTTCCAGAATCGTCCGCAGTCCCCTGGCGCCGGTCTTGCGAAGCATGGCGCGTTGGGCGACTGCCCGCAGCGCATCGTCCCTGAACTCAAGCGTAACGTCTTCCATTTCGAACAGCTTCTGGTACTGCCTGGAGAGCGCGTTCTTCGGTTCGACGAGGATTTCCACCAGGGCATCCTCGTCGAGTTCCTCCAGCGTCGCCACGACCGGCAACCTGCCGACGAACTCCGGTATCAGCCCGTACTTGACGAGATCTTCCGGTTCCACGTCCTGCAACAGTTCGCCAAGATCGTCATTGCCGTCGGGGCTCTTGACGTCTGCGGAAAAGCCGATTCCGCTGCTCCGGGAACGATTCCGGATGATCTTGTCCAGCCCTGAGAAGGCGCCGCCGCAGATGAACAGGATGTTGGAGGTATCGACCTGCAGGAATTCCTGCTGTGGATGCTTGCGCCCCCCCTGTGGCGGGACGGACGCGTTGGTGCCCTCAATGA
Organism: Gammaproteobacteria bacterium; assembly: GCA_022820625.1. Lineage (GTDB taxonomy): Bacteria > Pseudomonadota > Gammaproteobacteria > Steroidobacterales > Rariloculaceae > UBA6522. Next base: position 3,090 of record JAJEFE010000027.1, on the reverse strand, counting down.
GTTTCAGCAGCGCCTGCTGTACGCCTTCGCCGGATACGTCGCGCGTAATGGACGGGTTGTCCGATTTGCGCGAAATCTTGTCGATCTCGTCGATGTAGACGATTCCCGTCTGCGCGCTTTCCACATCGTAATCGCACTTCTGCAGCAGTTTCTGGATGATGTTTTCGACGTCTTCGCCCACGTACCCCGCCTCGGTGAGGCTCGTTGCGTCGGCGATGGTGAACGGCACGTTGAGAATGCGCGCCAGCGTCTCCGCGAGCAGAGTCTTGCCGCAGCCCGTGGGGCCGATGAGGAGGATGTTGCTCTTCGCCAGTTCGACGGCATCCCGGTTTCTGTTGTCGGAAACGCGTGGGTCCAGGCGCTTGTAGTGATTGTAGACAGCGACCGAGAGCACCTTCTTCGCGTACTGTTGGCCGATCACGTATTCGTCGAGAACGGCCTTGATCTGCTCGGGTATCGGCAGTTTCGCCTGCCCCCGCTCTGTACGCTCGTCCAGTTCCTCGCGAATGATGTCGTTGCACAGTTCAACGCATTCGTCGCAGATGAACACCGAAGGCCCGGCGATGAGCTTACGCACTTCATGCTGGCTCTTGCCGCAAAACGAGCAATAGAGCAGCTTGCCGCCGTCGCCCTTGCCGCGGGAACCTTCACTCATCGGGCATACCTTGTCCGGTCACTCATCGTGTTCCTAGCGTTATAGCATCCCCGTGAAGCGTCTGCCAAGCACGCCCACGGACCCTCAGCGGCAAGCTCCGGCGCAATCGGGCCTGCAATCTAATCGGAATTGTCCGATGTTCGCTGTTCCAGAACCTTGTCGATCAAACCATATTCGACAGCCGCGTTTCCGTCCATGAAGTGGTCCCTGTCGCTGTCCGCCGCGATCCTTTCAATTGTCTGGCCCGTGTGTTTCGCCATTATCGCGTTCAGCTTCTCGCGCAGGTTCAGCACCTCCCTGGCGTGGATGTCGATATCGGATGCCTGCCCCTGGAACCCGCCGCTGGGCTGATGAATCATGATGCGCGAGTGGGGCAGGCAGAATCGCTTGCCCGGCTCGCCGCCCGCCAGTAGCAGCGCGCCCATGCTGGCGGCCTGGCCTACGCACATGGTGCTCACTTCCGGCTTGATGAACTGCATGGTGTCATAGATCGATAGACCCGCGGTGATGACCCCGCCCGGCGAATTGATATAGAGATGGATATCCTTGTCGGGGTTTTCCGACTCAAGGAAAAGCAGCTGAGCGACCACCAGATTCGCCACGTTGTCGTCGACCCCACCCACGATAAAGATGACCCGGTCCTTCAGCAACCTGGAGTAGATATCGTAGGCGCGTTCTCCACGGGCGGTCTGCTCCACCACCATGGGCACCAGATTGAGACCCTTAGTGCTCACCGGATTCTCCTTGGCCATAACAAATGATTCTATCGCTCATACGTCCCTGGCAGCCGTTACGCCATGAACTCCCTGAAACCAACGCTCTTTTCCCGCGTCTTGCCATGTTCGATGATGTAATCGGCGACCTGGTCTTCGAGCACGCCCGATTCCACCTGCGACATGAGTTCGGGACTGCTCCGGTAAGCCTGCGCGACGCGCTGTGCGTCCTCATAGGGCGCCGACATCTCCTTGATACGTTCGCTCACGCGCTCGCGGTCCAGCTCGATCTCGTGCTTTTCGATCATCTCGCGCACCAGCAGGCCAAGCGTCACGCGGCGACGGGCCGTGGCCTCGTAACCGGACGCAGGCGGCGCCTTCTCCACATCTTCAATACCCATCCGGCGCATGGCCTCCGCCTGCATGGCGGAAGTCTCCTCCTGCACCAGTACCGCAGGTACATCCATCTTGTTGAGCTTCAGAAGCGCCTCGAATGCCGCGGCCCTTGAAGCCGCCCTCAGCCGCTCGTTCATTTCCCGTTCCATGTTGCTGCGCAATTCTGCCCTCAGCGCATCGACGCCTCCTTCCTCGATGGCCATGGCCTCGAGAAACTCCTCATCGACTTCGGGAAGGCGCTTCTCCTCGACCCGATGCACGCTGATCTCGAATACGGCCCGCTTTCCAGCCAGGTCGGCGACCGGATAGGACTTGGGAAACTTCACCTTCGCCGTCTTTTCCTGACCGGCCGCGACCTTCTTGAGCGCCTTGTCGAAATCGTCCACCACCTGGCCGTCACCGACGACCACGGGGACCTCCTTGCCCTCCCCGCCTTCAAAGGGCTCGCCGCCGACCGTACCGCTGAAATCGACGACGACCCTGTCGCCTGCGGCCGACTTGCGTTCGACGGGAAGCCATTCGGCGCGCTGTTCCCTGATCGTTTCAAGCATCTCATCCACGTCGGATTCGACGACTTCCACCTTCGGTATTTCCACGGTCAGGGACTCGGCCGGCTTCAACTTGATCTCCGGAAACACCTCGAACGTGGCCCGGTAACTGAAATGATCCTCGCCATCCGTGGAGATGGGCTCGATTTGGGGCCCACCCGCGGGATTGAGTTGTTCCTGCTGAACCGCCAGAGCGTAACTGGATCGAATCACATCCGATACGACTTCGTTTCGAATCTGGCCTCCGTAGCGCTGACGAACGATCTTCGGCGGCACCTTGCCGGGGCGAAAACCCTTCAGCCGGGCAGTGCGGCCGACTTTCTTCAGCCGCGTGTCGACCTCGCGCTCGATTTCGTCCGTGGGCACGCGAACGGTCATCTGCCGTTCCAGACCCTTGCGTCCCTTTACCGAGACGTCCAGCGTATCTGTCTGTGTCGTCGCCACTTGTCCTTACGCCTGAGCCGTTTCGCGATCCGGTGGTTGGTTCGGGCGACGCGTGGTGCGAAAGGGGAGACTCGAACTCCCACGGGTTGCCCCACTGGATCCTAAATCCAGCGCGTCTACCAATTCCGCCACTTTCGCCGCAAACCGGCGACATTATAGCCGACACGGTTCCGGCGACGGCTCCGATTCCTTGTAGAGGCACTTGCGTTGTGGCGTTTTTTGGCCGCCGCCGATGTCTTGGATGGAGCCGCGATTCGTTCTTCGAGGGCATGATGAGGCGCCAAGTCGGCTCGTTCGGTTGAAAAGGCCCCTGGGTTCCGCTCAAATGGGAACG
>JAJEFE010000046.1 GCA_022820625.1 Gammaproteobacteria bacterium | reverse complement strand
CGTTCCCATTTGAGCGGAACCCAGGGGCCTTTTCAACCGAACGAGCCGACTTGGCGCCTCATCATGCCCTCGAAGAACGAATCGCGGCTCCATCCAAGACATCGGCGGCGGCCAAAAAACGCCACAACGCAAGTGCCTCTATGTCGGTACCTACTATTTCGTTTACGAGTACTTTCGGGTGATGACGATCCCCATCACGCCCTGGTCCATCGCGCTGTGCGTGGTGCTGGCCGATCTTGCCTACTACTTCGAGCACCGATTCACGCACCGGGTGGGGATCGGGTGGGCAACCCACACGGTTCACCACAGTTCGCCTTACTTCAACATCTCCGTCGCCTACCGCTTCGGTCCCCTGGACGGATTCTTCCCGCTCTTCTTCCACGTCCCGCTGGTGATGGCGGGCTTCAATCCGATTCTCGTCCTCTTTTCCGAAGTGGTGGTGCAGGTCTACCAGACCCCGCTGCACACCGAAACGATCGGCAAGCTGCCGCGCCCGGTCGAGGCCGTGATGAACACGCCCTCGCACCACCGGGTGCATCACGGCAGCAACCCGTGCTATATCGACAAGAACTACGGCGGCATCTTCATCGTGTGGGACCGGCTGTTCGGCACCTTCGCCGAGGAGCGCGAGCCGGTCGTGTACGGCATCACGACACCGCTCAACACGGTCAATCCCTTCGTGGTCTTTTTCCACGGCTTCGCGCGCCTTGGGCGCCAGATGTGGACGGCGCGGGGACTCGGCGCGAAGCTCGGCTACCTGGTGCGGCCGCCCGGGTGAACGCCAAGGTTGCGCGATTGTACCCTGCCGCTCAGACGAGCCCAGAACGATCTCCGCGCTGGTCCCAGATACGCAACACTTCAATCCGGTCATCGACAACTCGATAGATGACCGAAAACGGCATGCGGCGAATAGGAAACTCACGCACGCCCGGCATGTCCTCCACTGGGTGACCGATAAGGGGATTGTTGCGGATCACACTGCAGGCCATTCGATAGTGCTCCGCGGCGCGATTCGCCCCGGGCGGAAACACGCTCGTGTAGTAGGTCCGCATCCACGACAGGTCCGAACGGGTGGACGGCAGGAAAACGAGTTGCATTGGCTAACGCGAGCGGATTTGAATATCCGGCTCCGGTGGCGGCAGCTCCGCGTCGGAATCCCAGGAGTCTATCCAGGTGTCCATCGCCTCCTGCGAGATGAACTCGCCCTTGCTGGCCTCAGCGATCGCAGCGCGGACCGCGGCGCGCTTTTCGACCCGGTTTCGAAGCATGGCTTCAATCGCCTTGACCGCAAGATAGGAAGCGGATCGGTCTTCCCGCCTAGCCTCTTTTTCAAGGCTCTTTTTCAGACCCGCGTCGATGCGCAAGCTGAGTCGTTCTGTGGCCACGCCGGAGATCCTCCTCTGGTGGGCAGGCTCGTGACAGACATGGTATGACAAGCAACCGGAACCTTCCAGAATCGGACGCGGGCGGCGAGGTCCGCTTGTTGCCGGTGGTGGTTTACACGAGGGACCGCCCGTGGAACGCGTTGGGGGGCGCTGCCGAGGTGGGCGTCACGGCAGAAGGCAAGGCGTGGCTGCCGTTGCGCGGTGCCTACCTGCTGCTTGACGCGAACTGCCGGGCGCGGGAGGATTTGCCGAGGGAAAATCGCGTCGCTGGAGCGGGAGAATGCGGAAATCGAGACGGAGGAAGAGACAGTGATGGCATTGGCGAAGCGCGTCCAGGAGTGGGAGGCGGAGTGGCACCGGCAAGGCTTTGAGGACGGACTCAAGCAGGGCGTTGAGGCGGAGCGTGAACTGCTGTGCCGACTGGCGACCCGCAAGTTCGGCACTGCGATCGGCAACACGCTGGTCCGCCATCTTGCCGACATCTCCGACCCGGAACGTCTCGCAGGGATCGGGGAGCGCATCGTCGATTGCGCAGCGGGCACTGAGTTGCTCGAGTGGCTCGATGCAGACCGGGACGGCACCGACGCGCATTGATCGGCGCACAAGCTCCACGCCACTCGTTGAAGAATTCATCCCGACGAAAACGCTGTTTTTCTTGATGTTCTTCCTGTCGGGAAGGAGTATTGCTACCCCTGTTGATACAGGCACAGTTCCCTCGCCGCGGATTCGGTGCCCGTGACGTATTCATGAACGGCAGCCAGACCGTCCTTCAGTCCCCGGTAGTGGACACGCTCCATGCATTCCTCAAGCGAGAACCACCCGCATTCTGAGTGGTCATCCGGATCGAGTCGTGTGGGACCGTCCTGCATAGGGCCACGCATTTGGGATTTCGACGAACTTCCCCGGATTGTTGATCAGCAGCTCCGCCCCGGATGCCTCCAGTTCCTCGCGCGAACCGTAGCCGTAAAGCACGCCAACGGTGCGCATTCCGTTGTCTGTCGCACCGACCATGTCGTGACTCCGATCCCCCACCATGGCGGCCGCTTCAGCCTTCACAGCGGTTTCCCGCAGCGCCCACCGCAGCAGGTCAGTCTTTCTCACTCGGTCGCCCTGCAGGGTAGGACCGAAAACACCCTCGAAACAGGCGGCCAGACCGAAGTGTTCGACGATCTGCTCTGCGTACACCTGGGGCTTGCTGGTGGCCACGTAGAGCGTGGTACCCCTGCCGGACAGCCGTCCCAACGCCTCGGGTACGCCATCGTATAGTCGGTTCTCATACAGCCCGATTTCGGAGAATCGCGCCCGAAAGTGTTGCAGGGCGACGGCGGCCAACGCATCGTCACCCAGCATCGACTTGAAACTCTCCAGTAACGGTGGGCCGATACACCAGGTCAGGTCGTCTGCGTCGGGTGGGGTCACGCCAAGCGCCCGCAAAGCATGTCGAATACAGCGTGTGATGCCGACCTTCGGATCGGTCAGCGTGCCGTCGAGGTCGAAAAAGATGGCTTCGATCTGGCTCATTCGCGAACTCCAATGACGACCTCAGCACCATTATGGGAGATGACGGTGAGTGGTTGTTTACTCGTAAGGACGGTCGCAATTGCAGCGAACCCATGACGCGCGGTTGGCGAGCCATGTAATTCCCGCATAGGACGGAACTCAAGTTTTCCGGTCTTCGTGCCATGGTCCGTTCTCGCGCTCTTTGGCGCTTGGCAAATCATCAATCTTGGCGTCGTTTCGGTGCAATTCGCCCAGAAATGTCTGTATCCGAGCGTCGGCGTCCCCTGCGAAACTCCCGTCATGGACCACGACGCTGCCTGGAAACGCCTGTTCGGCCTGCCCGTCCTCATCGAGCATTTGCTCAAGGGCTTCGCACGTCCCGTGGCCGCGCGCCTCGACATCTCGACGCTGCGGCAGCAGCCAGCGAACTCGGTGGACGCCGACGCCAGGCAACGGCACGGCGACGCGGCCTGGCGTGTGGATTACGGCGATGGCAGCGGGCGCTCGCTCGCGGTGCTGATCGAGTTCCAATCCACGGTCGATCCATCGATGGCCACGCGAATGCGCGCCTACGCCGAGGTGGCCCGCGAGCGGCTGCGCCGGCAGGGAAAATCGGACGCCGACGGCGAGGTCCGGGTGTTGCCGCTGGTGCTGTACTCGGGGGACAGTCCATGGAACGCTTTGGGCGGGGTCGCGGAAGTGGGCGTTACGCCCGACGGCGAGGTGTGGCTACCGTTGAGCGGCAACTACCTTCTGCTTGACGCGAACCGCCGGGCGCGGGAGGATTTGCCTCGGGAAAACCTGGTCACCGCGGTATTCGAGCTGAACGCTGCGGAGACTCTGGATGAAATGTGCGCCCGGGTGCGGTCGTTGCTCGACCGGCTGCGCGGCGAGCCGCGGCGGGCGGTGTTCGACTGGCTGCGCCTGGTGGCCCCGAGGATGTTCCCGCAGTCGGACGCAGCGGCGGCGATCGCGTCGCTGGAGCGGGAGTTTGCGGGAATTGCGACGGAGGAAGGGGAGATGATGGCATTGGCGAAGCGCGTCCAGGAGTGGGAGGCGGAGTGGCACCGGCAAGGCTTTGAGGAAGGACTCAAGCAAGGCGTTGAGGCGGAGCGTGACCTGCTGTGCCGACAGGCGACCCGCAAGTTCGGCACTGCGATCGGCAACGCGCTGGTCCGCCATCTTGCCGACATCTCTGACCCGGAACGTCTCGCAGGGATCGGGGAGCGCATCGTCGATTGCGGAGCGGGTGCCGAGTTGCTCGAGTGGCTCGATGCAGACCGGGGTGACAATCGGCATTGAATGCTGACCCTGCCAACACGACGTCGTAGGACGAGCCGAAATTATCCTCGGCGAAGTCACCCGCCACTGCGGAGAAACGAAATGCCAATTAAGGTTCATAAGGCTAGCGAATTTCTGCAAACGCCGGAAGATTTCGCAGCCTACCTGAACGCCACCATTGAGGAGATGGACGACCCGAGACTGCTCATGAAGGCGTTTCGCAATATTGCCGAAGCCCAGGGTGGCGTGTCCGAGCTCTCGCGGCGCGCGAAGGTAGATCGGGTTGCGCTGTCGCGGGCGTTGTCCGGCCGGAGGCATCCGCGCCTCGACACGCTCGCAAAAGTGGCGGATGCCTGCGGCGTAAAACTCCAGTTCTCCGCGTAGACGAGTTTTGACGGCTTGCGCGGCGTGAGTGGAGAGCGAGCAAGTCCTGACGCTGCGCCTCTTCCGGCTCGGATACATTCAATCGGACTGAACTAGCCTTAACCCCTTGAACACAGCGCTCTACACTCCCGATCAGTTGCTCGGTCAACTCAACGACGTCGAGCGCAAGAACGCGCCACAGTCGTTGCATGTCGCGGGCGACGCCGATTTGCTGCGCACCGGACGGCGCGTATCCGTGGTCGGGTCCCGGCGGGTCAGCGAGTCCGGGCTCAAGCGCGCGCGCAGCCTGGTGAAGGAACTCGTGCGACGCAGAATCATTGTCGTCAGCGGGCTGGCCGCCGGAGTGGACACCGCTGCGCACACCGCCGCCATCGAGTTCGGTGGCCGTACAGTGGCCGTACTAGACACCCCACTGGAATCGTGCCATCCCGCCGAGAACCAGGCACTGCAACGGCAGATCATGTCCAGCCATGCCGCCGTCTCCCAGTTCCCGCCCGGGTATCCGTGCATGCCGGGGAACTTCCCCATGCGCAACCGGACCATGGCGCTGCTGACGGATGCCACCGTCATCGTCGAAGCAAGCGAAAAGAGCGGAACCCGTCACCAGGGTTGGGAAGCTCTCAGGCTCGGTCGCGACGTGTTTATCCTTCAAAACGTGGCCAATGACCCGGCGCTGTCCTGGCCTACCGAGATGCTCTCCTACGGCGCCCAGGCGCTGACCCGCGAATCGTTGGATTCGACGTTCGACAACTTGCCAGCGTACACAGACCGAGTTGACGTAGAAGCCTTTGCTTTCTGAAATCCCGTTCCTGGCGCTCCGCCAGCATGATGGCCGCCAATAGGGCAATTCAAGGGATATGATTCATCGGTCCATGACGGCACCGGACGAGCCACGCGTACAGGAAGGAATGCCGGGAGAGAGACTTGAACTCTCACTCTGTTGCCAGAACCGGATTTTGAATCCGGCGCGTCTACCAATTCCGCCATCCCGGCCCGGAGCGACTGCGTAGCTTACCACTACTCCGCAATGGGATAACGCCATCAGCATGGACATGAAGGGCGCGAATATTGCAACCTTTTCCCAAGTACCCGCATCTAACGCTTGAAGGTCATGAGATCTCGAATGCCACAGGTGGAGCCGGCGGTCGTCGCCGATGCCCGGAGGGGTGAATCGTCAGCCCAGGCGCGCCTTTACGAGGCATTTTCGCCCATGGTCTATACGCTGGCGCGCCGCATGCTGGTGTCGCCGTCGATGGCTGAGGACGTGCTTCAGGAAACGTTCGTGGAGGTGCTGCGGAAGTTGCATACCTATCGCGGCGAAGCCGAGGTGGGGTTCTGGGTGCGGCGCATTGCCGTTAACAAGTGCCTGATGTACCTGCGCTCGGCGTGGCATTCGCGGCGCGTGGACACCGAGGCGATCGAATCCCTGTGCCCGCCGGTGCAGGCGCCCCGGGCGGAGCACCAGATCGCCCTGGAGCGCGCGCTGGGACATCTCACGGATATCGCGCGGGTCGTGGTCTGGCTGCACGATGTGGAGGGCTACACGCACAAGGAGATCGGCGCGATGATGGGCCGAACCACCAGTTTTTCCAAGTCGCAACTGGCGCGCGCACACAAGCGGTTGCGCACCCTGCTCGAAGGGGAGAGCGCCGAAGATGGAGGAGAGTCATGCACCCCGGCACTGAAGACTTGCTGAGCATTCGCGACGGCGAACCCGTGGACGCGGAGGCGCGTGCCGCTGTGGATGCCGATCCGGCGTTGCAGGCCGAAGTCGCACGCCTGCAGGCGACACGGGAGCAATTGCGGGAACTGCCGGAATTCGAGCCTCCGCCCGGAGTCCTGGCGAAGGTCCGTGCCGAACTCGAAACGGATCCCGGGACGCGGCGCGGGGCGCCGCCGGAGCCTCGTCGGTCGCCTGAGGCCGAATCAGGCCAGACCTCGACAGCCGAAGCGGCTTCCGCCGGCAAGGCCGCCACCAGCCCACACTATCGCCTCTGGCGGCATGCGCAGTGGCCGCTGCGGGGCGCCATCGCCGCAGCCGTCGCGGTGGTCGCGGTGCTGGGCGTGCGCTCGCTCGACGAACCGGGGGGACCCGCTCCGGGCGCGATCGTGGCCGAGAACTCCGTGACCGCCGTCAACAGCCCCGCTTTCGGCAGAGCCGCCGCCACCTATACCTCGCTCACCAGCGAGTCTGCGCGCCTCGAGCGGATCCTGAACGAAATCCCGTACCGTCCGCGGCTGGTAAACGCCGGCACGGCCACCACGATCTCGGGACTGGAAGACCGCATCGGCCAGGTGGACGAGGTCCTCATGTACGGGAGCGTGTACGGGCTGCAGCCGGAGCAGACGGTGGCGCTTTGGCAGGAACGAGTGGACTTGATGAACGCGCTTGTGGAGGTTCGATACGCCCAGGCGCAACGTTTCGGCTTCTAGCCGCATCTGTTAGGCAGGACACTGAACTGAAGGAATCGAAATCATGACCAGAACATCAATCTTGACCGTGATCGCCGCGATGGGATTGGCCGCGGCCTCGGCGCCCGTCGGCGCACAGACATCCGAGGAGCGGGAAGAACGCGAGGAGGCCCGTTCGGAGCTTCAGGAGGCTCGCGAGGCGCTGGAGGAGGCCGCTCGCGAAGTCGCCCGACTGTCCTCTCAGGCTGCCGGCCCGGTCGTCAGGAGCTTCACGCTGATTTCGAGACCGGCGGTGCTCGGCATCAGCATCGGCGACGACGAGGAGGGCGTCCAGGTGAACGGCGTGACGCCCGGCGGACCTGCCGCCGACAGCGGCGTGGAGACCGGTGACGTCATTATCGCGATGGACGGCGCCGAACTCGGCGGAGACTCCCCTTCCGAGCTTCTCATCGCCCAGATGGAAAATGTCTCGCCCGGCGACACCGTCGTGCTCACGATCGTGCGCGACGGCGACGAAGAGGAGATCGAGGTCGTTGCAGGATCGTCCAGCGCCTTCTTCGGCCGCGAGGACGGTGACGAATCCGTTGCCCGGCGCTTCGGCGACTGGTTCCAGGAAAGGGGCGATATCCGCGACCGGCTGGTGTCGTTCGGGCGCCGCTGGGGGGATATGGAGCTGGTGGAACTGACACCCGAACTCGGCGCCTATTTCGGCACCGAAGCGGGCATCCTCGTGGTCCGTGCACCTGCCGACAGAGCGCTGGAGGCGCTGACGGACGGCGACGTGATCCTGGAAATCAGCGGCCGAACGCCGATCGATGCCGCACACGCGTTGCGCATTCTGGCCAGCTTCGAGAGCGGTGAAACGCTGGAACTCGACATCATGCGGAACCAGAGCCGCGAAACTCTGGAGGTCGAGTTTCCCTAGGAGTTTTCGCCGCGGGCCCGCTGCGACGACGTGCAGGGAACTTTTTGGGTTTGTTCCATGCAAGGCTGAGGCGCAGCCTCCTGGCAGCCCATGGCGGGGGCCCCGCCGCCTTCGACGGGAACGGGGCTTCACCATGGCCCACCCGCACCCGGTTGCAGCATGCCGGGGCGAGGTGTACGTTGAACCGGTGATTCCGGACCGCGACGAGGCTACTCCCATGAAGCGCCCGACCCTCCCCTGGCTACGCTGCACACTCCTTGCTGCAACCGCATTCGCCTTCCCCCTGACAGCGGGATCGCAACAGACACCCATCTTCAATACCGTCAAACAGAAGCTCGCCGAAGGCCGCCAGGTGGTTGGCGCGACCGTGGCGACGGCCGACGCCGACATCTACTGCGCGGTGGCAAACGCAGGCTTCGACTTCATCTGGATCGAGATGCAGCACAGCCCGCTGACGTATGCGGATGCGGCCCGGATGATCTGGGCGTGCCGGGATGCACCAGCCATTCCGTTCATCCGTATTCCGGCAGCCACCGAGGGAGACATCCAGAAGGCGACGGACATCGGTGCGCTGGGCATCATCGTTCCGATGGTGGACAGCATGGAGGAGATCCGGACCGCCGTCACCTACGCGCACTTTCCGCCCTTCGGCAAACGCAGCCAGGGCGGCGGACAGTACGGCGCGCTCTGGGGAAGCGACTACCGGGCCGCAGCCAACGACAACATCATGGTGGTGGCGATGATCGAGCAGCCGGCCGGAGTCGCCATCGTGGAGGAAGTGGCGAACCTCGAGGGCGTCGACGTGGTGTTCGTTGCAAGCTCCGACCTCGGCAGCTTTACCGGGTTGCCCCAAGGTCACCCCGACTACGAAGCTCTGGTGACGACGGTAAAGGACACCACGCTCCGAGCAGGCCGCACGGTGGGCGGACCCCTGGCCTGGAAGTCCACCCGCGATGGTTATGGATTCTTTCAGGCCCCGACCACGACCAGTCTCGTGAGAACCGGCGCACGCGCCGTGTTGCAGGCGGCCGACCCCTGTTACGGCGTACCTTCGGGAGAAGCCCCCGTGGAGGGCGAGGACCCTTGTCCCTGACGGGAACCGCCTAACCTTTGTCCAGCGCGAGCTCCAGAACGCGGGCGACGTGCAGAGCGTCACGCCCGACGCCGTGCTTGATCTGGGTACGGCAACTGGTGCCGTCGGCAACGATCAAGGTGTCGCCGTCCGCCTCGCGGACCCTGGGCAACAGGTCCAGTTCCGCCATCTTCATAGACGTTTCGTAGTGTTCGGTTTCGTACCCGAATGATCCGGCCATGCCGCAACATCCGGATTCGATGAGTTCCACCTCCGTGCCCGGAATGAGGCGCAGAACTTCTTCGATGCTCGACACCTGGTCAAAGGCCTTCTGGTGACAGTGCCCGTGGAGCAACAACCGTTCCTGCGCCAGCGCCTTCAGCGGCAGCTTCAGGCGCCTGGCCTGGTGTTCCGCCGTCAGAAACTCCTCTAACAACATCGCCCGATCCGCCAGTTCCGCTGTCTCCTCGCCCGGTATCATCGCGGCAAACTCGTCGCGCAGGGTCAGCAGGCACGACGGTTCCAGGCCTACGACAGGGACGCCCCGCTCGACATAGGGCTTGAGCGTCTCGATCACCCGGCGTGCTTCCGTTCTTGCTTCGTCCACCAATCCCGCGTTCAGGAAGGTCCGGCCGCAGCACAGGGGCCTGCCGCCCCGGACCGACCCGGGAGTCACGACGCGGTAACCGGCGGCATTGAGCACATTCGACGCGGCCCTGGCCGTTTCAGGCTCGAAATAGGTGTTGAATGTGTCGACCAACAGGACGACTTCGGGACCTTTCCGGACCCTTTCGTGCGCACCGCGAAATACCCGGCGGCGCCATGCGGGCAATGGCCGCTCGGCGGTGAAACCCAGCAGGGACGCCCGCAGGAAGCGGCCCGTCGCGCCCAGGTTGACGGTGTTCGCGAGCGGCGCGAATCGGGCCGCCCAAGGCGCATAGCGCGGCAGGAAAGCAATGATGCGGTCCCGCCAGGTGAGCCCCCGCCGTTTCCGGTAAGCGTTGAGAAATTCGATCTTCATGCGATACACGTCCACGCCCGTGGGGCACTCGCGCTTGCAGGCCTTGCAGCCGACGCAGAGATCCATGGTTTCGTACAGTTCCTTCGATGTCAGCGCATCGGTAGGCAACTGTCCTGTCAGCGCCAGTCGCAGGCTGTTCGCCCGCCCGCGGGTGACGTGTTTCTCGTTCTGCGTCACCCGAAACGACGGGCACATCACGCCGCCCCTTGCCTTGCGGCAGGCGCCGTTGTTGTTGCACATTTCGGTGGCCCGATGGAAACCGCCCCAGGCCGACCAGTCCAGCGCTTCCTTCGGTTGCAGCGGCTGGTACCGGTCAGAGAACCTCAGGATGCTGCGCTCGTCCATGCGCGGCGGATCGATGATCTTGCCCGGATTGAATCGCCCGTCCGGGTCGAAACTGTCCTTCACCTCGCGAAATGCGGACACGATCTGCGTGCCCAGGATCGGCTCCAGGAACTCGGATCTGACCAGGCCGTCGCCATGCTCACCGGAGTGGGTACCCTTGTATTCGCGCACCATGGCATGCGCTTCGGCGGCAATCGAACGCCAGTTCGCAATGTCGTTCTCCTGCTTCAGATTCAGTATCGGGCGCACGTGCAGGCAACCCGCTCCGGCATGCGCGTACCAGGTACCCGTGGTGCCGTGCCGCGAGAAGACGTCGGTCAGTCGCTGCGTGTAGTCCGCGAGGTTCTCCAGCGGAACAGCGCAGTCCTCCACGAAGGAGATGGGCTTGCCGTCGCCCTTCATCGACATGACGATGTTCAGTGACGCCTTTCGCAGCGACCACACCTTGGCCTGCAGTGTCGCGGATTCGGCGCGCAGCACGCTGCCAGGCAATCCCAGATCGCCCATCAGTTCCTCGAGCCGATCCAGGTTTCGCAACTGTTCGTCAAGTTCATCGCCGGCGAATTCCACCAGCAGCACCGCCACCGGCGAGCCGCGGATGAAGGTGCGAAGGGTCGAACTGAACGCCGGAATCTCCGCAGCCAGTTCCAGTACGGTCCGGTCGATCAGCTCGGTGGCGGCGGGATCGAGCCGGATGATGTGCTGCACCGACTCCATCGCTGCGCGGAAATTGGGAAAGTGACAGATGCCAAGAACCTTGTGTGCCGGGATGGGCTGCAGCGCCAACTCCAGTTCCTGGAACCAGGCAAGCGTGCCCTCGGATCCCACCAGCAGCTCCGCCAGGTTCATGTCGTCGCGGCCAAGCCGATTTATGTTGTAGCCCGCCACGTTTCTCGCGACCTTGGGGAAACGCCGGTCGATCTCGTCAGCGTTGCGCTCGTAAAGTGTGCGCATCCTGTCGGTCAGAGCACCCATCCGGTCACTGCCGGAGCCATTGCCGCGGCGGGAACGCGGCCGAGGTTGGCCATTGCTGCCCTGGGAGTTCGGTCGCGCGCGGTGGATGCTGCTGTGGGAACCCGGCGGTACAGCGCCTTGGGGACGGCAGTCGAGCACCTCCCCGTCCGCGAGTACGGCCTGAATGCCGATGACATTGTCCACCATGTGGCCGTAGTGCAGGGAGCGCGCGCCGACACTGTTGTTGCCCGCCATGCCTCCGATGGTGGCGCGACTGGAGGTCGAGACGTCCACCGGGAAAAACAACCCATGGGGCTTGAGGAACCGGTTCAGCTCGTCCAGGACAATGCCCGGATCGACTGAAATGGTCCGTGCCGACGGCTGGAAAGACCGGACTTCGCGCAGGGATTTGCTCGCATCGACGACCAGCGCTTCGCCCACGGTCTGACCGCACTGGGATGTCCCGGCGCCGCGGGGCAGCAGCGGCACGCCGTGCTCGGCGGCTATCTGGATGGTTGCGAGCACATCCTGGCGGGTGCGCGGCACGACCACGCCGATGGGCTGGATCTGGTACACCGAGGCATCCGTGCTGTAGCGGCCGCGGCTGTATGCGTCGAAGAGGGTTTCGCCCTCGAGTTCGCGGCTAAGCTGAGCGGCCAGCGGTGAAGTATCTGCCTTGGCGGATTTCAGTGGCATCGGCTGTCCCTTTGGATCGGTGGCGACTGGAGTCGGGGCATCTGGAGCGGAGGCATCGGCTTGCAGGTTGGATTCAATGGCCCGTCAACGCTACCCGAGACGAAGCTGCCCAGTCCATCTTCCCTGTTGGCGGCTGTCGCGGACAACATGAACCGGCGCCGGTCAACCCAGCGCCGCGCAAGCCCGCTGAATCCGCGAGCATGCCTCGCTCAGCGACTCGGTGGAAGCGGCATAGGAAATCCGGAAATAGGGCGACATCCCGAACGCTGCGCCCGGCACCACCGCAACACCCTCGCTTTCCAACAGGTACGTGCAGAACGCGGAATCATCCGATATTACCGTTCCATCGGCCGCCCTCCGGCCAATCAACTCCCCGCAGGAAGGATAGACATAGAAGGCTCCCTCCGGCGTCCGGCAGGAAACGCCCGCCGTGTCGTTGAGCATGGAAACAACCATATCCCTCCGCTCCCTGAACGCCTGGTTGTGCGGTTGAATGAAATCCTGTCTGCCGTTCAGCGCCTCCACGGCGGCCGCCTGGCTGACCGACGACGTATGCGTCGAGGACTGCGACTGCACCACCGTCATCGCTCGGATTAGTTCCACCGGGCCGGCGCCGTAGCCCAGCCGCCAACCGGTCATCGCGTACGCCTTGGAGACGCCGTTGATGGTCAGCGTGCGATCGAGAAGTCCGGGCTCGGCCTGGGCCACAGTCGTGAACTCGAACCCGTCGTAAACGACGTGCTCGTAGATGTCATCGGTCATGACCCAGACATGATCATGCCGAAGGACAACCTGGGTCAGTGCCCTGAGTTCGTCGCGGGTGTAGGCGGCGCCCGTCGGGTTGCTGGGCGAGTTGAGCATCACCCACTTCGTCCGTGGCGTGATCGCTGCTTCCAGGTCCTGCGCCGTCACCTTGAAACCATGCGCCTCCCGGCCTTCAACGATCACCGGCGTTCCTTCGGCGAGAAGGACCATGTCGGGATAGGAGACCCAGTACGGCGCCGGGATGATGACCTCATCCCCCGGGTCCAGCGTCGCCATGAGCGCGTTGTAAAGCACCTGCTTGCCTCCACAACTGACGATGATCTGGTTGGGCGCATAGTCGAGACCGTTTTCGCGTGCGAACTTGCCGCAGATGGCCTGCCGTAGTTCCATTGTCCCCGGCACCGGCGTGTACCGGGTCTGGCCCTCATCGATGGCCCGCTTGCCCGCGGCGCTGATGTTGGAAGGTGTGTCGAAGTCGGGTTCCCCCGCACCGAGCCCAATGATGTCGCGGCCGGCGGCCTTCAATTCGGCCACCAGACCGGTCAGGGCATTGGTGGGCGAAGGCTTGATGCGAGAGAGGCGTTGGGCGATGACCGTCATGGCGAAACTCTTTGTTCGAAGGCGCTGAAACCTGAAACTACGCCCTGAGCGCGCGTCACGCAATTCATATGGGGCTTCTGGCCGGTCTTGTCCCGCCGGAGTTCAGGGGCGCAGGTCGTTTTCGGCAGCAGGTGCCAGGCAAACGCCGGTCTCGGTGCGACACGGGACTTTCGTCGCAGACGGCTGAGTTAGAATCGCGGCGCCATGGACCGCACAGAGTTTCACTACGATCTGCCGGCGGAACTTATCGCGCAACAGCCGTTGCCCGAGCGCACGGCGAGCCGCCTGCTGGTCGCTGACGGCGATTCAACGGCAGATCGGCGTTTCTCGGACTTACCCGGCTTGTTGAAAGCCGGTGATCTGCTCGTCCTGAACGACACTCGTGTCATCCGCGCCCGTCTCCGCGGCCGCAAGACCACGGGTGGGCGGGTTGAGATGCTGCTGGAGCGCGTTACCGGCACGCGAACGGCGACGGCTCAGATCAAGGCCAGCCGGAGTCCACGCGCCGGCTCCGAACTGCGCCTCGCCAATGGTTCCAGCGCTCACGTTCTGGGCAGGCGCGGCTCGCTGTTTCGGCTGGAATTCAACACCGATATCGAGCCGCTCCTCCAGACGCATGGCGAAGTCCCGCTGCCGCCGTACATCCGCCGCAGCGCGGCGCCCGAGGACCGGGGCCGATACCAGACCGTCTACGCTCGCGATGACGGGTCCGTCGCGGCCCCGACGGCCGGATTGCATTTCGACGCGGATCTGATTCAGGCGCTTCACGAGCGGGGGGTTGAGACCGCATATCTGACCCTGCACGTGGGAATCGGCACCTTTGCCCCGGTGCGAACACAACGCATCGAAGATCATCACCTTCACTCCGAATGGTGCCGGGTGACGCCTGAATTGTGCGCGCTGATTCAGCAGGTACGGCAGCAGGGCGGGCGTGTCGTTGCGGTGGGCACCACTACGGTCCGCGCCCTGGAAAGCGCCGCTGCTGACAGGCTGCTCCAGCCTTTTGACGGTGAGACGTCACTCTACATCCGACCCGGATTCCAGTTCCGTGTTGTTGATGCGCTGATCACCAACTTTCACCTGCCGGAGTCATCGTTGTTGATGCTGGTCTGCGCGTTCGCGGGGCGCGACCGAATGCTCGCGGCGTACCGCCATGCAGTGGCTCAGCGCTATCGGTTCTTCAGTTACGGCGACGCCATGCTGATTCAGCCATGAAATTCGAGTTGCTGCAGACTGACGGGGCGGCCCGCCGGGGGCGAATGACTTTCCCCCGCGGCGTGGTTGAAACTCCCGCGTTCATGCCCGTGGGCACCTACGGTACCGTGAAGGCGGTCGATCCCGAGCAACTCCACAGGGCGGGCAGCCGCATCATCCTCGGCAATACCTTTCACCTGATGCTCAGGCCCGGCGTGGAAGTGATTCGCGCCCATGGCGGGCTGCACGAATTCATGGGATGGCACGGGCCGCTGCTCACGGACTCCGGCGGGTTTCAGGTGTGGAGCCTCAAGACCTTGCGCCGACTCGACGAGGACGGTGTGGAATTCCGCTCGCCCGTCGACGGCGACCTGGTGAGGCTGACGCCGGAAAGTTCTATCACCATCCAGCACCATCTCGATGCCGACGTGGTCATGGTGCTCGACGAGTGCACTTCATATCCCGTCAGCGAGGACGATGCGCGGGCTTCCATGGAGTTGTCCCTGCGCTGGGCAGAGCGCAGCCGCAGCCGGTTCGACGCCCTGAAACCGGCGAATACATCCGCGGCACTCTTCGGTATCGTCCAGGGCGGGATTTACCCCTCGTTGCGGCAGGCTTCCATGGCCGGGCTGGCGGAGATCGGTTTCGACGGATATGCCGTGGGTGGACTGGCGGTGGGCGAGTCGGAAAGCGAACGCCTCGATGTGCTCGAAGCGCTGGAGCCCGCGATGCCCCGGGAGCGGCCGCGCTACCTCATGGGCGTGGGTACGCCGCAAGATCTGGTCTGCGCCGTCTCCCGTGGAATGGACATCTTCGACTGCGTCATACCGACGCGCCATGCACGTAACGGGCAACTCTTTACTCGAGACGGCAGGATCAACATTCGCAACGGCCGATTTCGAGACGACACGGGGCCGGTGGATCCTGCCTGTTCCTGTTCCACCTGCCGCAGCTACAGCCGCGCCTATATCCGCCATCTGCAGCAGTGCAACGAAATCCTGGGTTCAACCCTGGCCACAATACACAACCTGCACTACTACCATGATCTGATGGGTGAGATGCGCAGCGCCATCGAGCAGGGACGCTTCGGGGAATGGGCAAGAGCGCGCACCGGGGCCGCAGCCGAAGCCTGACAGCACCTCGCCACTGACCACGTGGAACGCGCTGAAATGGCAAATGTTCACGGGACAGGACACCGGCAACCTATGTCATAATACCGCGCTCCGCCGGATCATCCGCAGCGAACGCACCATGGATTTCTTCATCAGTACAGCATGGGCCCAGACGGGCGGGGCAGCCAATCCCTTCATTCAGTTCCTGCCGCTGATCATCATTTTCGTGCTGTTCTATTTCCTCCTGATCCGTCCCCAGAGCAAGCGCGCCAAGGAGCATCGGCAAATGGTATCGGAACTGGCCAGCGGCCAGGAAGTGGTGACCGGGGGCGGCCTGCTGGGCAAGGTCACCAAGGTCAGCGAAACCTGGGTGACGGTTGAGGTCGCCGAAGGGGTTTCCCTGAAAGTGCAGCGCAACACCATCTCCGGGGTGATGCCCCCCGGCACCGTCAAGAACGCCTGACCGGACCTGCCATGAACCGCTATCCACTCTGGGTCAATATCCTGGTGCTCGTGGTGATCGTCGGCGGCGCCCTGTTCGCGCTGCCGAACATCTACGGCGACGACCCCGCGCTGCAAATCACCCGCGAGGACGGCAACCCCATGACGGACATCGTCCGCGGGCAGATCGTCGCCGCCCTGGACGAGCAGGAGATCGATTTTTCATCCGTGATCCTCGAAGACGAGGCGGTGGTCGTGCGCTTCCCCGAAGTTGCGTCCCAGCTGAGCGGCAGCGAGGTCCTTGGTGAGGCCATGCCGTTTCACATCGTCGCCCTGACGCTGGCGCCCAGGACGCCCGGCTGGTTAGGCTTTCTGGGGCTCGAGCCCATGAGCCTGGGGCTCGACCTGCGCGGCGGCGTGCACTTCCTCTACCAGGTCGACCTGGACTCCGCGCTGGACCAGTTCATGCAGACCTATCAGACGGATCTGCGCACGCGGCTGCGGGAAGAGAATATCCGCAACGGCGGCGTCGACCTCCAGGGCCGCGTCGTCAGCGTCGGCATCCAGGATTCGGAGAGGATGGACGATGCGGAGGAAATCATCCGCGTGCTCGACCCGCAGGCAAGCGCAACGCTCCTCGGCGGCACGCCCGGCATCAACGTCAACCGCACGACGGTCGACGGCCTGCCGGGATTCCGGGTGGAACCCACCCAGACGCTGATCGTCGAGCGGCAGAATTTTGCCATCCAGCAGAACACCGTCACCCTGCGGAACCGGGTCAACGAACTGGGGGTGGCCGAACCGGTGGTGCAACGCCAGGGACTGAACCGCATCGTGGTGCAGCTTCCCGGCGTGCAGGATCCGGCCCAGGCGGAGCGCATCCTCGGCGCCACCGCTACGGTGGAGTTCCGGCTGGTGGACTGGGAGAACGACGCCTTCACCGCGGACCGGACCGGACGACCGCCGCTGGGATCGATTCTCCGCTACCAGCGCGACGGAACGCCGACGCTCCTGCGCCGCGACCTGATCGTGTCCGGGGATCAGCTCACCGATGCCACGTTCATCTATTCCCAGGGCCAGCCCGCGGTCAATGTCCGGCTCAACAGTCAGGGCGGCAATCGGATGCTGGAAACCACCCAGGCCAACCTCAACCGGCCCATGGCGGTGCTGTACGTGGAGGAGAAGCCGGAACTCCTCGAGCGCGACGGCGAGCAGATCATTCGCAATACCCGCGAAGAAACCGTGATCAACGTGGCGACCATCCGCGGCATTTTCTCCACCAACTTCCAGATCACCGGGGTGACGCCCTTCGAGGGGCAGGACCTGGCGCTGCTGTTGCGCGCCGGCGCACTGGCCACACCGATCTTCAAGGTGGAGGAACGCACCATCGGACCCAGCCTGGGGCAGGACAATATCGACCGGGGGCGCGCCGCGGTGCTCACCGGCTTCCTGCTCGTGGTGCTGTTCATGGCCGCGTACTACCGCATTTTCGGGTTGACGGCGGACCTGGCGCTGTTCGCCAACCTGGTCCTGATCGTGGCGCTGCTGTCCATGCTGCAGGCATCGCTGACGTTGCCTGGCATTGCCGGCATCGTGCTCACCGTGGGTATGGCGGTGGATGCCAACGTGCTGATATTCGAACGCATACGCGAGGAATTGCGTAACGGAAACTCACCTCAGGCGGCCATACGAGCCGGCTACGAGAAGGCGTTTTCCACCATCGCCGACGCCAACATCACCACGTTGATCGCCGCCAGCGTGCTGTGGGTCTTCGGCACCGGCCCGATCCGCGGCTTCGCCACCACCCTGGGCCTGGGCATCGTGACGTCGATGTTCACCGCGATCGTCGGCACCCGAGTCGTGGTCAACCTGATCTACGGGTACCGGCGTGTGGACAGACTGGCCATCGGCACCGTCAGGACCTGAGCGTGGATACCGCGAGGCTCAACATCGACTTCATGGGCGCCCGCCGCGTGGCGGTGGCGGTTTCCGCGGTGGTGATCGCCGCTTCGCTGGTGTCGCTGGTCGCCCGCGGGCTGAACTTCGGCCTCGACTTCACCGGCGGCGATCTGCTGGAACTCACCTACGAGGGCGAGGCGGACCTGGCCGACATTCGCGCGGCGCTGAACGAGGAAGGTTTCGAAAACCCGCTGGTGCAGAATTTCGGCACGACCAGCGACGTGCTCGTGCGCCTGCCGCTGCAGGCGGAATCGGAGGAGGGCGATACCCGAGCCCGCGTCCTGGCTGCGCTGCAGGCGCGGGACCCGACCGTGGAATTGCGCCGGGCCGATTTCGTCGGGCCTCAGGTGGGCGAGGAACTGACGGAAAGGGGCGGGCTGGCGATGCTGATCGCCCTGGTGCTCATCTTCGTCTACGTCATGCTGAGGTTCCGCTGGAAATTCGCCGCTGGCACGATTTCCGCACTGGTCCACGATGTCATCGTCGTGGTGGGTTTCTTCTCCATCTTCGGCTTCGGCTTCGACCTGACCATACTCGCGGCCATCCTCGCCACCATCGGCTATTCGCTCAACGACACCATCGTCGTCTTCGACCGGATCCGGGAGAACTTCCGGCTGATGCGCCGCGGCAGCGCGGTGGAGGTGATAAACCGCTCCATCAACCAGATGCTGGGCCGCACCATGATCACCAGCTTCACGACCTTGCTGGTGCTGATCTGCCTGTTCCTGCTGGGCGGCGAGACCGTGTCCGGTTTCGCGCTGGCGCTCATCGTCGGTGTCGTCGTGGGGACGTATTCGTCGATATACGTTGCCAGCGCATCGGCATTGGCCCTCAACGTCTCGCCCGCCGATCTCATACCGCCCAAGCGCGAGGAGTTAGATTCGCTGCCTTGAGGGCGCGCTGCAACCGCAGCGAATCGCGCTGGGCTACCCGGGCGCGTATGGAGCGAACAGCTTCGACAACGCAGCGTAGACCTTGGGCGTACCGGCGACAACATCGCCGCTCTCCAGGAACCGGTCCGTGCCGCGGTAATCGCTGATCCTTCCGCCGGCCTCGCGGATGATCAGAGCGCCCGCCGCGATGTCCCAGGGCTTGAGTCCCAGTTCCCAAAATCCGTCGACGCGTCCCGCGGCGACGTAGCAGAGGTCAAGGGCTGCCGAGCCCGCACGGCGCACGCCCGCATTGTTGTTGATGACCGCCTTGAGCATCTCGATGTAGTTGTCGAGATGCTCCTTGTTGGCCCGGTACGGAAGTCCCGTCGCAACCAATGCCTGGTGCAGGCGGGCCTGCTTGCTGACCCGGATCCTGCGGTTGTCCAACTGCGCGCCCTGACCCCGGCTCGCGGTGAACACCTCCTGGCGATGGGGGTCGTAGACCACGCCGTGCTCCAGTTGCCCCGCCCGGCTCACCGCGATGGAAACCGCGAAGACCGGAAACCCATGAAGATAGTTGGTGGTGCCGTCCAGCGGGTCGATGATCCACTGGTACTCGTGCTCGCCCCGCGCCCCGCTCTCTTCGGCCAGGATCGAATGCTCGGGATGGTATTCGTGGATGACGTTGATGATGGCCTCTTCCGCCAGCCGGTCCACTTCGCTGACAAACTGGTTGCGCCCCTTGTCCACAACCTCCAGCGCCTCCAGCCGATTGACGTGGCGCATCATGATGGCGCCGGCTTCGCGGGCGGCGCGAACGGCGATATTGACCATTGCGTGCATAGGGATCTGCGTGGCGGGACCGATACTCAGGCGGCGCAAGCGTAGAATACTCGCTTGTTTGCGGCAACTCCGAACCGAAGACCTTCAAGGCCCAGTTACTTCAATGCAGATCCCGGTGCGCATCGTCCTCGTCGAGACTTCCCACCCCGGCAACATCGGCGCCAGCGCGCGCGCCATGAAGACCATGGGCCTGGATGAACTGGTATTGGTCGCGCCTCGGGACTTTCCCAGCGCCGAAGCCACCGCGAGGGCCTCCGGAGCGGACGACGTGCTGGCTCGCGCCCACATCGTGGATTCGCTGGGCGACGCCATCGCCGACTGCGGATTCGTGGCCGGCGCGAGCGCCCGGCCGCGCCGCCTGTCCTGGCCGGTGGCCGACCCCCGCCGCAGTGCTGCAGCGCTCCTTGATCATGCGCCGCATACGCCCGTTGCCATGGTCTTCGGGCCCGAACATTCCGGGCTTACCAACGAGGACCTGGGCCTCTGCAATCAGGTGGTGCATATTCCGGCGAATCCCGCCTACAGTTCCCTGAACGTCGCCATGGCTGTTCAGGTACTCTGCTACGAATTACGGGTGGCGCTACTCGATCGCAGGGAAGCAGGCAACGATGCCCCACGCGAGCGTGGGAAGGCCGGTGCCTGGGCGGCGCCCGGGCTGGAGGAGCGTGAAGCGCCCCCGGCGACAGCCGCGGAACTGGAGGGGTTCTACCGGCACCTGGAATCGGCCCTGAGCACTGCGGAGTTTCTGAACCCGGAAAGGCCCAGGCAACTGAAATTGCGCCTGCGCCGGATCTTCCAGCGCAGTGGCCTGGACCGCAACGAGATCAACATCCTGCGCGGTGCGCTCACGGCGCTGCAAGGCGGACGAAAGGAGGGTTGAGTGCAACCCGGCGAAATCTACCTGGATTACGCGGCCACCACTCCGGTGGATCAACGGGTCATCGAGGCGATGACCGAATGCCTGGGCCTGGAGGGCGACTCGGCCAATCCGTCGTCATCCCATCCGCCCGGTCAACGCGCCAGGGCCAGAGTGGAGAAGGCGCGCGCACAGATCGCGCAGCGCGTCGGTGCGTCGCCGGAAACGATTCGTTTCACTTCAGGGGCCACCGAATCGGACAACCTGGCGCTGCTGGGCGCCATGGCGGCCAACAAACACCGCGGACGCCACCTGATCACCTCTCGCCTGGAACACAAGGCGGTGCTGGATACGGCCGGCGCCCTGCAATCCCGGGGCTGCACCGTCAGCTTCGTGGATCACGACGACGACGGCGTCATCAGCCCGGACGCGGTCGAGGCGTGTATCCGCGACGACACGGTGCTGGTTTCGATCATGCACGTCAACAACGAAACCGGAGTGGTTCAGGATATCGCCGCCATCGGCAAGCGTTGCCATCAACGGGGCGTACTGTTCCATGCAGACGCAGCCCAGAGTACGGGCAAGGTGCCCCTGAAACTCGATGACTGGCCCGTGGACCTGGCTTCCCTTACGGCCCACAAGACCTACGGTCCCATGGGAATCGGGGCCATCTACATCCGCAAGGGCGTCAACGTGCAGCCGTTGATTCACGGTGGCGAGCAGGAAGGCGGATTGCGGCCGGGCACGCTTGCCACGCACCAGATTGTCGGCTTCGGCGAAGCACTGGAACTGGCGGACCCCGACCAGGAAGGCGCCCAACTGGCCGAGCGCCGCGACCGGCTCTGGAACGGGTTGAGCGCCATCGAGGGCGTACGGTTGAACGGTCATCCCACGCAACGGTCTCCCCATGTGCTCAATGTCACGTTTCCCGGCGTTCAGGCCGAGAGTCTCCAGCTCGCCGTCAGTGAAATGGCCGTGTCCACGGGGTCGGCCTGTAATTCGGACATTCCGGAGCCGTCCTACGTATTGAGTGCGATGGGGCTCAGCGACGCTCTGGCGGCCGCCACGCTGCGCTTCAGCGTGGGCCGTTTCACGACGGAGGCGGAGATCGACCACGTGGCAGAGCGCATGCGTGCAGAGGTTGCGCGCCTTCGGGCCCTGGCTCGCGGCGCCCCGAACTGGACCGCCGAGTAGGCCCCGGCCGGGCGCCCGAATCCATGATAAGGACCGCCTGCTACGGGCATTCGGGACGTGTCGAAATCGGTAGCAGCAAGAGAGAATTCCGAGATAGACTATAGCGTTTTGCATGGACTACGACTCTCAGGTACGGCAGAGGTTTCTGTCGGCGCATCGGGCCGGGCCATTGAACGACGGCGCATCGGGGCTGGTTTCCGGTGAGGCCGAAGATCGAACCCTGAACGTCTGGGTCCGGTTCCAGCTGCGGATGCTGCACGGCGCCATCCATACCGTCCGCTACAATGTCTACGGTTGCCCCCATACGGTGGCTGCGGCCGAGTGGACCGCCGAGCGGCTGGAAGGCCGTCCCGCCGGGGCGCTGGACGAACTTTCCATGCGCAAGTGCCTCGAAACACTGGGCATACCCGTGGAAAAACTGGGAAAATTGCTGCTTCTGGAGGATGCGCTCGCCGCGTGCCGGCGCAGACTCGATGAACACAAGGGTTGAAGGATGTCGATATCGTTGACAGAGAGCGCCGCCGGTCGAGTACGCCAGTACCTCGACCGGCGCGGCCGTGGCGTCGGACTTCGCATCGGTATCAGGAAGACCGGTTGCTCTGGCTTCGCCTACATCATCGACTATGCGGACGCCATCGAACCGGCGGACGCCGTCTTCAACGAGTCCGGCATCACGGTCGTGGTGGACAACGACAGTCTGAAACTCATCGACGGAACACAGGTGGACTTCGTCAAGGAAGGTCTCAACGAAGCCTTCAAGTTCCGCAACCCGAACGTCAAGGGCGAATGCGGGTGCGGCGAGAGCTTCAGCGTATAGGTTCGACCAAAAACAGGGCTCAAGACGACAGCAGGACGAGAATGGCAATCGAAAGGACTCTATCCATCGTCAAACCCGATGGCGTGCAGCGTAACCTGATCGGCGAAGTGTACCGGCGCTTCGAGCAGGGCGGGCTGCAAATCGTCGCGGCAAAGATGCTGCACCTGACCCGCCAGCAGGCGGAAGGCTTCTACGAGGTCCACCGGCACAGACCCTTCTACCAGGAGTTGGTGGAGTACATGACCTCCGGGCCCGTCGTGGTCCAGGTGCTCGAGGCCGAGGGCGCGATCGACAGGAACCGCGAGATCATGGGCGCGACGAACCCGGCTGACGCCGCCGCGGGAACGATCCGGGCGGACTTCGCATCGTCCATCCAGGAGAACGTGGTCCACGGGTCGGACGGACCGGACACCGCAGCCCGGGAGATCGACTTCTTTTTTGACAGTACGGAAATTTGCACGCGCACGCGACAAGCGGGATAGATGCCGTCGATTCCCGACCGGAAAGGCTGAACCTGATCGGTCTTGCCCCGGATGCGCTGGCCGAGTTTTTCACGGCCATAGGCGAAAAGCCCTTTCGGGCGCGGCAGGTCATGCGCTGGATTTACGCGCGCGGAGTCCTCGACTTCCAGGAGATGACGGACATCAGCCTGCATCTTCGAAAGAAACTCGGGCAAATCGCCACGCTTGCGATACCGCCGGCCGGCCGCGTCGCGGAATCTGCCGACGGCACCCGCAAATGGCTGGTGAACGTGGGCGCCGGACAGGTTGTGGAGACCGTCCATATCCCCGAGCCGAATCGCTCGACGCTGTGTATCTCGTCCCAGGCCGGGTGCGTCATGGACTGCCCGTTCTGCGCCACGGGACACAGCGGTTTCAATCGGAACCTGAAGGCCGCGGAAATCCTCGGTCAGGTGCTGCTCGCCAATCGGGCGCTGGGCTCGCCTTCGGCCATCACCAACATCGTGTTCATGGGCATGGGTGAACCGCTCGCCAACTACAACGAAGTGGTTCCCGTGGCCAGGCTGCTCACGGATGACCATGGGCTGGGGTTGTCGCGTCGGCGGGTCACCATCAGCACCGTAGGGCTTGTGCCCCAGATCCGGCGGCTCGCGAAGGATTGCAACGTGGCGCTCGCGGTTTCGCTGCACGCCCCCACCGACGCTCTCCGCGATGAACTGGTGCCCATCAACCGGCGGCACCCCATCGCGGAACTGCTGCAGGCCTGCTGGCGCTACGCCGAGGGTCTGGCTTCCCGGCAGATCACGTTCGAATACGTGATGCTGGCCGGTGTGAACGACAGTCTGGATGACGCCGCACGCCTGGCGGGATTGCTGCGCGACCGTCCCGCCAAGGTCAATCTGATTCCGTTCAACTCGTTCCCGGGTGCGGCCTATCGATGCTCCGCGTCGGAAACCATCGATCGATTCTGTACGCATCTGCGCTCCAGGGGCGTCGTGGCGACCGTGCGCCGCACGCGGGGCGACGATATCGATGCCGCCTGCGGTCAACTGGCGGGCCGGGTCACGAATCGCGTGCGGGTACGGCTTGGAGAGAAGCGATTCAGGGCGGCGGGCGCGTGCGCTTCCTGAACCGATATCCGATGCTCCCGCTGGGCGTGCTGCTGCTATGCCAGGGCTGCGTGAGCACGTCGGCAACGAGCGCTTCGAGCACGGCAGCGTCCGGCGGCGCGGCCGTTGCCAACCTCAATCTGGGCGCGGCGTATCTTCGCCAGGGACGCCTGACGCTGGCGCTGGAGCGGCTGGACCGGGCGCTGGACCATGATCCGCGCCTGGCCGAAGCCCACAGCACCATCGCCATGGTCTACGACCGGTTGGGCGACGTCGAGGAGGCCCGGGACCACCACCGGCGCGCCATCCGGCTGGCGCCGAACGACCCGGCGACAGCCAATAGTTTCGGCGTATTTCTCTGCCGTCACGAGCGTTGGAGCGACGCCGAGCCGTTGTTCCTGCGCGCGGCGGGCAATCCTCGTTATCACACGCCCGAAGTGGCCCTGACCAACGCCGGGATTTGCGCCCGCAACGCCGGCGACGGCGCAAGGGCGGAGCAATACCTGCGCGACGCACTGGCACGGAACCCGATCTACGCGGATGGCCTGTTCAATCTGGCGGCGCTGGCCTTCGCCAACAACGAACTCGACGTGGCGCGACGCTTCCTGGGCCGCCATTCCGAAAGCGCGCCGGACAGTGCACAAGCGGCCTGGCTCTGTTTCCAGGTAGAGACCCGGTTGGGGAACCGCGGCAACGCCCGGCGCTGCGCATCCACGCTGCGCGAACAATTTCCGGAGTCCCCGGAATCGGCACAACTCGAGCGGTTGGGAAATGGCGGAAGACCTTAATATGCATCCGCCCGAAGACCAACGTCCGGAAGAAGGCGTCGAAACCCTGGGCAGTATCCTCGCAGCGGCCCGCGAGAGGCATGGTCTGACGGTCGGGCAAATGGCTGCGGAGCTGCGAGTCGAGTCCCGCTTGCTGGAGGCGCTCGAAGATGACCGGTTCGGGGAACTCCCCGCTCCGGTATTCGTCAAGGGATACCTCAGGCACCTTTCCAGCCGCTTCGGCCTGGAATATGACGATCTGCTCCACCGCTACACCGGACAGACGGATACCCAGGACGCACCGGTCACGTACAGCGAACCCATTCCCGAAGAGAGCAGGTTTCTGGCGCCTCTGCTCATCGGAGCGCTGGTTCTCATTCTGGGAATTCCGGCCTTGTGGTTCACGTGGGCCGGCAGGGATTTGATTTCGGATGTCGTGTCCCCGGACGTGGAAGAACCGGTGCCGACACCTGCGCAGATGGAGCCGGTTCCGGAAGAGGCTGCGGCTTTGCCCGATCAGGACGTCGCGGTGGGGCCGGCCGCGCAACCTTCCGCCCTTGAACCCGATCCCGTGGAACCGTCAACCGGGGAATCGCCGCCCGGGGAGATACCGATACCCGACGATGCGTCGGCCACAGAATCCGAACCGGAGGACGCTCCGGCCGCCATTGAACCCGGTACCGCGGAATCGCCAACCGTAGAACCCCCGCCCGGCAACGTGTCGGCGCCCGTAGAACAGCCGGCCGAGTCCGGTGAGGCGGACCCGGCGCCCTCCGGCGGGCAGCCGCCTGTCGGTACGGCTCCCGGGGTCGAACCGCAACCCCCGGAAATCGCCGCCGAACCGGGCCCCGCCGCCTTGACGGATACGGTCGCGGCCGAACCGGCCGACGGACCACTGGTTCGCGTCGCACTCAGCTTCGAGGAGGACTCCTGGACGGAAGTGAGCGACGGCAACGGCAATTCACTCTACTATGACCTGGCCAGTGCCGGGACGACCGCCAACCTGGCAGGCGTACCGCCGCTGTCTTTCCTGCTGGGGAACCCTGGCGGCGTCCAGTTGTCGATCAACGATCAGCCCTGGCCAATCCCACCACCCGCGGCCGGCACGACCACAGCCAACTTTATCGTCGACGAGACTCCGTAACGCCGAAATCGCCGGTCCATACAGATGCAGATTAAACGGATACGCGGCATGAACGACGTCCTTCCGGACGCCGGAGCGCTCTGGTCAGCCGTGGAATCGGCGGCGCAGGCGGTATTCGATGCCTACGGATACCGGCGGATCCGGCTTCCGGTCATGGAGCGCACCGAACTGTTCAGCCGGTCCATCGGCGAAACCACCGATATCGTCCAGAAGGAAATGTACACCTTCACGGACCGAAGCGGTGACAGCGTGACCCTTCGTCCAGAGGCAACCGCCAGCGTGGTTCGGGCCGGCCTCAGCCACGGCCTGTTTCACAACCGGCAGCAGAAGTTGTGGTGTTCCGGCCCGATGTTTCGCCACGAGCGCCCCCAGAAGGCGCGCTACCGTCAGTTCCACCAGATCGACGTGGAGGCCATCGGCTTCGCCGGCCCCGAAGTGGATGCCGAGATCATCGTCATGTCGGCGCGGATCTGGGAGAGGCTGGGTCTCTCGAGTCCGCGACTGGAACTCAATTCTCTCGGAACGCCGGCCTGCCGCGCCGGTTACCGGGAAGCGCTGCAGGACTATTTTTCCGCTGCCGGCGACGTGCTGGACGCCGATAGCCTGGAGCGTCTGCGGCGGAACCCGCTTCGAATCCTCGACAGCAAGGATCCCCGCCTCGGGGAGTTGATTGCCGGGGCTCCGGTGCTGAGCGGTTACCTCGACGACGACTCCGCAGCGCACTTCAAGCGCCTGACGGAGTTGCTGGACGATGCCGGGGTGGAGTACCGGATCAACCCGCGGCTCGTGCGCGGCCTGGATTACTATACGCGCACCGTCTTCGAATGGGTGACGGACCGCCTGGGCGCCCAGGGAGCCGTCTGCTCCGGTGGACGCTACGATGGATTGGTCGCTCAACTGGGCGGCAGGGATACCCCGGCGATCGGCTGGGCCCTGGGTCTTGAAAGGGTGGTTGAATTGATGGAGGAGGAGGGCTGCGCGCTACCCCAACGTCCTCCTCATGCTTACCTGGTGATTGCGGGAGACGAGGCACGCCGGCGCGGGTTGGGAATCGCCGAAGCGCTTCGGGAACAGGTGCCCGGCGTCAGGATCACGATGGACTGCGCGGGCGGAAGCTTCCGGTCGCAGATGAAGCGGGCCGACCGCAGCGGTGCGCTGCTAGGCTTGATCCTTGGTGACGACGAGCTTGCAAACAATGCCTTGAGCATCAAGCCATTGCGCGAAGACTCGCCTCAAATGCAGTGCGACCTGGAGAAAGCGGTGACCGAATTGCTCCGAGTTCGGGATAATTCGCCGTAAAATACCCTCCTTCGGCGGCGAGAACGCCGGGATGCACGAATCCGGGAGAATTCTGGTGGACGAGTTTCTTTCCGAAAAAGAACAGATCGAGATATTTCGCCAGTGGTGGCGAGAGAACGGCTGGTACCTGGTCGGCGGCATCGGCCTGGGTGTGCTCGGCTTGCTGGGCTGGAACCGCTACAACGCCTATGTGGACACGACGGCGGAAGAAGCCGCCGCAATCTACGTGGAGTTGCGCAACGCGGTCGGCGACGACGACATGGGAAGCGCCCGCAATCTGCTGAACGAATTGCGCGACGATTTTCCGTCCAGTGCGTATACGGACCAGGGCGGACTGCTGGTCGCATTGATCCGCCTCGACGTGGGCCAGGTGGACGGCGCCATTGACGACCTCCGGTTCGTGATGGAGAACACCAGCGATCCGGAGCTGGCGCTGATCGCGCGGCTTCGCCTGGCCAGGGTGCTTGCGCAGGACGAATCGTACGAAGAGGCGTTGACCGTGCTTGATGTCGCCCCGGGGAGTTTTTCGGCGCGTTACAACGAGGTGCGAGGCGACATCCACGCCGCCCTGGGCGACGCCGACAGCGCCCGGGCAGCCTACAACGCGGCTCTCAACGCCCAGGAAACCGGCTTCGTGGATCGTAATCTGGTGCAGATGAAGCTGGACGATCTTCCGGCCGCGGTCCCGGAGCCACCGGAGGTTGAGGCGGTTCCCCCGGAGACGGTCGAATGAGCGGCTGGCCAGCAGCCCGTGGCGACAGTTCCGCTGCATTTGGCCGACGATGCATCCCGGTGGGTCTCGGCGCGGCGTGGATCCGGCGCCAGGAGCTGCTGGTACTTACGGCCGCTGCTCTGATCGCCGCGACGGTCGGTTGCGGCCGCAACAACGACTCCGGC
Source organism: Gammaproteobacteria bacterium (assembly GCA_022820625.1). Classification (GTDB taxonomy): domain Bacteria; phylum Pseudomonadota; class Gammaproteobacteria; order Steroidobacterales; family Rariloculaceae; genus UBA6522. Next base: position 6,885 of record JAJEFE010000046.1, on the reverse strand, counting down.
GAAGCGCCGGCGGAACTTGCGTCCTTCGACGAACGAGTGGAAGTCCGCAGGCTGTGGAGTACGCGTGTGGGCGGAAGCACCGAACGCCTCCGCCTTGGATTGTCTCCGGCAACCGACGGCGCCCGGGTGTTCGCCGCAAGCCATGGCGGCGATGTTGCCGCGATCGACCTGGAAAGCGGCCGCCGGAGCTGGTCGGAGCAGACCGATCTGCCGCTTTCCGCCGGGCCGGCCTATGGCGCGGGCATCCTGGCGCTTGGCACCACCGACGGTGAACTCATCGCGCTCGAAGCCGAAACAGGTTCGGAGCTCTGGCGCCGGGCGGTAGGCGCGGAAGTGCTTGCCCCTCCCGCCATTGGCGGCGAAGTGGTGGCATTGCGCACAGTGGACGGCAGGCTCCGCGGCTACTCCAGCCTGGATGGCCGTGAACTTTGGGCTGTGGTGCAGACCGTGCCGGCGCTGACCATGCGGGGCAATACGGCGCCCTACGTGGCCGGGAGCAGCGTGGTCGCCGGTTTCGACAACGGCCGGCTGGGCGCTTACCAGTTGACGTCGGGCGATGTGCTCTGGGAGTTCGCCGTCGCGGCCCCGTCCGGACGCACCGAGCTGGATCGGCTGGTGGACATCAGCGCGGGACTCCAGGTGGCCGGCAACGACGTATTCGCCGTCGGCTATCACGGACGGGCGATCGGGGTCGCGCTGGAGAACGGCGTAGTGCTGTGGCAACAGGAACTCTCCAGCTACGCGGGTCTGGGCGTTGATGTGAGCAGCGTATACGTGACCGACGAATTCAGCGAACTGGTGGCGCTGGAGCGGGGCAGCGGCACGCCGAGATGGCGCCAGAATGCACTGCGGCTCAGGGACGTGACCGCGCCCAGCGCGTACGGCAACTCGATCGTCGTCGGCGATTTCGAAGGCTTCGTGCACTGGATCGACCCCGGCGACGGCAGCTTTCTCGCCCGCGAGCGTGCGGCTTCGAACCGAATCATGTCGGCGCCGCTGGTGGTGGGCAGAAACATGATCGTGCAGTCCGAAGACGGTACAGTGGCCGCCTACACCGTCGAACTGGAATAAATCGCGGCCATCGGCGATTCGAGTCAAGCACTCCGGATGGCCGCAGGCCTGCCTCTGGCGGTATTGCGCCCCTCGACAATGGGTTCACCTGTGTCCGCGGGACGCGCCTGGCCAGGGGTGGGCCTGCGGCCACTGATACGACGTTATAAGGTTGATTGAGCACCAGGCTGGATCATGCTTCCCGTAGTCGCCCTTGTGGGCCGGCCAAACGTTGGCAAGTCCACGCTGTTCAACCAGCTCACCCGATCCCGGGACGCGCTGGTTGCGGACTACCCGGGCCTGACCCGGGATCGCCGCTATGGCTTTGCCGACGCCGGTGGGCGCACGATGGTCGTGATCGACACAGGCGGACTGGCCAACTACGAAGGCGAACTGGCCTCGCTGGCCGCCCGCCAGGCGCTGGCAGCCATGGACGAGGCCGACGCGGTGGTTTTCGTGGTCGATTGCCGCGAAGGGCTGACCGCGGCGGATGACCACATCGCCCGGCGGCTGCGCGTCAGGGGCAAACCGGTTATCGTCGCCGTCAACAAGTCCGAGGGCCTTGCGCCCGAACTCGCGGCTGCCGAATTTCACGCACTGGGCCTGGGCTTCCCCATCAGCATCGCCGCCTTGCACGGGCGCCGGATTTCAGTGCTCCAGGGTGCGATACTGGAACTGTTCCCCGAAGATGCCGACGCTCCTGAAGCAACCGCCACCGATACCGCCTCGAACGATACAGCCGCCACCGAACGATTCGAGAGACCCAGGCTGGCCGTCGTTGGCCGGCCCAATGTCGGCAAGTCGACGCTGATCAACAGGCTGCTGGGAACCGAGCGGCTGATCACCTCCCCGATTCCCGGAACCACCCGTGACAGCGTGCTGGTGCCCTGCGAGCGCCGGGGCAGGCGCTTCGTGCTGATCGACACCGCCGGGATTCGCCGGCGCGCGCGGGTCCGCGACTCCATCGAGAAGTTCAGCGTGGTGCAGAGCCTTCAGGCCATCGAAACCTCCGGCGTGGTCATCTGCATGCTCGATGCGCGGGAAGGGGTGACCGAGCAGGATCTTCATCTCATCGGTCTCAGTGTCCAACGGGGCCGCGCGCTTACCATCGCCGTGAACAAGTGGGACGGCCTCGAGACCTCCCGACGCCGCAGAATCGAAGGTGAAGTTGCGCGGCGACTCGCCTTCGCCGATTTCGCGCGGGTCTCCTATGTCTCCGCGCTTCACGGCAGCGGAATCGATGGCGCGGTCGATGCTGCGCTGCGAGCGTACAAAGCCGCCGGACGTGAGATGCCGACGCCGGAATTGAATAGCATCCTGGAACGGGCGCTGGTCGCGCACTCACCGCCCCTGGTGGGCGGCCGGCGGATTCGCCTGAGATACGCACATCAGGGCGGCCGGCATCCGCCGGTCGTCGTCATTCACGGCAGTCGACTCGACCAGCTTCCCGGCCACTACCGCCGGTATCTGGCCAATGCCTTCCGCAAGGCGTTCCGCCTGGAGGGCGCGCCGCTGAGGCTGGAATTCAAGAGCGGCGGAAATCCCTTTGCCGGCCGTCGCAACCGGTCAAGGCGACTGCGCCGGCGTAAAGCGCCCCGCGGGCGCGGCGCTTGAACTCCTGGAGATACACGCTCTCATTCGGGTTAAACTCTCGGCCCCCGAACTACAGCCGAACTTGATCGAGCAATCATGGCAGGTGGCGCGAGACAATTTGTAACCGTGGAAGGTGCGTTCCCGATGCATCGGGGCGGCGCACTGTCCGGCCCCACCATCGCCTACGAGACCTGGGGAGAGTTGAACGGGGCTCGCGACAACGCCGTGCTGGTCTTCACCGGCCTGTCGCCGTCCGCACACGCGGCTTCGTCCCCGGAGGACCCGGCGCCGGGCTGGTGGGAGGAGGTGATCGGCCCCGGACGCCCCATCGACACGCGGCGCTTCTTCGTCCTCTGCGTGAATTCCCTTGGGAGTTGCTTCGGATCCACCGGGCCTGCCTCCGTGAATCCCGAAACCGGTCAGATCTATCGTCGATCGTTCCCGGTCCTGTCCCTGGAAGACGTCGCGCGGGGTGGCCGCGAGGTTCTCAGGCACCTGGGCGTAGAGTCACTCTACGCCACCGTCGGGCCCTCCATGGGCGGCATGACCGCGCTGGCTTTCGAGATTCTTTTTCCGGGCCGGTCGGAGGGTCTGATGATCATTTCCTCGGCCACGCGCTCATTGCCGTTCGCGACGGCGCTGCGGTCGCTGCAACGGGAAATGATTCGCCGCGACCGCAACTGGAAGGAGGGCGACTACACCCCGGGCGCCCTGCCGCTGACCGGCATGCGCCTGGCCCGAAAGCTGGGCATGATCACCTACCGGTCCGCCGAGGAATGGCGCGGACGCTTCGGCCGCGAGCGCAGTTGCGAGGAGTGCGAGACCGGCGATCCCTTCGCCCACAGTTTCGAGATCGAGGCGTATCTCGAGCACCATGCCAACAAGTTCACCGGGCAGTTCGATCCAAATTGCTACCTCTACCTGTCCCGGGCCAGCGACCTGTTCGATGTCGCCGACCACGGCGCTTCGGTGGAAGCGGGCCTTGCGAGTATTCAGTCGAAGCGAGTGTGCGTGATCGGCGTTGCCACCGACATCCTGTACCCGTTACATCAGCAGCAGGAGCTTGCGGAGCAACTGCAGCAACCCGGGCGGGAGGTCGAATTCGTGGAATTGCCGTCGATCCAGGGCCACGACTCGTTCCTGGTGGACATGGACAACTTTCGTCCGGCGATCGCCGCGTTCTTCAGCCGCTGAAGTTCATTCCGGGTCTGCGCCGGCTTCGCCGAGGCCGTGCCGGGCTTTGCTTCCGGTCGTGTCGGGCTGCGCCAGACTTACCGGCGGCCGGAATTTCCGCTATGGTGTGAAGCATCGGGCCAACCCGAAGCGAAGACCAATCAGAACGGGGAACGTCACCATGTACAAGACAATTCCAACGACAGCGGCTGGCATCGGCTTCCTCCTGTGCATTGCAGGCTGCACCAACGAGGAACCAGCGGCCGAAATGGCCGAGCAGGCGACCGGCGACGCGGCCGAAATGGCGGCAGCGGAAGCGGTCGCCGCCACGGATGGCGGTTCTGCAACGACCGGGACGCCTCAATTCGAGGTCGACCCGTCATGGCCCATGCAATTACCCAATCGCTGGTCGCTCGGTCAGGTTTCCGGAATCGCCACCGACAGTCAGGACAATGTCTGGATCATCCAGCGTCCCCGGAGCCTGACCGAACATGAGATGGGCGCGGCGCAGAACCCACCGTGGCACGACTGCTGCGTGCCGGCGCCCTCCGTCATCGCATTCGGCCCGGCCGGAGAAGTCATCCAGGCATGGGGCGGACCGACCATTGACCAGGAAACGGGCGAATGGGTCGAGCCAGAGGACTGGCCCGCCAATGAGCACGGAATTTTCGTGGACTACCAGGACAACGTATGGATCGCGGGCAACGGCATGTCCGACCACGTGGTCCTGAAGTTCACGCCCGAGGGCGAGCGGCTGCTGCGAATCGGCGAATGGCAGACCACCATGGGCAGCAATGACCCCCAAACCCTGGGCCGGCCCGCGGACATCACCGTCGACCCGGAGACCCACGAGGTCTACATCGCCGACGGCTATCTCAATCGCCGCGTGATCGTATTCGACGCCGATACCGGCGAGTACAAGCGTCACTGGGGCGCATTCGGCAATGTCCCGGACGATACCGTCGACACCTCGGAATACCTGCCCGATGCGGAACCGCTCCAGGTGTGGCACAACCCCGTGCACGCGGTACGGATCGCCAACGACGGCCTGGTTTACGTCGCCGATCGCATGGGCAACCGCATCCACGTCTTCAACAAGGACGGTTCATTCGTCCAGGAAGGCCGCTTCGCCGCCTGGACCATCGGCGGCCAGGGCGCGGCCTGGGACATCGAATTCTCCGGCGACCCCCAGCAGCAGTGGCTGTTCGCCGCCGACGGCGCCAACAAGAAAGTGTGGATCCTCGAACGGGACTCGCTCGAAGTCGTCGGTTCCTTCGGTCATGGCGGCAGGCAGGCAGGCCAGTTCGAGTGGGTCCACAACGTGGCCGGCGACAGCTTCGGCAACCTCTTCACCGCCGAAGTCAATACCGGAAAACGCGTCCAGAAGTGGGTGCCGGTCGGGGCGCAGTAGACGGCTGAATTTTCCGGAAATTCGGAGGGGCTGGACGCGGGCCTGCTGATCCGGGCGGGTTTCGTGTGACAGCCGGGCAACTGCCCGCTCTCAGCGGGCTTATGGGTCGGACTCGCCCGCCCTGCGTTCGTCTTGCGGTGGGTGCGACGTGTCCACGGTGGCCCCAAGCCCGCCCCTTGCCAGGCGGATGTCAAGCGGCGTACCGGGCGGCGCACTCCGGGCATCCGTGACGATGGCGCCGCTGTCGCCGGAAGAAACGATAGCGTAGCCTCTCTCGAGCGTTGCCACCGGACTGACCGACTCCAGCGCCCGTTGCGCCAGAGACAGCCGCTGCCGTCGCCTGGAGATCGCACTGCCTGCGGCGCGTACCAGACTACGGTAAAGGAATCCCAACCGCTCCTCGATACTCCCGATCCGTCCGGCGGGACTTGCCCCGCGCAGCCGTGCGCCCGATTCGGAGAGCCTCGACCGACGCTCCTCCAGTGTCTGCCGCAACGCCAGTCCGAAACGCGTCTCCAGTTCGTCCAGCCGCTGGGCAGAGTGGCGCAACTGCACGCCCGGATGACTTTGCTGGAGCCGGTGCCCCAGCGCCGTCAGCCGATTTGATGGTTCGGCCAACCGTTGCCCGACGGCCCTGAACAAGCGCTCGCCCAGGGCTTCGATCCCGGCCATCCACTGCGCTTGATCCGGCACGGCTATCTCGGCGGCCCCCGAGGGCGTGGGGGCACGAATATCGGCAACGAAATCGGCAATGGTGAAATCAATCTCGTGCCCCACACCGGAGATGACGGGAATGCTCACCGCGGCCATTGCCCGGGCCACTGCCTCCTCGTTGAAGGACCACAGATCCTCCAGCGAACCGCCGCCTCTCGCCAGGATCAGCAGATCGCATTCGCCGCGCCTGTCAGCCAACTCCAGCGCCGAGGCGATCTCTGCCGCGGCACCCGGACCTTGCACCGCAGTGGGATAGATCAGCACGGGAATCGCCGGAAAACGCCGCGCCAGCACCGTGATGATATCGCGCACCGCAGCACCGCTCGGAGAAGTCACGACCCCAATCCGACGCGGTAGCTCCGGCTTCTCCTGCTTGCGCGCCTCGTCGAACAGCCCTTCCGCCGCAAGCTTGCGCTTCAGTTCCTCGAATTTCCGCCGCAGCAGTCCCTCGCCGACCTCCTCCAGATACTCTACGACCAGTTGATACTCGCCCCTGGGCTCGTAGATGCTCACCCGTCCCCGGGCCAGCACATGCTGCCCATCGTCCGGCTGAAATCTCAGCAACCGGTTCTGCCCCCGAAACATCGCACAACGAAGCTGCGCGTTTTCGTCCTTCATCCGCCAGTACAGATGCCCCGAACGCGGCCGCACAAGCCCCGAAATCTCCCCCTCCACCCAAACCGTCCCCAGCTGTCGCTCAATCAGCCGCCGAGCCTCCCGATTGAGCGACGAAACCGTATAAACATCCCGCGCCGGCAGTAACGGAAGCCCCAGACTTTCACCAGGCGAACTCATGCCCGAAGTATACGTCGGCAATTGCCGATGCGATGCCACTCCGACTTGAAAGGAGGACCTCCAACCAATGAGCTCGAGCTGCCAAGGGCGTGTGCGCGCAGTGCCTGTTCGCGTCGTGTGCGCGGCGCGGGGCCATGGATGGCCAGGAG
>JAJEFE010000064.1 GCA_022820625.1 Gammaproteobacteria bacterium | reverse complement strand
CGTTCCCATTTGAGCGGAACCCAGGGGCCTTTTCAACCGAACGAGCCGACTTGGCGCCTCATCATGCCCTCGAAGAACGAATCGCGGCTCCATCCAAGACATCGGCGGCGGCCAAAAAACGCCACAACGCAAGTGCCTCTCAATGGATCAGGGTTGTCATCCGGGAACTTCGCGTGTACAGTAGCGCGAATCGTATATTACAAGCCTGTAATGTTGCATGCCTGCAACGAGTCGACTCTCTCTAAGTCCCAATGACTTTGCTCATCATTTTCCGGGACACAACTCCAAGGAGGATGGAATCCATGAAATCAATCAGGCCATCGAAGATAGCGGCAATCTTGATCGGCATAGCTTGTGCCGCACCCACCGCGCAGGTTCTTGCGCAGGCATTGCTCGAAGAAGTCGTGGTCACGGCCAGGCGATACGAGGAGAGCATCACGGATGCACCGGTGGCGGTAAACGTCATGGACGGCGACTATCTCCGGGCTCAAAACACCAACAACGTGTTTGAGATTCTCGAATTGACCCCCGGCGCAACCTGGGGCTCGTTCGCGGCGGCGCAGCCTTCGTTTACCGTTCGTGGTATCACGGGCGGCAACCTGGGTAACGCTTCGCTCGAGTCGGCTTTCCAGTTGGTCGTCGACGGCATTCCGCAAACCAAGGCGTTCATGATGTCGCCGCCCGTTTACGATCTCCAGCGCGTGGAAGTCATGCGAGGACCTCAAGGGACGACGTTCGGCCGCAATGCCACGCTCGGCATCATGCACTTCATTACCGGCAAGCCGTCCCAGGAATTCGATGCCCAGGTCAATGCACAGATGGGTTCCCGGAACCTGTTCGGCGTCGATGGATTCATCACCGGCGGCCTGACCGACACGATAGCCGTCCGCGTCGCATTCAACAGGAAGGAGTCCGACGGCGATATGGAGCACGAGGTTACGGGCGATGCCCTTGACGGCTGGGAGAACACCGCCGTCCGAGCGTCCCTGACGTTCGAGCCCAGCGACAACTTCAGTGCCTACCTGAAGGCGGAATACAGCATGGATGACAATCTGCCGAATGCCAGACGCTCAGCATCCTGCAGGACGCCCTGGCTGCGGAGTCCGCCCTATATCAACGCGTATACGGCGCCTTGCGATCCCTGGAAGATGACGCAGAGCGACCCCCCTCCGGGCGGTTTCTTCATGCGAAGGGACATGGCCTTTCTTACCGCGGAATTGACCTGGCTGCGAGGCGACGACATCACGATCACCTCGCTGTCGGGACTGCAGGACGGGCGCCATCACACAATCATGGATGTCTTCGGTACTCCCGAAGTTTTGCAGGATCAGGAAGTTAGAAACGACGGACAGGTCGCCTCCACGGAGCTTCGGATAGACAATACGGCAAGCGGCGATGCATTGCGCTGGCTTGCGGGCCTCTACCTGCAGACCGATACCGAGGACCGGCTTGAGTGGAACAAGGGTTTCCCGGCGCGAGGCAACGGTGGCGGGCGAATCCGTCCGCAGCCGCCAAGCGACTGGATTACGACTTCGACCGGAGAAACGACATCCGGCGGCCTGTTCGGCGAACTGTCATACGATCTGTCCGAGCAGCTGAGTTTGACCGTTGGCGGTCGTTACTCTTCCGACAGTCGCGACTACCTGTTCTCCAACGTGTGCTCCGGCCGGGCCGGCGCCTGCCTTGGCTTCGGGCAGGTCAGCACCACTTTCGGGGGGATGTTCAGTACCATTGCGCGTCCAATGTCGTAAATGGCCTTTGCGGAACGCGCGATGCCCCAATGGGCATTGTAATTCCGGAGCTCGTCAGCAATAGCTGGAACAACTTCTCGGGCAAGTTCTCTCTGACCTACGCCGTAAACGACAACAACAACATCTACGCTCTGTACTCAGAGGGCTTCAAGGCCGGCGGGTTTCAGCACGATGCGCGCAACCTCGAGGCCCTGCTCGGCTATCCTGTCGACAGCGAATTAGCGGAAAACTTCGAACTCGGCTGGAAGGGATCCTATGACCGGGCGCGATTTGCGGTCACCGCATTCCTGATGGAGCAAAAGAATGCGCAGCGCAGCGCCCTGATTCCCGTCGGTTCGACATTTACCACGTCCGTCGTGAACTTTGGCGGCGTGGAGATGACAGGACTTGAGTTCGAGGGGACCTTTCTCGTCGGCGAAAACTTCCTGCTGGGCGGCAACTTCGCCAAGTACGACGGCGTTCTGGGGCCGGGTTCATTTACGAACGCGAGTTTCGACCTGACAACGGGTCAGGCCGTCGGCACGGACGTCAGCGGAGCCGACACCGGGCTCGACCAGACATACGTTCTGTTCGGCGAGTACGACATCAATCTCTCGGGCGGCTCCATCATCACGCTGCGCGCCGACGTTCAGTATCGCAGCGCGATTCCCGGACCGCCGAACCGCGCGGGTCTGCTGACACTCGACGGCGACCGCGAGGCGTTCTCCCGGCCGGAGATCACCAACGTCGGCGCGAACATCATCTGGACCTCCCCCAGCGAAAACACCGTCGTCACCCTCTGGGGCAAGAACCTCGGCGACGAATGGGATTGGAAGAACATCGGTCCTCCGATCGGCTTTCACTATGCCATTCCGGGTGGAATGGGTCCCGGTGAAGCCGGCCGCGGTTTCTCGGGCAGGAAACAGGTCGGCCTGGACGCTCGATTCAACTTCTGACCAAGCTTGGGATTTGACCGGAAAAGGGCCCGCAGGGGCCCTTTTTCGTGGGCACTCTGTTCATCAGGCCCGGCAGACCTGTCCGGAAAGAAACTGTTCGCAGTAGCTGCGAGCATTCCCGTCCATGCGCCCCACCGCAGGTATCAAGTTGCTTGATGTTATCGTACCGTTGATGAAGGCACGAAATTTGCCCGCTTGGTTGCCTATTGATTCGTTTGCGACGCTAGCGCCATCCACGCGTGCGTATATCTTTTGTACAGGTGCCCGTTGGACAGCCCTGACAAGCGCCCGAAGCGGGCGTCGCGAAAATTTTACTACTGCCGGCGCAGCACCTTCTGGGTAACCACACTGGACATCTGCCCCGGTCCTGAACCCGCTGCGTCGGTAACGTCACGATCATCATTCTGATGATCCCAGACGTCGACTTACAGGCTCATGTCTCGTTGGATTTACGCCCCCCGTTCAGGTTCATATCTCATCGGACATTGAGGTACAGTTTTACGCGCGTATAATCGGAAAGTGTATTAGCGTTGCACTTTTGCAACATATCGATTCAAGGAATCGACAGGAGCATCATGATTTATCGCAAAACAGTATTTGGAGTTTTGCCCGTAGCGGTATGTTCCTTCATGGCTGTGGGCGTAAGCCCCATCGCCGGCGCCCAGCAAGCGACCCTGGAAGAGGTTGTTGTAACCGCCAGACGCTACGAGGAGAGCATCACCGATGCTCCTCTGGCGGTGGCGGTAATGGACGCCGACTTCCTGGAGCAGAACCAGATCGACAGCGTTACCGATATTCTCGAGATAACCCCGGGCGCATCGTGGGGCATGTTCGCGAAAGCGCAGCCCGGCTTCAATTTGCGCGGCATCTCGGCCGGCAGCTTCGGCAACAGCTCCATCGAGAACGCGGTTCAGGTCGTCCGGGATGGTATCCCGATCACGAAGGTGTTCATGGCGACGGTGACCCCGTTCGACCTGCAGCGTGTTGAGGTCATGCGCGGCCCGCAAGGCACGACGTTCGGCCGCAACGCCACGCTGGGTCTCCTGCACTTCGTGTCGGCGCGACCGAGCGAAGAGTACAGTGCGGGCGTCGATGTAAAGGCCGGTCAGCAGGACCTCTTCGGCGCCACCGGCTTCGTCAACGGCGCGATCGGCGACAACGTATACGGTCGCCTGGCATTCAACTACCACGACACGCATCAGGGCATCGAAGACGCCGTAACCGGCGAACCTCTGGAAGGCTCGGAGAACCAGGCGATTCGAGCCTCGGTGGTCTTCGAGCCGTCCGACACCTTCTCGGCATACCTCAAGGCCGAGTACAACCGCGACGAGGATTTGCCGGTTGTGCGCCGCGGCCTCGGATGCGACGGCCCCTGGCTCAATGTCAGGACCTTTGAAGGCTACACCAGCCCCTGCGACCCCTGGTTGGCCGAGATCGACATGACGCGGACAGACTGGAACGTGGAGCGCGAAATGGCCTCACTCATGGGCGAGTTTGTCTGGTCGCTGGACAACGACAGGACGCTCACGGTGCTCGGTGGCTACCAGCAGGGCGAACATTACTCAGTGCAGGACGCTTTCGGCACGCCGTTCGCGATTCGCGACCAGATCGTGTCGAACGATGCCGATATCCTCTCCGGGGAGATTCGACTCGACAACTCCGCCAGCGCGAATCGGTTTCGCTGGCTCGTTGGCGCATCTTTCGTGACGGATGAAGAGCGACGCAGAGAGGACAACATACAGTTCCCCGAGCGCCTCGAGCGGGGCGATCCGCTGGGCTACTGTGGCGGTCAGACCAACCTGCCGGGACCGGGCGGCTGCCCCGAGTGGGTTCTGATCACGGACTCGACGAACGAAACCGTGTCATACGGCGTCTTCGGCGAATTGCAGTTCGACCTGTCGGACACTGTGACGCTGGCGCTCGGCGGCCGTTACTCGGGCGATTCCCGCGACTACGACTTCGCGACTTGGGGATGGGGCGAGGCAAACGGCCTGGCTTCTCTCGGGCTCGGTAACGGGGCGCGGGACTGTAACGCGAATCGGGTCCTCGATCCGCTGGGCCGCATGCGCAACAACATGGGCATGATCGTGCCGCACATGGTTTGCGGAAGCCCTACGAACACGATGGGCTTCGATGACTTCGTCAGCAATAGCTGGGACGATTTCTCAAGCAAGGTGAGCATCAGTTGGGCGCTCAACGATAACAACAACGTTTATGCGCTCTACTCCGAGGCCTTCAAGGCTGGCGGCTTCCAGCACGATGCGCGCAGTCAGGCGCTCCTGCGCGACAATTTTATCGACAGCGAAGATGCTGAGAACATCGAGTTCGGCTGGAAGATGTCGTACGAGCGGTTCCGAGGCGCATTGACGGTGTTCCAGCAGGAGCAGGGAAACCAGCAGGGCAACAACCAGGTTCCGTGCGGTGTGGGCTCGACGGGTAACTGCAACGTGATTTTGAATACCGGCGGCGTCGAGAACACGGGTGTCGAGTTCGAATTTGCCTTTGCGGCGACGCAGGCCCTCGAGATCGGCGGCAGCGCCGCCTCCTACAGTCCCAAGTTCCTGCCGGGCTCGTTCCAGGGCGGTAGCTTCAACCCGGTCACGGGTACGTTCGCCGGTGAGGACATCAGTGGCACGGTACCGAGTAATGCGCCTGAATTCACCTATTACGTCTACGGCGACTATCAATGGCTTCTGGGCGGTGGCGGCTCACTGCGGCTTCGCGCCGACCTGAACCACATGGACGAGAGGTGGTCGCAGAATGGCGCGAACAACCGCTGCGGGCTCAATATTCCCGGCACGGACTTCCAGTACCGGCGCCCGGCGCTCGACAAGCTCGGGCTGAGCCTCACGTGGGCCAATGCCGACGACGACATCCGCGTCAACCTCTGGGGCAGAAACCTGGATGACAATCCGGACTATATCAATACGGGTCCGGGAATCGGCTTCATTTTCAACCTTGGGGCGCCCGGCGTCGACGGTTGCCGCGTTCGCGCGCGGCCGGTTGGCTCGACGGGCCGTTCCCAAGTAGGTTTGACGGCCAGCTTCAGGTTCTAGTTACGTCGCCAAGCTCGGCGGGGCAAAGCCGTCAAGTGTTATCGTACCGTCGATGACGGTACGAAAATGGCTCAACTGGATGCCGCTTGCGTCGTTCGCGGCGCTTGCGGCATTCGGCCAGACGCACGGCTTCGGCGCCGACGGCCATCGCATCGCCGGCCTTATCGCCCAGGAACGCCTCTGCGCGGAGGCGCAACAACAAGTCCGAACTCTGGGGCAGGGCCAGGGCCTGGACCAACTGGGGCTCTGGGCGGACTGGATCCGGGGCGAACCCGAGTGGGAGCACTCGGCTGCCTGGCACTATATGAACATCCCCGACGGCGCGCGCCTGGAGGATTACCGGCATCCTCCGGAAGGCGACATTCTCTGGGCGATCAGGTATTTCGGCGCAAGGCTCGCGGACCGGCAAGCACCCATCGCCGAGCGCCGTGACGCGCTGAGATTCCTCGTTCATTTCGCGGCGGACATCCACCAGCCGCTGCACGTGGGACGGGAATCGGATCGGGGCGGGAACATGATCGACATCGATCCGGGTACCGGCGGGCCGGTCAACCTGCATCGATTCTGGGATACCGATGCTGTTGCCCTGTCCGGACTTGAGTTTGAAGACTATGTCCGGAATCTTGCAGGCTTGATCGAAGCGAATGCCCCGGCGTGGGAACAGGACATGCTCATGGACTGGGCGCGAGAAAGTCAGATATTGAGGCCCGACGTATATGACTTCGGCGGCCGCGGCAATCGCCTGACCCGCGGCTACCTGGAGAATGCCGAGCGCATTACACGTGTGCGCCTTGCCCAGGCTGGAGTGCGGCTGGCGGCGGAGGTCAACCGGGCGTTGTGCGGTCCGGCCGAAGCATCACCGTAACGATTTGGTAGTCTCGCGTCTCCGCCATGGTCACGGGATACCCGCGGCGGTGGCCCGGCGTCGGTTCGCCGTCACTGGAGCATGTCATCGGAGCGTGGGGCCTGGCCACCGCTCCGCTTCAGGAGGCGAAGCCCGGCTTCGATATCCGCCTCCGACCTTCGTGCGGCGAAGAACTCGGCCGTTTTCAGGGCGGACACCTTCTCGGCGACTGCCATGGCAACGAACTGGTTCATACTCGTCCCCTCCTCACGGCTGATCTCTGCAACAGCGTTCTTCAACGAAGCGGGCAGCCGCAATGGGTAGGTGCTGACTTTTTTCATGGTGAAATCCTCCGAAGCGCCTCTTGGGGCCGCAGCAATTCGATACCGAAGCGGGTCGCGGCATCACCGAAGTCTCGCCGGTTGAACGTCACCAGCGCGTCGGCGAAACCGTTGATAGCCGTCTCAAGCACCATTTCGTCCGCCGGGTCGCGTAGTTGAGGGCGCCACAGAAACTGTAAGGCGACGGGTTCCGAAACGCTGCACAGTGCGGTAATGATCGTGTTCACTTCCGCCTCGCTCAAGCCGGACTCGATGCGTTGGGCCGGCGCATTGCAGACTGCCTCATACTCCAGCGCAAGAGCGACGGAGAGCAGCGGCCTGAACGCCCCGCGCAGGGCCTGTTCGATCAGGGCCGCCGAAGCGCCGCTCGGGCTGCGCAGTCCGGCGACAATGATGTTGGTGTCGAGCACGTAACGCATATCGTATGTAATATGACATTACATATGATATCAAATAAAGCGAAGCCGTGGCCGGTATTTCCGTGAAGAGTCGTTCCTGGTCCTCCAGCCTGATTCTGTCAGGCGTTGTCGCCTGCTTTGTCCTGTCCAGGTTCGCGGCGCTGCTCTATCAGACTGTTAATCGGCGTGCAATAGTGACCCAATGGGTGAGGCACTTGCGTTGTGGCGTTTTTTGGCCGCCGCCGATGTCTTGGATGGAGCCGCGATTCGTTCTTCGAGGGCATGATGAGGCGCCAAGTCGGCTCGTTCGGTTGAAAAGGCCCCTGGGTTCCGCTCAAATGGGAACG
>JAJEFE010000161.1 GCA_022820625.1 Gammaproteobacteria bacterium | reverse complement strand
CTGGCCATCCCTGGCCCCGCGCCGAGCACACGACGCGCGCGAACCCGTCCCGCAGGCGCCCTCTTTCGGGGTTGTGGGTAGTTCCGATTTGCGGGCGGCTTTCGGCATGTCTCCAGGAGTGGCAGAATGAACGTCATGCGCAGGCGTCATTTTCTTGTCGGCGGGATGGGTGCGCTGGCTGCATGCACCGAAACACCGCAAACCTCGGTCCCGGTGGTTTCCGAGGAACAACACCATTGGCGCATGGTGACCTCCTGGCCGCCGAACTTCCCTGGCCACGGTGTGTCGGCCAACCGTATGGCCGCGCGGCTGGAACAACTGTCCGGTGGCCGGCTCCAGGTCGAGGTATTTGCCGCGGGCGAGTTGGTGCCTGCCTTCGAGGTGCTCGACGCCGTGTCCCGCGGAACCGTGCAACTGGGCCACTCCGCGCCCATTTACTGGCGCGGCAGCATACCGGCGGCGCAGCTTTTCGGCAGCGTACCGTTCGGGATGATGGCGGACCAGTTCAACGCGTGGCTGTACTTCGGCGGCGGTCTCGAGCTCTGGCGAGAAGCCTACGCGGGTCATGGGGTGATCCCGTTTCCTGCAGGAAATACCGGGGCGCAGATGGGCGGATGGTTCAACCGCGAGATCAACTCGCCGGACGACCTCAACGGGCTGAAGATGCGCATCCCGGGGCTGGGCGGCGAAGTCATGCAACGCGCCGGCGCCTTGCCGGTGAACTTGCCCGGTTCGGAGATCTTTACGGCGCTGCAAACGGGCGCCATCGACGCGACCGAATGGGTGGGGCCTTATAACGACACCGCTTTCGGCCTGCACCAGGCGGCGCAGTACTATTACCACCCCGGCTGGCAGGAACCGTCCGGAGCGTTGGAGTTGTTTGTCTCGGCCGACGCCTTCGAATCGCTCTCCGAGGAACTCAAGGGCATTCTGGAAATCGCCTGCATGGCGGAGAACGACTATCTCCTGGCGGAGTTCAACACCCGCAATCACACCTCGCTGAATACGCTGGTCGAAGAGCACGGCGTGCAACTGCGCCGGTTCCCGGATGACGTGCTCGAGGCGCTGCGCGGCTTCAGTCTGGAAGTCGTCGAGGAATTGGCGGCCACCGATCCCATGAGCGGGCGGGTCCTCGAATCCTACAGGGCGTTCGCCGAGGAAGTCAGCGCCTGGCTGAGGATTTCCGAGCTGAGTTGACCGGATCTGTCGCCGGTCTGGATGCCACGCGGGCTTTGCCGCGCACTTGGATGGAACAGCATCGATTCCCTTGGCGTCTGCGCGACGAAGCCGTTGCCAAATTTGCTAATTCCCTGCATGGGCGCTCGCAACGGTGGCTGATCCGCCTTCCAGGTCCCTCAGGAAACTCCGCAGCCAGATCATCGACACCACCCCGAACAGGATGTGCGCGATGCCGGTGGCGACAAAAATACCGGTCAGCCCGAACGGGATTGACAGCAGCCACGCCATGGGCAGGTACACCACGAACAGCTTGACGAAGGTCAGCAGGGTTGCGGACTTGGGTCTGCCAAGGGCATTGAAGCACGCGACGGTCACCATCATCAGGCCGAACGCGCCATAGGAAATCGGAACGATTCGAAGGTAGCTTACGGCCGCCGAAACCACCAGGGGATTGTCGTCAAAAATGCTGGCCACGGGCTGCGCGACAAGAAAAAGTACCGCGGCCATGACCAGACCGTAGGCAAGAAAGAACTTGTTGGAGAGGTCGGTCGCCTGCCGAACCCGGTCCATGAGGAAGGCGCCGTAGTTCTGCCCCACGAAGGGAGCCAGGGACGACTGCAAGGCGAATATGACGATCCAGACGACCGATTCGAGCCGTGACGCGACACCGAAACCGGCGACGGCTTCGGGGCCGAATCCGGCAACCAGCGCGGTGATGAAGGCGATGATAATCGGTACGAACAGGTTAGTGATCGTCGCGGGGATGGCCACATGGAGCAGCCGGCTCCAGGAGTCCCACAGTCCCTCCAGACTCAGATACCGGGGCAGGATCAAGCGTTCCCGGTAGTAGAGGACGGCCATCGAGGCCACCACGGTGGCGACGTTCGATACCACGGTCGCGATCGCAGCCCCCGCCAGTTCCAGGCGGGGGAAGCCGAGCAGCCCGAATATGAGCAGGGGATCGAGGATGATGTTGGTCAGCGCGGCAAACACCATGATCAGGCTGGGCGCGAGCGCGTTTCCGGTGGCGCGGATCGCGAAGTTGCCCACCATGGGCAATATCACGAAGGCGCTGCCGAAGTAGTAGACGCGCATGTATTGCCCGATTAGCGGCAGGGTGCGTTCGTCCGCCCCCAATGACCTGAACATCGGCTCCATGGTGCCCAGACCGATCGCCAGCAACATCACGCCGAGCACGAATCCCAGGATGATCGCGTGAGTGACGATTCGCTGTACCGTTTCCCGGCTTCCGGCGCCAAGCAGACGCGCCACGACGCTGGAGGTGGCTATCCCGACTCCCAGGCCGACGGAAATCATCGCGAAGGCCACGGGGAAGGTGAATCCCATGGCTGCCAGCGGCAGCGTGCCGAGTTGGCCGACAAAGTAGGTATCGGCGATGGCGTAGGAGTTCATGGCCACGAAGCCGATGCCCATGGGGATGGCCAGCGAGCGCAGGTGTGCGCCCACACCGCCCTTGGTCAGGCGGGGCGATGTTCGGTCCGGTCTCACCGGCGGACAGTGCGCATGCGGGAACCTGGCGGTCGCATCGACTGGGTCTTCGCTACGGGGTACGGGGCGGGGAAACGCCGGTCAGAAGCGTTGTTCCAGGCTGTAGACGAAGCTGCGGCACGCCGGGCGCGCCGGCCCTTCGGGATCGTCGGACCAACCCTGGTACTGGGACTGCATGAGCGCGTTCAGGCTGGGTTCGCGGAAGATCTCGTCGGAAAGCTCGACGAATGTGGGATCGCGGACGAATCCCTGCGGATTGACCTCGAAACAGATGACGACCCGGCCCTCGATCGCCTCGCGAATCGCCTCGCGGGGATAGACGGGGCTGGCCGTGATCTCCTGCAGGAGCGGAGAGGTCATGGCCGTGGGCTCGCCGGTCGGACTGGTGTAAAGAGCCGATGCCGAAGCCGGGTCGGCTGCGGAACACCACCAGCCGCCGAGTACCTCCGCCGTTCGCCACTCACCGCCCAGGGTCGAGCGGACCAGGCCCGCGGAAAATTCGCGCTCGGTCCTGGAATCGGAGAACGTCAGCACGTCCTCCTCCAACTGCCATCTCGACAGCGGGAACCAGGGCCGCTGCACGTCCTCGCTGGGAATGGCCATGCGAGTGGTGCCGTCGGCGCCGAAGTTGAGCACCACCCGTTCGTCGCCCGTCCGGGGATCGCCGTAGAGAATGCAGTTCCAGACGCCCCGGTGATCGACGGGTTCGGGATCAGCGGGTTGCTGTGCCTGGCCGACGGCGCCGAATGTTATCCAGACCAGAACGCAAACAGGGGTGTATCGTGCGGTTGCAACTATTGATGATCCTCCACAATGACTCGCGGTATCAGGCCGCGTTCGTTGATCATACCCCTGAGTTGCAATACCTGCCTGGCATTCGGATTGATCGACGCTGCCGAGTCGAGATCGAACGTCGCCTCGGACAACTGGCCCATCAGGTAATACGCGTAGGAACGGTTGCTGTAGGCGCGCCAGTTGCGTCCCTCCAGGCGCAACGACTCCGTGCAGTGATCGATGGCCACTTCCGGGTCTCCCCGGGCCGCGTAGGCGGCGCAGAGATTGGATTCCGCGGCGGCCCGGTCCGCCGGGCTGGGTTGATAGCGCGTCAGGCCCAGTTGGGTCAGCCGGATCCCCTCGTCGTACTGGCCCATCCTGATCGAGAAGGCCCCCGCGGAGAGGAACTCGTTGCCGGACCCGATGATGGTACGGTTGTCCGCCTGTCCCCAAACCCCGGTGGATGCCAGTGCGGCGACTGCACCGAAAAGAATTAGGCGGCTCATTGGTGTTTCCTCCGTTCGTTTAGTATAGCACCGGCCCGCGGCGCGCCATCGGCTCTTTCGAGCTGGAGCGCTTCGCCTCCGGTAAGGCGAAAGCGCGCGGTGCGGCCGGTGCATGGAGTTAGAATGAAGACATCGCGTTTAGTTCAGAAGGCGCTCGCGCCATGACGGAAGTCGCGGAGGCGCAGGCCCTGATTCTGGAGCGGATGAGTCGATTTCCAGCCCGGGAAGCGCCGCTGGACGACTGTGCCGGAGCCGTGCTTCGGGAGACCGTCCATGCCGAACGCGACCAGCCCCCCTTCGACCGGGTCACCATGGACGGCATCGCCATTAATCATGACGCATGGCAGGCCGGACGCCGCCGTTATCGGGTTGCAGGTACCCAGGGCGCCGGGGCGCCTGCAATGTCCATTTCCTCCCCCGCGGAATGCGTGGAGATCATGACCGGCGCCATGCTGCCCCATGGGACCGACACGGTCATCCCCGTTGAACGGGTGACGATCGGGGAAGGCGAGGCGGTGGTTCAGCCGTCGGCCGTGGTTTCCCGGCGCCAGTTCATTCACCCGCAGGGGTCGGACCGGGCCACCGGCAGCAAGCTCTTGAGCGCCGGCCAGCGGATCGGGCCGGCGGAGGTGGCGATCCTGGCCGGCGCGGGACGCACCCGCGTGCGCACCGCGGAACCGCCGCGGGTGGCCGTGGTTTCCACCGGCGACGAACTCGTCGAGGCCGGACAGCCGATCCGGCCCTACCAGATCCGTTCAAGCAACGACCGGGCGATCGAGGCTGCCCTGGCGCGCCGCTTCGGGGCGCGCGTCACACGGGCGAGCCTCAGTGACGACCCGGCCGAAATCCTGGAATCCATCGCCCGCCTGCACGACCGCAACGATGTCGTCGTGCTCACCGGCGGCGTGTCCATGGGCAAGTACGATTTCGTGCCCGGCGTGCTCGAACGGCTTGGTGTGGAACTGGTCTTTCACCGGATCGAACAGCGCCCCGGCCGTCCCATGTGGTTCGGCGTCAGCCGGGCATCCCGGCCCGTATTCGCGCTGCCGGGCAATCCGGTTTCCACGCTCGTCTGCCTGATCCGCTACGTGGTCCCGGCACTGTGGAAGGCCATGGGCGCCGATCCCGAAGCCGAGGAGTGGGTGCGTTTGGGGGAGGAGGTGAAATTCCCGGCGGATCTCGTCTACTTCCTGCCCGTGAAGCTGCGCGCCGATACAACCGGCGCCTTGCAGGCGGATCCGCAGCCCACCAATACCTCCGGGGACTACGTCGCGCTTGGAGGAACGGACGGCTTCGTCGAACTGCCCCGTGGCTCCGACCTGTTCCCGAAGGGGACTCCCGCGCGGCTGTTTCGCTGGTAGCGGCAGCGCTTGCCCGGCTGCCTGGCGATGCCTCGATCATCGTCCGCCGGTGCTTTCCGACGACTCAATCCGTGGCGGTCAAGGTCTGTCCCGAAGCGCCGGCGAGCACGGCGTGCATTTCCGCGAGCAATGAGAGCGCGATCGATTCCGGGTCTTCGGCGCCGATGTCGAGCCCCACCGGGCCCTTCAATCTGCCCTGGAGCGTCTTGCCGGCGGCGCCAAGCGCCGACAGCAGGCGCTCGCGGCGGTCCTTCGGTCCCAGCACGCCCAGGTAACCCGCCGGCACTTCGGCAAGTTGCTCCAGGTAGGTCTGGTCGGTCATCAGGTGGTGACTCATGACGATGATGGCATCGAAGCGATTCGGCTCGAGTTCGCCGCTCATCCGAGTCGGATCGATCAGCCGGGCGTCTTCGGCCGCCTCGAATACGCCTTTTTCCAGGTAGGCGGGGCGGTGATCGGCGACGGTGACCCGCCAGCCCAGTTCCGCAGCCATGTTGACCACGGGCACGGCGTCCAGGCCGGCGCCGAGGACCAGCAGTCGCCGGATCGGCTTGATCGGCGCATAGAGCACGGCCGCGCCATTCGGCTCTCTGCGGTAGATCGCCCTGCCGGCGGCCCGGGCTTCGCGGCATCCCGGCACCAGGAGTTCGAGTGATCCGGCCCCGGCATCACCGCCGCTCGAGACCAGCGTCGAGCCCGGTGGGAGCCCGTCCCCACCTGCTTCGAATATGACGGTGGCAACCACGGCCGGCGCCGCCGCCACAAGACCCCGGGCGATGTCGGAGAATGGCCGGTAGTCCTCCGCCTCCGTGAGGGGTTGCAGGAAGACGCGGATCAGCCCGTTGCAACCCACGCCCAGGCCCCACAGGTCATCGGCCTCGTCCCGCATGTCGAAGCTGATCGCCAGCGGTTGATTGGATTCGATGACCCTGCGGGCGTGCTCCGCCAGGTCGCCCTCCAGGCAGCCCCCGCTCACCAGGCCCTGATAGTCGCCGTTGGCGGCGATCAGTATCCGGTGCCCCGCCTTGCTGTAGGTGGAACCGATCGTCTCGTAGACCGTCGCAAGGACCATGGGCTCGCCGCTCGACCGCCAGCGCTCGAAGGTCCGGATGAGTCCGCGAGTGCTCATTACGCGTCATCCTCGCCCTGACCGTGGTCCTCGCTCTCGCCTCCGCCGTGGCCCTCGCCCCCGCCCCCGCCTTCGCCGTGGTCCTCGCTCTCACCGCCGCGCTCGTCTTCGCCCTCGTTCTCGGCCGGCAGGAAGCGGCCGTCCGCCAGGAAAGCGACGACCTGCTCCATGACATCTCCGTCGGTGAGTATGAACGTATGGGTTTCGTCGACGGCGAGAAAGTCCTGCATCTCCGGAAGGCCGGCGCTGTCCAGGCTGACCTTGCCATCGTTCGGTTCGGGCAACGGGGCGGACTGCAGGAGTAACGCGTCGAAGCTCGTGCGGGTTCCGGCGATGATGCCGATTTCCAGGTTCACCGGTTCGAGATTCGCCGGCAGGCCGCTGTTACCGGTACCGAGCTGCAGCGCGGCGGGGCCCATCACCGTAAACCAGGGGTCATCGGCGAATTCGTCGACCAGTTCGCTTCCGTGGTTCGGCGGACCCAGCATCACCATGCGGCTGCCGTCCGGAACCTCGTGATCCTGCAGGTATTGGCGAACCAGTATGCCTCCCAGCGAATGGGCGACGAAGTGGACGGGCGCATCCGGGGCTGACGCGCACTTCGCCAACGCCTCCGCGACGTGTGTGCCGGCCAGTTCTTCGACGGGTTGCACGAGCGAGGGGTAGCCCTGGTTCACCGTCCGGTACCCTGCGAGGTCCAGGGCGAATTTCAGCGGCAGCATGGACAGGGGCGTCCGGCCGAGTCCATGCAGAAGGATCACGCAGGTCTCGGACTGGGCAAACGTTTCGATGGATGGCGCCAGGGCGAATGCCGCCGCCAGCACTACCGCCAACCGCCTGATCGACGGAGAACCCAGGTGTCCGCACGCGCTTCCCGTGCGTGTCGGCAGTCTGTTCGGACGGGTATTCATCGTGTCAGCAGGTCTGAATCAGGGGTGCGCCGCGTGCTCGGTCCTGAGCGATTCGATGAAGCGGCTGCACCAGGCATGGATGTCGTTGCGCTTGAGTATCCCGATCATGGACTGGTAGCGTTCCCGGCGTTCCCCCAGGCGCATCTCCACGGCCTGTTGCATGCCGTCCGCGACGCCCTCCCGATCATAGGGATTGACCAATACCGCTCCGGTGAGTTCCTGGGCGGCCCCCGCCAGCGTCGAAAGCACCAGAACGCCGGGGTCGTCCGGGTCCTGCGTGGCGAGGTATTCCTTGGCGACCAGGTTCATGCCGTCGCGAATGGGTGTCACCAGGCCGATGTCCGTCAGCCTGAGCAGCGACATCAGCACGCCCCGGTCGTAGGCGCGGTTCAGGTAACGGATCGGCACCCAATCCATTTCGGCGAATCGCCCGTTGATGTTGCCGGAGGCCAGTTCCAGTTCCTCCCGGATGGCGTCATAGGCCCGTACGCCCACGCGCGTCGGCGGCGCGATCTGCAGGAAAACTACCTGTCCCCGGTTGGTCGGGTACTTCTTTAGCAACCGCTGGAAGGAGCGAAAGCGCAACTCCAGCCCCTTGCTGTAGTCCAGCCGATCGACGCCCATGATCAGTTTTCGGTCGCGCAGGCTGTCGGTCAGGCGGTGCACACGCCGGTCATCCAGGTTTTTCGCGGCCAGGTTCCGGCAATCCTCCACGTCCACGCCGATGGGAAAGACATCCGCGTTGAAGATACGGCCGTAGGCTTCGATGCGCCGATTATCCAGCAACCGCCCGCCGATCTCGGGTTGCCGCACGGAATCCTGGAAGGCGCGCAGGTCCGTCTCCGTCTGGAACCCGATCACGTCGTAGGACGACATCGAGCGAAGCAGGTGCGCATACGGAGGAAGCGCACGCAGGGCATCGAAGCTGGGGAAGGGTACGTGAAGAAAGAATCCGATGGGATTGGTGACGCCCGCCCTGCGCAGTTCCGCGGCCAGGGGGAACAGGTGATAGTCGTGTACCCAGATGATGTCGTCGGGTTCGAGGAGCGGGGCGAGCTTGCGGGCGAACAATTCGTTGACACGGCAGTAGGCGTCGTACTGAAAGCGGCGGAAGGAGAAGAATCCGAGCATGTAGTGACACAGCGGCCAGAGGCTGTTGTTGGAGAAACCGTTGTAATAGTTCTCGAAGTCGTCTTTCTTCAGATCGATGGTTGCGTAGGTGATTCGGCCGCGGGTTTCGAGTACGGGGTCGCGCGGGTCCTGGCCGGTCTTCCTGCCGCTCCATCCGAACCAGATGCCGCCCTGCTCCTCCAGCGCCGCCAGCACGCCGACGGCGAGCCCGCCCGCGACCTTGCCCGCCGTGGGGATGGCCACGCGGTTGGAGACGGCGATCAATCTACCTTGCATGTCTCACGGTCCCTTTACCTCTGACTCTTCCTTTGCTTCGGCCGTCGAAGTTCCCGCGAAGGGCCAGGGTGAAGCCCGATGGCCTGGCGTCCCAAGCCTCACAACGCCTCCTCCCAGGAGCGGCTCAGGCGCATGGCGCCATTGACGATGCCCACCATGCTGTAGGTTTGGGGAAAGTTGCCCCAGAGTTCCCCGGTATCGGGGTCCAGGTCCTCCGAGAGCAAACCCAGGTCGTTGCGCCTGTCCAGCATGTTGCAGAAAAGTTCCCTGGCTTCGCGGCGGCGGCCAACGGCCGCGAGGGCGTCAATGTACCAGAACGTGCAGATATTGAAGGCGGTTTCCGGCATTCCGAAGTCATCCGGATTGGCGTAACGGAACATGTACGGCCCACGGCGCAGTTCGCTTTCCACCGCTTCAAGGGTACCGACGAATCGCGGGTCCTGGGCACGGACGAAACCCAGGTCCGCGAGCGTCAGCAGGCTTGCATCCAGCGTGTTGCCGCCGAATGTTCCCATGAAGGTTTCCCGTTCGTCGTTCCAGGCCGCTCGGGAGATCGACTTGTGCAGCCTGGCGGCAACCCCGCTCCAGTATTCGGCACGGTCCCCCAGGTTCAGGTGTCGGGCGATTCTCGCCAGCCGGTCGCAGGCCGCCCAGCACATGGCGCTGGAGTACGTATGCACTTCCTGCCTGCCCCGGTATTCCCACAGCCCGGCATCGGGCTGATTGAACAGGTGGACGGCGCGGCCGCCGAGCGCCTCCAGCCGCTGAAATTCCTGGCGCCCGCCCTGGCGAGCGAGCCGCCGGTCGAAAAACTGCTGGGTGGCGGCCAGCACCACGGCGCCGTAGACGTCGTTCTGGACCTGCCGGTAGGCCTGGTTGCCGACACGGACCGGACCCATGCCCCGATACCCGGGAAGCGATTCGACGGTTCGTTCCTCGAGGCGCGCCCGCCCGGTCACGCCGTAAACCGGCTGGAGCTGTTCCGGGCTTCCCAGTTCGCCGACGATGTTGTTCAGGTAGCCCAGGAACGCCTCCATGGTCTTCGTGACCCCCAGCCGGTTGAGCGCCTTCACCACGTAGTAGCTGTCCCGCAGCCAGCAGTAGCGGTAGTCCCAGTTGCGGCCGCTGTGGGCGGCTTCGGGAATCGACGTGGTCAGCGCCGCAAGGACCGCGCCGGTGTCTTCGTAGGTACAGAGCTTGAGGGTGATCGCGGCTCGAATGACTTCGTCCTGCCACTCGAAGGGCACCAACAGACCCCGCACCCAGCCATGCCAGTATCGCCGTGTTTCCTCGAGCATCTCCTGGCTGATCTTGTTCGGATGTTCGGGAATGGTCTCGTCCGCGCCGAGGATCAGGCTCAAGGGTTCCTCGAGCACGATGGCGTGTTCCTCCAGAACCGAGGTCAATGACGCGTTCGTGGTCAGCCGCAGGGTGAACCGGCTGTCCACGTAACGTATGTGATTGCTGCCGTAGGTGACCTGCGCGCGGGCGCCGCCGTAGTCGGCGGCGGGGCGCAGGCGGATGCGCACGGTCGGGCTGCCCGACAGCGGCGTGATCCGGCGCATGATCATGATGGGACGGAACGTGCGGCCGAATTGTTCGTAGCGCGGCGCGAAATCCTCGATGCGCACGCGGCCTCCCGACTTGTCGTACAGGGTCGTTACCAGGATGGCAGTGTTGCCGTCGTAGGCCTGTTCGCTGCGCTCCAGGTCCAGGAGTTCCACAGCGAAGAAGCCCGTCTCGGCCTCGCCTTCGCCACCCAGCAGCGAGCAGAACGCCGGATCGCTGTCCACCCGTGGGAAGCAGCCCCAGACGAATCGTGCAAGGGGATCGACGAGCACGCCCACCTGGCAGTTTCCGATGATACCGAGGTTCAGTGTGCTCATGCTGCAGGCACTCCGGTGGATGATTGCCTGCCGGATACCGCTTCGGTCAGCCAATCGAGAACGTCGGATACGCCGGGCAGGGACCAGCTTGCCGCGGTGGCGCCTGTGCCGACCTTGACCGAGACGCCGCCGAGTTCGTTGACCGCGACGAATCCGGACTCGTCCGTCACGTCGTCGCCCGCGAAGACCGGAATCCGGCCGGCGAAGGGCGGCTCGGACATGTAGGCCCGGATCGCAGCTCCCTTGTTCATCTGCCGTGGCTTTATTTCCACCACCTTTCGGCCCTGCAGACGTTCGGCGGCCCCCGGAAGATCCAGGTCTGCGACGAATTGCTGCACGGCGTCCTCCAGCTCTGGGCGACTTCGGTAGTGTAATGCCAGACTCGCGCCCTTGTTCTCCAGCAGGAGCCCGGGATGGGTTTCCGCGAATCGATCCAGCGCGTCGCGTGCGCCTTGCATCCAGTCGAGCGCTACCGGAGCGCGAATGACTTTTCCATCCGCACGCCGCCGTTCCAGTCCGTGAATCCCCGCCACCGGCAGCCCGTGGGGGGCGAGCAGCCTGTCCAGGTCGGCCACCGTACGGCCGCTTACGATGGCGACCGCATTGCTGGTGGCCCCAGGCAGGCGGGCGAGCAACACATCCAGCCGCGCGGAACGCGTCACCTCATCCGGGCGCTGGGCGATCTCGATCAGAGTGCCGTCGAGGTCGAGAAAAACGGCCGGCTCCGGCGGCCAGGGAGGTAGGGGTGCGCGTATCACGCGCGCACCATACAACGGTGTCGCGCGGCCCGCAAAAGCCCGGCTTGACAAGATGCCGCAGCGCACGCGATCGGGAAGCGTGCTACCTTCCCGCGCGGTTTGCGACCGAAAAGGATTCTGGAGAATGCCGATGAAAGTTCCGACATCGAATATAACGACGACACCCGACTATCCGGGACGCGAGATCCGCGAAGTTCTCGGGATCGTCACCGCGGAATGTGTGCTCGGCATCAACATCTTCCGGGATGTGTTGGGCGGGCTCCGGGATCTGGTGGGAGGCCGCAGCGGCACACACCAGAAGGCACTCCAGCAGGCCAGGGAAACGTGCCTCGAGGATCTCGCGCAGAAGGCGGGAGAACTCGGCGCCAATGCCGTCGTCGGCGTGGACCTGGACTACAACGAGATCAGCGGCGGCGGCAAGGGCATGTTGTTCCTGGTGGCTTCTGGGACGGCTGTGCGGCTTCGCTGAGGAATCGTCAGAGCAACAGTTTGCGCACCTTCGCCTCCGTGCGTGAATCGACGCGGCCATTGGCGAGATATTCGAAAAACAGGTCTCGGTCGATTTTTGGTGAGATCCGTGGCTCCCCGGGCAAATCGATGTGTACGGACCCGCCGCTTACAGTCATGCGGTACTCGCCCTTTGCGAAACTTACACGCGTCGAGACACAGTCCCATTTGCAGGCTCGCGAGAGTTCGTGAGCGGCAAAGCGTTCCCGGGTACGCCAGCCATTGCTACCGCCAAGCAGCTCTCGTAATGGACGGACTCTCGGGGGGCTCGGGCCGAGATCAAGATCGGTGTCGGCCATCCGGTGCGCCAGTCGCGCCATGCGGTGGGAAACAGCGGCTGCCAGTTCACCGCGCGAAAGGCCCGGAAGGGTGCGCAGTTCGCGAGGCATGCCCAGCCAACCGTCGCGGGCGCCAAACAGGATCGCCGCCGCCAGCCAGTCCGGCTCGCGAAGCACGGGATGGTCGAAGTCGAGGAGGTCGGCGCAGTTTCGGCGCAGGCAGAACAGGATCATCGCGCGTGCCATCGGTGTTTGGTGCTGCTCGAACAGCTCACTCGGGGTGGCGCCAGCCAGTCCTGCGAGTGATCTCAGCGTCTCATACAGTTTTTCCGCGCCCTGTTTGAGCCGCTCGTCGACAGTGCCCAAGGCATCATGCAAGAATTCGAGCAGGATTTCTTCTGCGTTGACGCCTCTGTCGTGTTCCCGGCTCAAAAGGCGCGCGACAAACTCCCAGAAGATACGTTGGTGGAGCATGTGCCGCGTGTTTTCGCGATCCGGACCCTTGGCCGGATGCGTCGGCGAAGGGGCAACGCCCGATTGCATCCAGCTGGACAGCGCGGAGAGGATCGAATCGCCCGCCAGGGCTTCAGGACAGTCATCCGCATCGTTGTAGGGATCGAAAGCTTGCCGGCAGGCCTCAACTGCGAGTTTGCCCCGATGGGCCTGGTGGAGCAGCATTGCCATGATTCCACCGGCTGCTTGGGGAACTTGCAGGGGGCTTTCGACTTTCGGCTTTTCGCGCATAGTCGGCCAAGGTTCGCCCGACGCGTTGGCAAACAGTTTTTTCCGCGTACCACGCCGAAAGTCTTGGACGGGCACGTTGCCGAAATCCGCCGAGGCGTCATTGAAGGCCTTTCGCTCATCTGGCGATGGAAACAAAATCGACTCAATTCGCGAGACAGGCAAGGGCGCCGGCACCAGAAGCACGGTGTCGAGGGCGCCGAATCCGTCGGGGAATGAAATCTCTCTTTTTTCACCTGAACTCAACGTCCGCACTGTCCCGGACAGAGCGTCCAGCCGAATCTCTGCGACCACTGGTTTGAGGTGCCGGGCTTCCTCGGTGGCGAGCCGCAGCGCTGCGTCCGGCACGCGGTTGACAAACAAGGGTATCCAGCCCGGAAAGCTCGCCAGCGGATCGCGATAGTACCTGGCGCCAAAACCGGCCGGAGGCATGATCAGTCCGGCAGCCAGCATGTACATCAGGTTCAGATGGTTGGTGACGAGAAACGCAACGTCGGGCGGGGCAGCCGGACGGTGCGTAGCGTGAATCGGCGAATCCGCAACCGGTGTGGGAAGATGATCAAAAAGCTCGCCGGTCTCAGGCATTTTGAAGTGCTTCCCGTCTCAGTATCGAAGGATCGGCGGTAAGAATCTCTTCAATGTGCCGGGTGCCTCCTGACGAGCGATTCAGCAACAGAAACACTTGCTTCCGCGCGCGTGCGGCCATCACATAAAATCGCCGCTTGGTCGGATCCAGATCGCTGGCCCGGACGTAATGATCATTAATGTCGGCGAGGACCACCGAGTCGAATTCCAGTCCTTTGCATGCTTGGGAATTGATCACCAAGATGCCTCCCTGTCCGAACACCACGTCAGGTCGATGATTGCCATAAAACGTCTCGACGGACGGGCGTGGGTTGTCCAAGTTGACATCAACATTTTGGAGCGCAACGTAGTATCGTTGCCTGACGGTGTTGTTGGGTGCCAGCACACCGATTAGTTGCCGGGGATCGCGGTCCGCCAACCGCAGAATGCCGATTGCTATCCGCTCTAAGCCGTCGTCGAATGAGTACAGTTTCGGTGTGGCGGAGCTGTCGACTTCGGGCAGTTCCGGTGGCGGGGTGGACGGATCGCCCGTATAGAACGACCTTGCCAATCTCGCCACCGGCGCGGAATTGCGATAATTTTTGGTCAGTTCCAAGATTTCGTTGGCGTCGATGCAGAGTGCGTTTGCGATTTCGGTTCGGTTGCTGTTCTCCTCGGTGATCTGCTGGTTCTGGTCGGCAACCACAAAAAAGTTCTCAAAGCCGAGACTAACCAGGCATCCGTAGAATGCCGGCGGCATGTCCTGGCCTTCGTCGATCACGAGGAACTGTCGGTCGAAGTCCGGGATGGAAGGCATCGCGTCGACAATATCCTCAACGCCGTTCCAGTCAATCGGTTCGAATCCGTCCGGCCCAGTAGAGCGACGCTTCGGTACGGACTCGCCGGTGACATCGAAAAAGAGCCGGTGAAACCAGGCCACCCAAGTCTCGCTGTCGAGACCGTCGCCGTAAAGTTGGCGGCTCGCCTGATGAAGAATGTGATTGAATACCAGGAACAGGTAGGGATCCCCGTTGCGCTGATGGCGTCTGGCGCGCAGGAGTGCAATCACCGACTTGCCGGTTCCGGGTCCCCCGACGACTAGATGGCGGCCGTACTTGGGCAGGGACAACACGGCGTCCTGCTCCTTGCTCAGGTCCTGGATTCCGGGCAGTGAGAAGCGACGGGCAGGCATCATGAGCCCTCGGCAACGCAGTCGAGAATGGCGGGGATGTCTGCGCGGTCGCCCTTGACGAACAAGCGGTCGAGCAGGACGTTGCCGTACTCGCAACTTGTTTCCGGCGCCAGTGCGCAGGCATGGCAGGCTGCGCCGTTCAGCAGGCCCGGGCCATGCCCTTCCCGCTCGCTACACACGGGATCCAGCGAGCACCAATCCGCCGCTTCCACCGCGGCGGTGAATAAGCGCAGAAACCGCTCCGGTTCCGCCAATTCGGCCAGTCCGCCGAGTGAACCCTCTTCATCCGACACGGCGACATAGATTAGGATGCCCGCCATTGACGAACCGCGAGTCTTTCCGGTGGCCAGCGGATCCTCATCCGCCGGCGCTCCGCCGCCCGCGCAGTACAGGCGCTCCTTGAGCGACGCGCCCGGATAGCCGGCGAATGCCTCGAGTTGCCGCATCAGGAGGTGCGCCAGCGTATGGCAAAGCAACAGGCGGGGAGTGACGGAGATGTCCGAAACACGGTCCTGAAAATCGGATCGATTGAATCGTCGGGCAAAGGCGTCCGCTCGTTCATGCAGAGCCGGGTTCGACTCCCACCGCGCGAGCACGGCCTCGTCCAGCGTGAAGAAAATGCCCTCGCCGTATAATTCGACAGCGGGCAGCCATTCGCTTTCCTTGACAATGTCCGGGAACAACACGTCCCCCCGGTTGCGGCTGAACCCTCGAAAAACCATGATTTCCTTCAACCTGTCCACTGAGACGAGGCGGTCGACGGCATCGACAGCGAGTCGTGCGGCGCCTATGGAGTATCGCCCGCGCAACGCTTTCCAGCCAGCCGTGAGGTGGCGGGTGACGAAATCCTCGTCGTCGCGCAGATCGGGAATCTGGTCCGTGAGCGCCTCGTATTCGCTGATGTGAAGGTCTTCGACATTGACCGACTGGCCGTACAGGGGATACCCCTTGTCGATCTCCATGACCGCGTCCTCGATTTCCTCCGGTGTGCAGCCATAATCTCCGGCCAGTCTTCGCACTATCGAGGTGCGGGCCAGCCCGTTCCTGGCCCTGCGTATCTGCCGCAATTGGCGGGTGCTGCCATAGAGGCGATCAACCACCGTGCCCCGGCGTATGCGCGACTCCGGCGGGATGACCAAGGCTGTGTCGGTATTTGGCGAGTGAACCCGTACGTCGTTGATTTCCATGACCCAGGCGGGCTCATCGAGAGCCCCGGCGGGCGGTTCAGGCAGCCAAGGTTGCTGCCACGCTCTGGACGGATACGGCCACCGGGATTCAAGGGTGCTCCTGGCGCGACAACGCGTGCAGGCGATCTCCGGACGACCGGCCGATGGATTGATCACCTTCAGGTAGGGAATTTTCCAATCATGGGGGCATTCACCGGCGCCCCCGCCGTTGCCACGGGCGTCGGCGTGCGCGAGATCGTGCCAGGGCACATCGGCCAGGTAACCGATCTCATGCACCAGCACCCACGGAACCTGCTCGAGTCGGCCTCCGCACTCGCCGGACGCGTTACCCGCGCTTGCCGACCCGGTGTGCCGACAGACCGTGCCGCCCCCGGTGACATCTTTATCCTTCCAAGGCTTGCGGTGGAGCAACCCGCACTTGAGGCAACGCGTCCACGCCGGAAACCGCAAGGCCGGGATCCACCCCCGCCTTAAACCCGCCAGCCCGTCCGGGATGGGCGGCCGGCACAGCCGTTCCTCGATACCCAGTGCGCTGCGCACTTGGTCCACGTAATGGATCTCGCGTTCGAGCGGATTGCCATGCGGGCCGTCCCACTTGCGGATATCGGGTACCACCAACAGACTTTCTGGACTGCGCACGATGGCGCCAACGGAGCAGTGTCGAAGGAGGTGCGACAGGCGTACCGGCACGTACTCGTCGGCCCTGGGTCTTGGACTTCGCTGCACTTGCATGTGCGCGTCAGTCATGGACCTTGAACTCCGCCGCACTTTCGACGTTGCGCATCGAATGCAGCGTGCGCCACAAACCGCGGCTGGTGGAATCATGACTGCACAGCAGCCGTTCGGCGTTCTTTTCCCGGTCCGGAGTGTGGTACTTGAGCTGCCGCCGCTCAGCTTCGCAACGCCGTGCCTCGTCGTGCCATTGGGCGACCAACGCGTCTATATGGGCGACACTATCGTCCGCGCGTTCGGTTCCCGCAGCGCTCGCGCAACGCCTCCGTAGCGCGTCGACAACCGCCCTCACCTCTTGGTCGCGGGAATCGAATTGTCCGGCGGCCCGGTTGTCGCGCAGGTGTGGGCAGGCATGGCGCAGGGCGATGACCAACGCCGCGTGCAAGGCGCGGGAACGGGCCTGAAACGTGTACGGCGTCACGCTGGTCGATTCGACGAACCGGTAAAACGACTCGTGATACGACCGGAAGCACTCGTAGTGCGACAGGCTCCTCGCCTGATGCCGGAAGTAGTTCGCGAACACAAGGCCCGGAACCTCGTCCCTGCCCACGCGGCTGGACGCCTGGATGTATTCGGCCGTGGTCAGGGGCTGGCCGTTCATCACCATCAACGCCAGACGAGCTACGTCCAGACCCACGGACACCATGTTGGTCGCCAGCACGGCATCGAGGCAATCATCCGCGCCTCGTCCGCTCGCGAGGCGATGGAAGGTCCGGGAGTTTTCCTGCGCGGTCTTCAAACTCGTGAGTTGATCGATCCGACAGTTGGCGAAGCGCGCCGGGACGGCGTTGCCATTGACCGACGCCTGACCGTTCATCCAATCGCCGCCTCCGTCCGCGACGCCGCCGATGTCACCGCCGTCTAGGAGCGTGCGCCGTAGGATGTTTCGCGGTCAGGCGAAGGGCGCAATTTGGCGATGAACCCGCATGGGCGACCGCGGAATCGGCCGATGGCTCGGCGTGGGCGCACAAAGGCCCCTGGGCGCGCTCCAATCGGCCGTC
>JAJEFE010000034.1 GCA_022820625.1 Gammaproteobacteria bacterium | reverse complement strand
CGGCCTGAACCTCTCGGACGTGCCGTATGAGTTGACCTGACCGGCGAACCCGCCCCCAAAACGGCAAATGTAGTGCCTAGCAATTTTGGAACATCCAAGAATATCAATCACTTATGAATTCAAACCGTCGAAGTCAAGATTTCAAGCGCACCCGCCAAGGTGGCGACGCACTTGCCTGATGTAATCTGAAGGTACTGCTTGCAGATTTCAGACCAGCAGGCGCGGAGTGACGCCGGTACTGAACGCGCCTGCCGTTATCATTGTCCTACTGCTTCGCGATCGCCGGCCCGCCACCACGCAGCACGAACTTCTGAACCTTGCCGGTCGCGGTCTTCGGCAGGTCATCCACGAAGCTCACCCACTTGGGCGTCTTGAAGTGGGCCAGGTTGTCGCGCACATGCAGCTTCAGTTCGTCCTCAGCCGCCTCGGCGCCCGGTCGCAGCACCACGAACGCATGCGGCGACTCGCCCCACTTCTCGTGGGGCATGCCCACGACGGCGACCTCCTGTACCGCGGGATGGCGCAGCAGGCAGCCTTCGACCTCCACTGAAGAGATGTTCTCCCCGCCGCTGATGATGACGTCCTTGAAGCGGTCGCGGATTTCGATGTAGCCGTCGGGGTGCATCACGGCCGCGTCGCCCGAGTGGAACCAGCCGTCACGGATGGCCGCGGCAGTGGCTTCGGGATCGTTGTAGTAGCCCTTCATGACGACATTGCCCTGCACGATGATCTCGCCGAGCGTCTCGCCGTCGCGCGGCACGTCGCGTCCGTCCTCGTCCACGACGCGCACGTGCCCGGAAGCGAGCATGTCCACGCCCTGGCGCGCCTTGATGCGGGCCTGATCGCCCGGCGAGAGGTCCCGATGCCGCAGCCGCGGCTCGCAGATGGTGATCAGCGGGGAAGTCTCGGTGAGTCCGTAAACGTGGGTCAACTCCCACCCGAGTCCGCGCTCGATTGCTTCGATGGTCGCCGCCGCGGGCGGAGCGCCGGCGGTAAACAGCCGAACGCCCTCCGGCGCACCGGCCCGCACCTCCTCGGGCGCGTTGGCGATGCCGATCAGCACCGTGGGGGCCGCGCAGAACATCGTGATCTTCTCGTCCCTGATCAACCGGAAAATGCGGGTCGGCTCCACCTGCCGCAGGCACACATGGGCCATGCCACGGGCCGTGTTGATCCATATGAAGGTCCAGCCGTTGGCGTGGAACATGGGCAGGGTCCAGAGGTATCGGTCACCCGGGCCCAGGTTGTGATGGGCCATGATTCCCATGACGTTCATGTAGGCGTTGCGGTGGGTGATCATCACGCCCTTGGGGCGGGCCGTGGTGCCGCTCGTATAGTTGATGGTGAGCAGGTCGTTCTCGCCGATAGCAGGTTCGGCGAAGTCGGGCGCATGCGCGCCGAGCGTGGTCTCGTAGTCGATCCACCCGTCGCCTGACCCTTCCAGCGCGACGAAATGCTCGACGGCGGGCAAGTCGTCGCGAATTCCGTCGACCGCGTCGAGGTAATCGGAGTGGGCGCAGACCACCCTGGCGCCGCTGTGGTTGATGATGTACCTGAATTCATCCGGCTGCAGCCTGAAGTTGATCGGCACCAGCACGGCCCCGATCTGCGGGACCGCGTAGAAGGACTCGAGCTGGGCGTGCGTATTGGGCGCGATACAGGCGACCCGGTCCCCCTGCCGGACGCCCAGGCCCTGAAGCGCCGCGGACCAGCGGTCGCAGCGGCCCAGAAACTCGCCGTACGTGAACCGCAGATCGCCGTCGACGACGGCTTCCCGATCCGCATAGAGCCGCCGCGCCCTGTGAGCGAACTCGATGGGCGTCAGTGGTGTTTGCATGATGACCCGTCGCCTCCTCCGTGATGCAGGCCGCTTTCATTATGGGGTACGATTCGCGCCGGAGAAACCATGCAGGCTTGCAAACGGATGCCGGTCTTTTCGTTACTGCGGATGCGGATCGCGGCCTCGGCGCCGACGGGGGTTACCGTGGCGCTGACGTTGGCGACCTCGGCGCCGACGATTGTTGCCGTCGCGCTGACGGCAGTTGCCCTTGCCGGCGCGGCGACTGCGCAAGCCCAGACACCGGAAGTACAGTGGCAGCCCATGGAGTCTCTCAATGCCGAACTGCCCGCCGCGGTGCAGGTTTTCTCGGGCGCCGATACGGACATTCCTTTACGGGCCTGGTACGTCTCCGTTCGCCCCGGCGCCGACTCGGTGCGCACCGAAATACTGCTCTCCGACGATGAAGAGGACCGCCGCGAAAGGGTATCGGCCTTTGCCGCCAACACCGGCGCCTGCGTAGTAGTGAACGGGGGCTTCTTCTCCATGGAGCGCACCCCGGCGATGCACGCGGGCCTGCTGGTGGTGGACGGGGAGATCGAAGCGCCGGCGACGCGTTCGGTCGTGCGTGGCGACATCCGGTACGAAACGGCCCGCGCCGCCCTGGGGGTGATGCCCGACGGATTCGACATCGCCTGGGCCACGAGCCGCGACGGCCGACTGCAGGCCTGGCCGGAACCGCCGCCGCATGTCCCGGGTAGCCCCGGGAATCTGGAGGGCGAGCCGGCCCCATGGCCCGTCGAGGACGCTCTGGGTGCAGGTCCCGCGCTGGTCTCGAACGGCCAGGTGCGCGTGACCACCAACGAAGAAGTCTTCTTCGGTTCCGCCATTCCCGACACCCATCCGCGAACGGCGGCCGGAATCCGCGACGACGGCACGCTGCTCCTGCTGGTCGTCGACGGCCGTCAGCCGGTCAGCCGGGGCGTGGACCTGGAACAACTCGCCGCGATCATGGTGGATATTGGCGCCGACGAAGCGCTGAACCTGGATGGCGGCGGCTCATCGGCCCTGTTCGTAAATGGCGGGCTGGTCAACCGCCCGTCCGGCATTACCGCGGGGCGAGAGGTGATGAGCGCGATCGGGGTGTTCTGCGACTGACCACTACTGGACGTTCTCGGCCAGGTACGCCTGCGAACCCTCCGCATCCAGCAACGGCACCACCTTGTCCGGGTCCACGCGGACCATGAGGTAGGTGATGTGGTCGTCGATACGGGTGAACTGGTGTCCCGTGCCGGCGGGGATGACCAGCACGTCGCCGGCCTCCAGCTCATACGTCGCACCGTCCCGCACGCCGGTGGAGTTTCTGCCGGGCCCATTCAGGAACTGCACGGCCCGGTTATCCGGCGGGCGGCGCTGGCTGTCGATCAGGTCCCCTCCCGTGAGGTTGGTGCCGCCGCCGCTCAGGACGTAGTAGACCTCGGTGACGAGATCATGCGAGGCGACGGACTGGGGTCGCGGCTCCGCAAGCGGCCCCCGGTGCACCAGCGCCACCTGGACGTTGGTCCTGCCGACGTCGATGGAACGAATCTGCAGGTCGGTGAGGCCGGTGTCCATGGCGACTTGTTCGTAGGCCGCAATTTCCGCGGCGGGCACGTAGTCCGCAGGACACAGGGTGCAGCTCGGCTCGGGGCCCGTATCGGCGTCCTGCGCGGACAGTCGCCCCAGCACGAATGCCGCCAGGAGCAGAATCGTACCGGTCAGTAGAGTAGTTCTTCGCATGATGGCTCCTCCCAAATACTGTCATTTTCGGATCGGCCGGCTGCCTGGCCCGCTCGCAATCCGGGGTTCACTCAGCCTCCAATGCTCGCTCGCGTTACAGGTATCTGTCTGCGATCGGCACGCTGAGCTTTCTCAGTGCCAGTTGGTCTCCAGTTCCTCGACCATCTCGGCGACCAGGTCGGGATGCTCCGCCGCCAGGTCGTGGCGCTCGCCCGGGTCGACGGAAAGGTCGTACAGCCGCCAGGGGGTGGACTCCTCCTCACCCGGCGGCGCCTGGTCGATGATCTTGTAGTTGCCGCGGATGAGCGCTCCGCCGCCCATGCCGCTGGCCCAGCCGGCCGCATCGGTTGGCAGGTGGATTGTCTCGGCACTGCCGGTCAGGTGCGGCCAGGCCGAACGGCCGACGATGTCGTTGATCGTCCGGCCATCGCGGTAGGGACCGGCGCCCGGATGCTCGGTGCCCGCGATCTCCAGGAACGTCGGAAGGAAATCCATGAAGGTCATGAATTCGCCGCTGACGCCGCCGGCGGGCACCGCGGCCGGGTAGTACACCAACGCCGCGGCGCGAAGCCCGCCTTCGGCGAGCGAACCCTTCAGGTACCGGAAGGGTGCGGTGGCCGCTTCGCCGAAGCCGCGGCCGTGGTCGATCCATGAATTCCGGCGCCCGAAGTTTTCCAGGCTGTTGTCGATGCTGGCTGGAATCGCCCCCGGGCCGCCGCCGCCGGGTCCCCGGCCTGTGTCGACGCCGTGCTCGCCGCCCGAAGCGCCGTGATCCGCTGTGAACACGATGACCGTTTCCTCCAATTGACCGCTCTCTTCCAGGTACTCCACCACCCGCCCGATGCTCATGTCGAGGTACTCGAACATCCCCGCGAAGATCTCCTGGGCGCGCGAATAGCGGCGCTGTTCCTCGGGGCTCAGGTTCGACCAGGGCTCCACGGAGGACTCGAATCCGTCGAGCGTGGCCCCGGCTGGCAGGATATCGACTTCGGTGGCGCGCGCGAAGCGCTGTTCCCGGAGCGCGTCGTAACCGGCGTCGTAGCGGCCCGCATAACGGTCCAGCCAGTCGTCCGGCAGTTGCAACGGCCAGTGCGGGGCGTTGTAGGGCATGTAGGCGAACCAGGGCGTGCCCTCGTCGGTGGACTGAAGGTACTCGAGCATCTTGTCGGTAAAGTGGCGCGTCGCGTAGAAGTCCTCGGGGACGTCGTCCGGCGTCAGTTCGCGGCCGTCTTCCCAGTATGGAAACGCATCCCTGAAATACTCGGCAAAGAAGGGACCGGATCCCGTCGCCAGTACGAACGAGCGGTCGAATCCCCGGAACTCCGGCCGGAAGCCGTCGACATCCCCCAGATCCCACTTGCCGGCGATGTAGGTGGAGTAGCCGGCGTCCTTGAGCAACTCGGGGATGGTGGCATAGTCGAGCCCCAATACGCCGCCGCGGTACTCCCCGGGATAGGGTGTGTTGGCCGCGACAGCCCCGGCGCCGGAGAACAGCATCAACCGCGAGGTCCGGCAGGCGGAGGACGCGTGCAGGTTGTTGAGCCGGACCCCGCCGTAGGCAAGGCGGTCCAGGGTGGGCGTGGAGATTTCGCCGCCGAACGCGCCGATGTCCGTGAAACCCATGTCGTCAGCGACGATGAAGAGGATGTTGTGCCGGCTGTCGGCTGCCGCGGCGCCGGCCTGCGAGACTTCCTGCTCCGGTGCGGCGGTCGCCGACGAATCCCGGTTGCCGGCAGGATCGCCCGGAGAACACGCGTGCAGCCCGCCCAGAAGTCCCAATGCGATTACAGTGAGCCGATTCTTCATTGTGGTTTTCCTCTCCGCTTGACGTCTGACCGCGAACATCCGGACTCCGATGACCGCGGCCACCAGTATGCCTGCAAGTCCGCCCGGACTGAACTGAACGCCGGGGCATGTCTGGTGCGTGTATTCATGATGTTGCTTCCGCCATCAGCACGGCTCCCTCGAGATGTGCGGCTTGCCGATCGAATGTGTAGAGCTCGTTTGCCCCCCATCGCCTGGCTGCCGCGATGATCATGCGATCGGAAAACCCGGCACTGCCTCGCCGGAATCCCTCGGCTGCGCGAACGACATCTTCAGCAGCCTCGATATGCAGTTCTTCCGAAGCCACCAGATCCTGGAAAATGTCTGCAATCCGGTCTCGAGAAAAGCCATACGCGCGCTCGAGAACCCACGATAGTTCCATAGAAACCTCGCGGCACACAAAACCGGGCCGGTCGGGGGTCAGGGTACTCAGAAGCGCGCGGGCAGATTGCGCCTGCCGTTCGTCGTCGGCTACCAGATACCGCACCAACACGTTGGTATCGAGCGCAATCACCCGTTCAGGGCTCCGTCTTCGACAGCACGATCCATTTCCTTGAGCGTAACCGCAGGTCCGTCGTGCTTCAGCGCTCCGAACAAGCGTGAGAGGGGCCGGATGGGCACAATTCGCACTTCATTGTTGTCAAGAATGACATAGCGCACACGATCTCCGGGCACGACCCCGAGTGCCTCGCGAACCGGTTTGGGCAACGTAGTTTGCCCCTTCGAAGTAACTGCGGAATCAATCATTGAAATTAGCCTATAGTCCTTTCTTCTCAAAAGAGTGCCTTGATTTAAGTCTGTTAGCAAGGATTTTTCCGCGACCAATGGTATCCTGGACCCTCCCCGTGAGCCCGACCCGGACCAGATAATTGACAAATCAGGGCTTTAATGCCCGATACAGGAACGGCAGGCTCCGGTCCATCCGGTAGTCGATGCGGGAGTGGTTGTCGGGGAATTCTTCGTAGATGTGCCCGATGCCGGCCTGATTCAGGCGCTTGGACAGGATCCGGGTGCCGTAATGGATCTGGTACTGATCCCTCCACCCGCAGTCGATGAAGATTCCCCTGAGGGTCTTCAGATTGTCCGCGAAGCGATCCACCATGTTGATCGGATCGTTCCTGAGCCACGCCCGCCACCGCGCCGGGATCACTTCGCCGGTTTCGAGATTGACCGGCAACCGGATGCCCAGCGGCGCCTTCGGGTGGGGATCGTAGCTCGCGGCCATGGCCACGACCATCAGGGTATGGATCTCGGCGCCGTTCAGTTTCTCCTTGTCCCACACCGTCTCCAGGAACTGCGCCACCCGGCCGTCGTCGTGCCCGTCCGTCACGTCCTTCTCCTCCGCGATGACGTCGATCGGGCCTGCCTTGCGTTTCGCGGGACTGTACTTGGCGAGCTCGTTCAGGAAGCCGGGCAATTCGCAACGGTACAGGAAATCGAAGTAGGCGTCGCCGGAGTGGTTGGCTATGGCGCCCCAGTATTCGGCGTACTTCATGCCGTGGATCATGGCGCCGTAACCGCCGGAGGACTTGCCGAAGCAACCGCGATGATCGCGGGACGCCAGCGTGCTGAATTCCCGGTCCACGAAGGGAATCAGTTCCCCGGTCAGGTAGTCGGCGTAGCGGCCGATGGCCGGGGAGTTGACGTACTGATTGCCGCCCAGCGCGGTGAAGCAGTCCGGGAACACCAGGATGCACGGCCCCATCTCGCCCGTGTGGATCAGCCGCGCCGCGCGTTCGGGCACGTTCTCGGAGAAATTGATCCAGTTGGTGTGGGACTTGCCGGAGCCGGTATAGCCCACCAGGTCGAACAGCACCGGGTACCGCCGCCCGCGTCGGACGTCCTTGTCGTATCCCGGCGGCAGCCAGACATCCAGGGCACGGACGTAGGGATCGCCCAGCGGATTGTTCCTGAGGACTCCGGAGCGGTGCTCCAGCGTGACGACCCTGCCGGTCGGCCAGTCGATGCGTTTGCGCGCCATGGTCTGACCGGCGCCGTTCAGCGGCGCCATTCCGCAGCGGGTTCCGGAGGATCGGACATCAGGCCCACGGAGCGGATGCCCCCGATGGCCGCAAACTCGTCCGCCGGTGACTTGTCGCCGGTGATGCCGACGGCGCCGATCACGCTGCCGTCCGCGTCGCGGATCAGGACGCCGCCGGGCACGGTGGCGAACCGCCCGCCGGAGATCACGCTCAGCGAGCTGCCGAAGAGCTCCCGGCCGGTGACGTGCTCGCCCAGTTCGCGGCTGGAGATGCCCATGCCCAGCGCGCCGTAGGCCTTGGCCGTGGCGACCTGGACCCGCATGATTCCGCAGCCGTCTTCGCGCTTGAGCACGATCTGGTGGCCGCCGGCGTCCAGCACCGCAACGGTCAGGGGCTGCAGGTCATGCTCGCGGGCAAGCCGCAGCGCCTCGTCGGCGATGGCGTCCGCCTGAGCCAGAGTGAGCGAGACTTTCAGGGGCGTGGGTTTGGCCATGGGTTTCCGGTTCCGGTTGCGGGTGAGCGAGGGTGATATTATCGCCCCGCCCCTCAACATAGAAGAATTCCCGGAACCCCGATGCTCGAAACCATGCTGCAAGCCCTGTTTGCCGGACTGGGCCTGATCTTCCAGTGGCATGTGCTGGGCTACTTCGCATTGGGGTGCGCCATCGGCATCCTCATGGGCGCGATCCCGGGTCTCGGCGGCGCCATCGGGCTGGTGCTGCTCCTGCCGTTCACGTTCAGCATGGAACCGGTGGCGGCGTTCGCGCTGCTGCTGTCGTCGTGGGCTTCGACCTCCACCAGCGGCGCCATCACTTCGGTGATGCTGGGTATCCCAAGCACCGCGGCCTCCCAGGCCACGGTGCTCGACGGCTACCCAATGGCGAAGCGGGGCGAGGCGGCCCGGGCGCTGGGTGCGGCGTTCACGTCATCGGCCATCGGCGGCGTTTGCGGGGCCGCGGCCCTCGGCATCTCGCTGCCGCTCATTCTGCCCGTGATCCTGGCGTTCGAGTCGCCGGAAACCTTCATGCTGGGCGTGCTCGGACTGGCCATGGTCGGTTCGCTTTCCGGGCGTTCCATCCTCAAGGGCGTGACCGCCGCGATGCTGGGCCTGATGCTGGCCATGGTGGGCTTCCCCGAATCCCAGGCGATCCCGCGCTACACCTTCGGCACTCTCTACCTGCTGGACGACCTGCCGCTGATTCCGGTGCTGCTGGGGCTCTTCGCCATTCCAGAGATCATGGAACTGGCGATCAAGAACGTCTCCATTGCCCGCAGCGGCCAGACGGCCGACACGCGCCGCGGGCTCCTGAGGGGGGTGCGCGATGCGCTGCAGCGCTGGTGGCTGGTCATCCGCTGCAGCGTGATCGGCGCCTACATCGGCATGCTGCCGGGACTCGGCGCCTCCATCGTCGGCTGGGTCACCTACGGACACGCCATGCAGAGCGCGAAGGACCAGTCGCAGTTCGGCCAGGGCGACCTGCGCGGCGTACTGGCGCCGGAAGCGGCCAACAACGCGCTGCGGGGCGGGGCGCTGATTCCCACCGTCACCATGGGCATCCCCGGCAGCGTCGGCACCGCCGTCCTGATGGGCGCGCTCATCATGCTCGGCCTGCGGCCCGGGCCCGGCATGCTGGAAGCCGAACTGCCCATGACCTTCAGCTTCGTGTGGATGATCGCCATCGCCAGCGTCATCGCCACCGTGGTGCTGCTGTGGACCGTGGAACATGTGGCCAAGGTGGCGCTCCTGCCCGGACACATGGTGGTGCCCGGCGTGCTGCTCTTCGTCTACATGGGCGCCTGGCTCGGCGGCGCCTCGGTGGGCGACTGGGTGAGCTGCACGTTCTTCGGCGTGCTCGGATTCTTCATGAAGCGCGGCGGTTGGCCACGCCCGCCGGTGATCCTCGCGCTGGTGCTGGGAGGGATCCTGGAGGGATCGTTCCAGATCAGCATGCGCGTGCACCAGGGGATCGGTTGGCTTGAGCGGCCCATCGTGCTGCTGCTGATCCTCGTCATCCTCATCACCCTGTTCTTCGCCGCCAGGGGCATCGCCCGGCAGCGGCTGAAAGCCCGGCCGAAGGCCGGAGAGGCGTCGGAGCGCAACCCGGCGCTGTCCCTGCCTTTCTCGGTGATCCTCTTGCTGGTCTTCATCTGGGCCGGCTTTTCGTCCCTGGAATGGCCGCCGCCCGTAAGGCAGTTTCCGCTGCTGATCGCCATCCCGGGCACCGTGCTGGCCTTCATTGTCACGATCCGGGACTTGCTGGATCTGCTGGCGGCCAACAAGGCCGTGGGCGCCTGGCGCGAGACCTGGAAGAAGGCCGCCGGGGACGCCTCGCTCACCAAAGCCTTGCCCTTCTTCGGCTACCTGGCCGCCATACTCGCGCTGACGCTTATGGTAGGGCAAAAGATCGCCATGCCCGTGTTCATCGGCGTCTACCTGCTGCGCTGGGGTCACTACCGCAAGCGCTTCGCGGCGGCCTATGCATTGGCGGGATGGGCCGTCCTGGTGTTTTTCTACGATCAGGTCATGGGCATGCTGTTCCACACCTCCTGGCTCGCCCTGTGGCTGCAGACGGTGCTGCCCGGCGGAGCACCGGAGTGGCTGATCATTTAGCGAGTTGACTTGATTTCGGGCACTGACCGAGAGAAGTCCCCGACATGGGTCCTGGCCCGAAAGTCCTGGCTCTGCGGACGCGAGTGAACGCAGATTCGGCGACTTCAGTCCGGATGTTCGCCCAGGGAGAACTTCAGCGTCCAGCCGTCCAGGCTGCCGGCGTCCCCCGGCGCCGCATCGATCATGCGGAGTGTCCAGTCGCCGTTGGGGGATTCTCCGTAGAAGGGGTTGGTGAGCAGGGACCATTCCCTGAATCCACCAGGATCGGCGGTGAGGGCGTCGTTGAAGATGGGGTTGACGATGCTCTCCGTGCCTGCGGGCGAGACGAGGGTCACGCCCAGATCGCTGGGGAAGTCGTGGGTCGCCCGGAGGACCAGTTCCACCGCTTCGATGTTGGCCGATTCGCTGACGCCCGACACTGTCAGCGTCTGGGACGCGCCGCCGCCGTCGTTGTCCGGGATGGCCACCGAACCCTCGTGCGTGAATTCCATGCTTGCCAGCTCGCCCAGATTGTCGGGCGTTATGCTGCGCGCCGTCTCCACCGCCGCGTCCACGCTGACGGAGCCGAACCCGTACCAGTTGTGGAAATGGTAGCCGGCGGCGTTGGTGATCCATCCGTGCCGCAGCACGGCAGGCTTGCCGCCGAAGGCGATGCGGACCGGTTCGATGTCCGGGTCGATCTTGCGGGCGGTCCTTGCGAGGATGTGCTTGACGTCTCGCCACGTCAGGTTCGGCTGGGCCTCCAGCAGCAGGGCGATGGCGCCGGCGGTATTGGGCGTTGCGGCTGACGTGCCGCTGAAGGTGCTCCTGTAGTCGCCGTGCGGATCGAGGGGTTGTTCATCGAGATCGATCACGCCGGGTTCGTTGTCTGCGCCCCGGTGGGGCCCGGCCTGATCGGTGGTCACCATGGCCGGTTCCAGGTCCCCATACTCGCCTGCGGGGGCGCTCACCCAGAGATTGGCGCCCGCCGCGGAGTAGCTTGCCCGTTTTCCGTGGGCGTTGAATGCGCCGACCGTGATCAACTGGGGCAGATTGTTGTTGTAGTCTCCGTTTGCCGACGCGCAACCGAGTGCATTACTCGGTCGGTACGGAATTTCCCGGTCCGCGAACGTATATTGCCGCCTCAGCGCGAGGCAAACCCGAAATCCATTGCCGGCGGCCTTGACGTAGAGCGCGCCGCGCCCGCCGCGCAGGTCGGTTACGCCGTGCTCGATCGCTTCGGCAAACGGCCGGGATGCGTTGCCCTGCAGTCCGTGCAGGAAGCCGTAGCTCATGTTGAAGATATGTACCCCGGACGAATCGGGTTCGCTCGTGCTGGCGCCCAGCGAATCCAGCAGGATCGTCGGGTCCGGTCCCCGGTTGAATGCGGACAGGAAGTTGTAACCGCGAATCCGGGCATCGGGTGCGACGCCGCGTATGCCGATTCCGTTCTTCGCGGTGGCGGCGATCAACCCGGCGACGCTCGTGCCGTGGTCGCCGCTGGCTGTCGGGTTGAAGGGATCGGTTGCGGCGGAGCGCGGCCATGCCTCCGCGTTGAAGTTGTGGGAGGCCCCGTGAGCCACGTTGCCGCGAAGGTCCGGATGGCAAGTCTCGAGCCCCGTATCGACTACGGCAATCTCGACACCGCGGCCCGTTGGACCGTTCGCCAACGCCCCGGCCATGGCCAGGTCCTCTCCCGGCACACCGCCCGCGAGGGCGAACGCCGGTTGACCGGTGTTTTCGAGATTCCATTGATGGGGTTGCAGCGGGTCATCCGTGCCGGGCGAAACGGGCCGCTCCACCTTCTCGCAGGTGAAGGGGTTCCCGCCCCCCTCGGGTACCAGGAACGAGTGCCGGTCGCGGAATCCTCCGGCCCGCGAGAAGTAGTCGCCCCGCGGCGCGCTGACCACCGCGGTGGCCGTGTAGATTCCCGGTCCCCATCTGACCTGGATCCAGTTGGGGAGGCTGATGTGCCCTCTGACGCCCGCTCCGGGCGGAAGCGACGGAACTCTGAACCGCCGCGATACAAGAGGCCTGCCCAGGAGTTGTCCCGGCGCGAAATCCTCGAAGTCGATTCGGGTGCTCAGCGTGGTGGGGGGCGTCGTAACGGCACCGAAATTGATGACCGAGAAAAAAAATTCGTAGTTCGTGCCCGTCTGCCGGAAATTGTTGAAGAGCACAAGGGTTGCCGAGGTCAGGCGATTCTTGGCGTCGGGGAACATCGCCCCTTCGTCGAGAAGTTCCAGGCTCACCGAAGGCCCCGATCCATCAAAGCGGCTGCCGTTGGCGGTGACCACCGAAAGTTCGATGGACTTGTTGCCCTCTTCCTCGAAGTCCGGGATCGACCTGACCGTGGTCGATCCCTGGTCAGCTCCGGCCTCGATCGTCACCCGGACGGCGCCGCTGCCGTCGTCCGAGTCACTGTCAGGCGAGCCGTCGATCTCGAAGTCTCCGCCCGGCGTGGCCGTTCCGCCCGCGTCCAGCGTCACCTCGATGGCGAGGGGTGGCGGTTCCG
The DNA here is from genome assembly GCA_022820625.1 of Gammaproteobacteria bacterium. GTDB lineage: Bacteria > Pseudomonadota > Gammaproteobacteria > Steroidobacterales > Rariloculaceae > UBA6522. The sequence continues at coordinate 18,716 of JAJEFE010000034.1, read as the reverse complement.
ACACGGCGACGGTGACGGTGACGCCGGGATCGTTCCACTCCGCCAGTACCGTCGCATCGGCGTCCAGCGAGATCGTGCTGACGCTCATGGTGAACCTCAGCGATGCCGCATCCGCGTCGGCGTCCATGGCGGTGTAGGTGAACTCCGTCGGCGCCAGCGTTTCCGTCGGCGTGCCCGAGATCTCACGGGTTGCCGCGTCGAAGGTCAGGCCGGGCGGCAGAGCCGGGTTGAGCGTATAGCGAAGGGGAGCGTCTCCCCCGAGCGCGGCAGGAAGGGCCGGGTCCGGAAGCGTCGCACCCTGGAAGTAAATCTGCGGGAGTACCGTGATGCCGGCAAAGCTCGGCAGCCGGTTCTGTGGAAGCCTGTGCGGTGGAGTGTCGCAGCCGCCGGCGAGGAGCACCGCGAGCAGGAGCACGGCGTACCGTGCCGGCGTAAACGATCGGTTGTGTCGCATACTCCCGCTAAAGCGGTACATTGAGCGGGCTGCTCAGCTGCACTTGTACGGCGGTGACGCCGGCGTGGCCCTGCAGCGCTTGCGCGGCCTCGCCCGGGTTGGCCGTCCCGGGCAACTGCACGATGGCGAATCCAAGTTGCCCGTAGCTCTTCCCGGAAATGCCGCCGATGGCTTCGACCACTTCGTTCAGGCGGGAATAGTCGTCCAGTTCCACAAGAAGGCTGGACGTCACTTCGCGGAACCGCGCCTGCGCGGGGTCGAACGCCATGTGCCGCGGGGGGCCGTCCAGCGCCACGTGGGCGACGTGCGTTTCGCCACGAAAAACGGCCCGGTAAACTCGGAACTCGCCCTCGACATCGATGCTGACGTTGACGCCGTCCACCATCGTGCCGGGCATGGTCGACGACCCTCCGGGCATGACGATGATGCGTCCCTCATCGCTGAACACAGAAAGCACCTGGGCTTGTGCCACCGCGGTCAGAAGGCTCAGCAGCGCCACGCCCACAAGCTCAAGCGGAGCGAATGCCCGTTTACGGAGTGGTTGCCCCAACGTTCAATCTCCAGGAGGCAAGGGGTTCAGTCGCCAGGAGATACGACAGTCGGTCAGTAGCCGTTGTTCCGCGCGATTTGCGCCTCGATATAGGCCTGGACCTCTGGCGTGACGTCCGCGGTGGCGTCGAGGATTTGGGTTGCGCGTTCCGCGTCCACATGGTCGGGCACGTAACTGAGAATCCGCATGGCCTCTTCCCCGAACGCCTCCGTGGCCAGGGTCGGGCCGATCACCGCCCGGAATTCCTCGATGGCTCGCGGGTCCATCCTCGGCGGGCCCAGGAAGACGTGCTGCATGGTCTGATCGATCTCGATCATGGTGCGGATGGCGTCCCAGTTGGTCCCCGACGGCTGCGAGCCGTGGATGGACTCGTAGAGTTCGTCGATGGTGGGTATGTCGGGCACCAGCGGGCTCTTGACCAGGTCCCCTTCCGGGGTCAGCAGGGGCAGGCTGAACAGCGGCGCGTTGAGGTCCTGCTGCTCGAACATCGGCACCACTTCGTTGAGGTAGGCGTGGGCGGCATCCGTGGCCATGTTGACCTCGCCGCTCAGCACCGCGGCCCGAATCTTGCCGCTGCCGGGATAGCCGCCGACGAAGTGATAGTTCGTCCCGATCAGGTCGAGTCCCAGCGTGCTGGCGATCATGCGGCCGTGTTCCGCGGAGATGCCGCCGAAGATCAGGCCCTCGGCCCTGAGCACGTCGGCGGGCATCTGGATGCCCCCGGGCAGCATGTCCTTGCGTACGTAGGTCACCAGCGGAGCCAGTTGCACGCCGCCGAGCACGGTGAACTGGTTGTACCTGAAGGAGTGCCCCGGGAACTCGAGCAACTCGCCCAGCGAGGAGCGCGGGCCGTAATAGAGCGTCGTGCCGTCTCGCGGCGCCTTCAGCAGCACGAAGATGTGCGCCGACATCATGGAGGCGCCGGGCATGTTGCGCACGACGACGTTGGGATTGCCCTCGAGGTTCATCTCAAGGTGCTTGGCCAGCAACCTTCCCACGGTTGTGCCGCCGGCGGAAGCGTCCAGGCCCATGATCAGCGTGATCGTCTCGCCGTCGTAATAGCCTTGCGCCATCGATTGATTGACCGGGGAGGCCGCAACCGCCAGGCCGAGAAGGGCCAGCCCGAGAGTCGTTCTTTGCCGGGCAAATCCGGCGATTTGTACTGCATACTTCAGCATGGTTCGATCCCGTTGATTCGTGTGTCGTTTCTGTGCTGCGTTCCGAGCAAAGTAGAATATACGAAATCGTGGTGGATCGCTTGTACGCCCAATGCAAGGGGATTGCCGTGAGCGCACCGCTACTGCAGAAACGGTGGATTGAGCACTAAATGGCCGGCAGACGACCCATCATCGAAATCCGCAACCTGGACAAGTTCTTCGGCGAGTTCCAGGCGCTGAACGATGTCAGCCTGACGGTGCACGCCGGGGAACGCATGGTCATCTGCGGCCCGTCGGGCTCAGGGAAGTCGACGCTCCTGAGGTGCATCAATCGCCTTGAGGAGCCATCCGCAGGCAGGCTGACCGTGGACGGCATCGAGTTGACCGGCGCGAAGGAAACGCTTCGCCGCGTGCGCACGGAAGTGGGCATGGTGTTCCAGCAGTTCAATCTGTTTCCTCACCTGACGGTGCTTGAGAACCTGACTCTGGGCCCCATGCGTGTACGCAAGATCGCCAGATCCGAGGCCACGGCTCGTGCCCGCAAGTACCTCGATCGCGTCCATATCCCGGAGCAGGCGGACAAGTACCCGGCCGAGCTTTCCGGCGGCCAGCAGCAGCGGGTGGCCATCGCGCGGTCGCTCTGCATGGAGCCGCGTATCATGCTGTTCGACGAACCCACCTCGGCGCTGGACCCGGAGATGATCAACGAAGTGCTGGATGCCATGGTGGAACTGGCGGACAGCGGCATGACCATGGTCTGCGTCACCCACGAGATGGGATTCGCGCGCAAGGTGGCCGACACCATGGTGTTCATGGACAACGGTGAAATTGTCGAGAAGTCGCCGCCCGATGCCTTCTTTTCCAACCCGTCCAGCAAGCGGTGCCGGATGTTCCTCGACCGGATCCTGGAGCATTAGGGTATGGCCGGCGTGATGGATGACGCTGTGGTGCGGGGTGTCGGCAAGCCCGGTGCGGATGGTCGCCAAAGGTGGCTGCAAAACGTCTTAGGGCAGGTGAAGTCCAGGGCCATACCGGTGGCCCTGTACCTCATCGTCATGTACCTGCTGGTGCGGGTCTCGCTGACCGGGGCTGAAGCCATGGGCTACAACTGGCAGTGGTACCGCATCCCCGATTACCTCTTTCGGCTGACCGACGACGGGTTCCAGTGGGGCGAGATATCCCTCGGCCTGGTGACGACGCTGGCCCTGTCGCTGCAGGCGTTCCTGATCGCCCTGGCAGCGGGCCTGATCGTCGCGCTGCTGAGGCTTTCCGACCTGGTGGTCGGCTCCGCGCTGGCAGTGGCCTTTCTCGAATTCGTTCGCAATATGCCGCTGCTGGTGCTGCTGTACCTGTTCTACTACGTGCTCGGGCCGATCTTCGGCCTGGACCGCTACGCGGCATCGGTACTTTGCCTGGGGGTCTACCATGCCGCGCTGGTGTCGGAGATCTTCAGGGCGGGTATCCAGGCGGTGAGTGCCGGACAATGGGAGGCGGCCAGGTCCATCGGCCTTTCCACGGGCCAGACCTATCGCTTCGTGGTGCTGCCGCAGTCGATCAAGTTCATGCTGCCGCCCATGGCGGGCGAAGCGGTGCACATCGTGAAGAGTTCCGCTATCGTCAGCGTGATCGCGGTGGTCGAATTGACCACCACGGGAAGGAATATCATTGCCGATACCTACCTGAGCTTTGAAGTCTGGTTCACGGTAGCGGTCGTGTACCTGGCAATCACTCTGACGCTGTCGATATTCGTGACGTTTCTGGAGAAACGCTATGCGGTCAAGACCTAGCATCAAGCAGACACGATTCGGGGCTGACGGACCGGCCGCGCATCGTCGGTCCGGGTTCGGGCGTCTCCTGGCCGCGGTCCTGGCAGTCGCCGTGGCGGCGGCCGCCGTGCCGACGGCCCAGTCGCAGAACGCCCGCCAGGAGCTGTCGGCGGAAAGCGTGATCGAGACGATCAAGCGGCGCGGCGCCGTCAAGATCGGCCTGTCGCTGTTCATGCCCTGGACGATGCGCGACCGCAACGGCGAGCTGATCGGCTTCGAGATCGACGTCGGTCGCAGGCTGGCCGAAGACATGGGCGTGGAAGCGGAGTTCATCCCCACTGCCTGGGACGGCATCATCCCGGCGCTCATCTCGGGGAAGTTCGATGTCATCATCAGCGGCATGTCGATCACGCCGCAGCGAAACCTGACGGTGAATTTCACCCGGCCCTACGCCTACACCGGGGCGACGATCGTGGCCAATCGCCGGTTGACCGAAGGTTTCTCCCTTGAAGATTACAACAGCCCGGAGGTGTCGTTCGCGGTTCGCCGCGCCACCCTGGGCGCCGTCGTCGTGGTCAACACCTTCCCGGACGCGGAACTGCTTCTGTTCGACGACGAGGTCGCTACCATGCAGGAGGTGTTGAACGGCACCGCCCATGCCACCATCGCGTCGGAGCCCGCGCCGTCCAGCTATGCGAGAACCTATCCGGACATTCTTCACATCCCCTTCGATCAGCTGTTCGATGAACAGAGCGAAGGGTTTGCCGTGCGCAAGGGCGACCCCGATGCGCTCAACTTTTTCAACCACTGGATCGCAAACCATTCGCGATCAGGCTGGCTACAGGAGCGCCATGATTACTGGTTCAAGAGCGATGCCTGGGCCGACCAGGTCGTGCAGTAGGCGTGGGCGCGGGGCGATGATCGGCGATCATGCGAGCACTGCCGACCCGTGTGCCCTCTTTATGGAGGTAATAAAAATGCAGTTGACACCCGGATCGAATCGCGGAAGGAGGATCGGTCGAAGGCTGGCCATGGTCCTCGTGGTCACTGTATTGGCGGGAACCGTGCCCGCGGTCCCGGCGCAGAATGCCCGCCAGGAACTGTCCGCCGAAAGCGCCATCGAGACGATCAAGCGGCGTGGGGTCATCAAGATCGGGCTGTCATTGTTCATGCCGTGGTCCATGCGCGACCGCAACGGCGAATTGATCGGATTCGAAATCGATGTGGGCCGCAAACTGGCCGAAGACATGGGGGTGGAGGTGGAGTTCGTCCCGACCTCGTGGGATGGCATCATCCCGGCCCTGGTTTCGGGCAAGTTCGACACGATCATCAGCGGCCTGTCGATCACCCCTCAGCGGAACCTGACGATCAATTTCACCGAGCCGTACGCCTTTTCCGGGTCGACGCTGCTTGCCAACCGGCAATTGACCGAGGGATTCACGATCGAGGATTTCAACAGCCCGGACGTGACGATCGCCGCCCGTCGCGCGTCCACCAGCGCGGTTGCGGCAGCCAGCCACTTCCCGCGTGCCGAACTCCTGTTGTTCGACGACGACGGGGCGACGGTGCAGGAAGTGCTGAACGGTAACGCCCACGCCACCATGAACAAGGAGCCGACCCCGTCCCGGGAGCTTCGCCGGTACCCGGAGACGCTCCACATTCCCTTTGACGTGATTTTCGATCAGACGGGGGAGGCATTCGCCGTACGCAAGGGCGACCCGGATGCACTGAACTTCTTCAACCACTGGATTGCGAACCAGTGGCGGACAGGTTGGCTGGAGGAGCGGCAGGACTACTGGTTCACCACCGAAGAATGGGCAGACCAGGTGGTGCAATAGGCGGTGGCGGCCATGCGCGAGTCGATTCGGCGCCTGACATGGCTCGATGCCGTCCTGCTCGTCGTGGTGGCAGGGGCCGCCGCCTGGGTCGGGCTGCGCATACAGGGCACGCTGAATTACGAGTGGCGCTGGGAGATCATCCCCAACTACCTGTTGCGCTTCGATGAGGAGAACGGCCGCTGGGTCGCCAACCTGCTGCTCCAGGGCCTGGTCACGACGGTGCGGATCGCCCTCTATGCGAGCGTTCTGGCGTTGCCCCTCGGTGTGATCATCGGCGTCGCGCGGACCGTGAACAACCTGACGGTGCGGATGCTGGCGCGCACCTACGTGGAATTGCTGCGCAACATCCCGCCGGTGGTGGTCATCTTCATTTTCTTCTTCTTCCTCTCCGAACAGCTCATCGTGGCGCTCAACATCGAAGGTTGGGCGCGAGGCATCGCGGGCGGAGACTCCGCGGGTATCTGGGGATTCCTGTTCGGGGACATGCGGCTTTTCCCGTCGATGATTTCGGGCGTGCTGGTGCTGGCGCTCTTCGAAAGCGCCTTCGTGGGCGAGATCGTGCGCGCCGGCATCGAATCCGTCGGCCGCGGTCAGCGGGAGGCCGCCGGTTCGCTGGGACTCAGCCGGCTCGACGAGCTGCGCTTCGTCGTGCTGCCCCAGGCCACGAGACGGGTGCTGCCTCCGCTGGCCAACCAGTTCATCATCCTGGTCAAGGACAGCTCCATCATCTCCCTCATCTCCGTGCAGGAACTGACCTACAAGACCGTGGAACTGGTCTCGTCCACGCGGGCGATTTTTGAAGCCTGGCTGACCACCGCGGCGCTCTATTTCGTGCTGTGTTTCTGCCTTTCCATGCTGTTTCGGCGCCTGGAACAGAGCGGCGGGAGCGAAATGCGGGCCTGATACCAAAAAGCGGGTCCGGTCCGAACGAGCGCACCCGATCGGAGAATGCGGGACCGGTCCGTTCGTGCAATAATTCCGGGAAAATCACCGACTCCAGCGAGGGTGTCCGCATGTCTGGCCGCAACTTGTATCTCGTCGCGCTGGGAGGCTTGGCTGGCCTCGCGGCAATCTCCACGACATTTGCCCAGGGGCGGGTCTACGAGTCCACGGAACACGACTTCCGCGTGGTGACTGTGGTGGAGAATATCCAGCATCCCTGGAGCATCGCCTTCCTGCCGGACGGCGACATGCTGTTCACCCAGCGTACCGGTGAACTGCGCATCGTCCGCGACGGCGAGCTGCTGCCGGACGCGGTCGAAGGCGTGCCCGAAACGCGCGTCATCAACCAGGGCGGACTCCAGGAGATCGCCCTGCACCCGGACTTCGAGAACAACCGCATCGTCTACGTGAGCTACTCCAAGCCGAACGGGTCCCGGGGCACCACCGCCCTGATCCGCGCCCGGTTCGAGAATGACAGACTCAACGACGTGGAGGAAATCTTCGAGGCGGACGCCTGGAACGAGCGGGGCGGGCACTTCGGCGCCAAGATCGCCTTCGACCAGGACGGCTACCTGTTCATGTCCGTGGGCGACCGCCAGTCGCCTCCCAGGGGCAACCTGGAGCGGCATCCGGCGCAGGATCTCTCCACCCACTTCGGCACCATCGTCCGGCTGATGGATGACGGTTCGGTGCCCCAGGACAATCCCTTCGTGGGAGACCCTAACGTCCGGCCCGAGATATGGAGCTACGGGCATCGCAATCCCCAGGGACTCGCCTTTCATCCCGACACCGGAGATCTGTGGTCCACGGAGCACGGCCCCCAGGGCGGTGACGAACTGAACCTGATCCTGCCCGGTGTCAACTACGGCTGGCCGGTGATCGGCTACGGCGTGAACTATCGATCCGGTACGCGAATCCACCCCACCGGGGAGCGCGAGGGGATGGAACAGCCGAAAACGTTCTGGATCCCCTCCATCGGCGCTTCAGGGTTGATCGTCTACGACGGCGATGCCTTCCCCGATTGGCGCGGCGATATCTTCGCCGGCGGGCTGGCCGCCACGCACCGCCGGCTCGCGCGCATCACCGTCGCCGAGGACGGGCGAGTCATGACCCAGGAGTCGCTGCTGCACGGTGTGTTCCGTATCCGCGAGGTCCGCCAGGGACCCGACGGCTACATTTACCTGGCCACGGACAATCGCGCCGGGGGGCTCACCGACATCGTGAGGATGGAGCCGGCATCGGGCGCAAGTTACTGAATGTCGTCAGGCTCCTGGGCTTCGCCCTGTAGGGTACAAGCCGCGATACACGATCGCAGGTGGCGGGCAAACGCGGGATTCGAGTCTCCGCTCAGAGCCCGTCGCTGACCTGCACGTTTTCGGGCGCCAAAGTCAAACCGGACGCCTTGGCCTGTTCCTCCAGCAGCACGGCGAAGTCGCGCCCGCCGTGGCCGGCGTCAAGCGTCCGCTGCACCAGGTCGCGGGTGAGTTGAGTCACGGGCAGCGGCACACTCAGTTGTTCGCCGGCCTTGAGGCCCAGGTCCAGATCCTTTCGCAGCAGTTCCGGCGTGAACGTGGGCGTCATGTCCAGAGTGACGAAGGCGGGCGTCTTGTACCGGGAGAACATCGCGCCCATGACGCTGTCGTTGATGAAGTCGAGGAAATCGTGCCGGCTGACGCCGCCTTTCTCGGCGAGTACGGTGATCTCGGCAAGGCACTGCGTGTATACGCCCAGCAGCAGGTTGTGGCAGATCTTGACCATTCGTGCGAGTTCGCCTTCACCCACGTAGGTCACCCCCCGGCCGATCGCATCCAGGTAGGGCTCGGCAATATCGAATGCCTTTCGGGGCCCCGACGTGACGATGGTGAGCTTGCCCGCCTTGACCACCTTGGCGTTGCCGCTGACCGGGGCGGCCAGCATGTCCACGCCAAGCGCCGCTGCCTTGGCACGGACCTGCGCGGAGGCCTCCTCGGAAACGCTCGAGCACTCGATGAGGAGTTTCGGCATGTGCTCGCCCGTAAGCAGCCCGTTTTCGCCGAACACGACGGAGACGAGATCGTTGGACGCGGAAACCATGCTGAAAACGATGTCACGGTCGCCCAGCTCTCGCGGTGTATCGACGACCTTGCCGCCGTACTCGGTGAGGGGTTCGGCCTTGCTGCGCGTGCGGTTGTAGATCGATACGTCGCAGCCCGCATCCAGCAGCCGTTTCGCCATGGAGTAACCCATGCGTCCGGCGCCGATCCAACCGATTGTGTATTGCTTCATATCCGCCACAATTCTTGCTCCCGTGCCAAGTTCCAGAGTGTCTGCAAACGTTTGCAGAGATTAAGGCAATGGGCTTGGTTGCTTCAAGCGCGCAGGCTTGAAAGTTTCGTAAATTCCTCGTTTCCCATGTCGAGCCCGTTCCGACAAAAGTTCGAATGTGCTATGTTGCGTCGATCATATGAAATATTCATATCCCGGAGTAGGGCATGGCAACTGTGCGCAAGACCATCACGGTGACCGAGCAGCAGGATCATTGGGTCAAGTCCCGCATTGCCGACGGTGGTTTTACCAACGACAGTGAGTATATCCGCGCCCTGATCCGCCGTGACCAGGAATGGAGCGCCAGATATGGGGAACTCAATGCCGCGATCCGGGAAGGCCTTGACAGCGGTGTGAGCGACAGGACCGTGCCGCAAATCATGGAAGACGTCGAAGCCCGACTCCGCGCCGATGGCCGCCTATAGGTTGACACCGAGGGCGGTCGATGATCTCGATGGCATCTACGAATACACGATCGTCAATTTCGGGTTGGAGCGGGCACGCGCTTACCTGAACGAGCTGCACCGGCGCTTCAACGATCTTGCCAGGCGTCCGGCGCTTGGCCGCGGGGCCGAGCAGCTCGCGCCGGGGTTGAGGCGTTATCCGTACCGATCCCACGTCGTGTTCTACATGCCTGAGGATCGCGGTGTACTGATTGTTCGCGTGCTGCACGAGAGGATGGATGCGCCACGGCACTTCGATCCCACGGTCTGACAGTGGCTTGTCCGGTCCTGTCGCGCCGCCTATGATCGGGCCATGTCGACCCCTCCGGCAAACATCAAGCACGTTGCCAGCCGGGCGGGTGTTCATCCTTCCACGGTTTCCCGGGTTCTCAATCCGGCGACACGGTCCATGGTCTCCGATCGCCTGGCCCGAAAGATCATGCAGGCTGCGGAGGATCTGGGCTACCGGCGCAACCCCCTCGCAGCCGGACTGCGGACACGCCAGACGTATACCGTCGGTATCGTTCTGCCGGATTTGACCAATCCCGTGTTTCCTCCCATCGTTCGAAGCGCCGAACACACGCTGGGCGCCGAGGGGTATACGGCGGTTCTGGCCGACACGGGCAACCGGCGCCGCCGCGAGCGCACCATCGTCGACAACATGAACAACCGCCTTGTGGACGGACTGATCATCGCGGCCGCCCGCAGAAAGGATCCCGTCGTCGACGACTGCGTCTCGCTGGGCATCCCCCTGGTGCTGGTCAACCGCACTGTGGACAAGCACCACGTCGCTGCGGTGATCAACGACGATGAACTCGGCATCGAACTGGCTCTCGACCACCTGCGGGGACTGGGTCATCGCCGGATTGCCTACATGGGCGGACCCCAGAACACTTCCACCGGGTACACTCGCTACAGAGCGTTCGTCAGATTGCGCAAGCGATACGGCCTGGCGCCGGACCGCGGGCTGGTGGTCAACGCCGCGGACTACACCGAAGCAGCCGGGCAGCGCGCGTTGCGCCGTATCCTTAAGCGCGATCGGGAGTTCACGGCGGTGCTCGCGGCCAACGACCTGCTGGCGCTGGGCTGCTATGACGAGATACGCGCACTTGGGCTTACATGTCCCGACGATATCTCGGTGACGGGATTCAACGATATGCCCTTCGTGGACCGGTTCGACCCGCCCCTGACCACGCTGCACATCCCTCGGGAAGACCTCGGTGTGCAGGCCGCGAAGCTCCTGCTCGAACGAATCCGGCAACCCGACATGCCGGTCAAGAAGGTACGGCTGGAACCGCGAATCGTGGTCAGGGGTTCCACGGCGCCGCCAGCGTAGCGCTGGCTGCTATCCTGCCCATTTGGGTCAATCCCGCTCGGCCGGCCATGGTTGTCTCCACCCCGGCGCCCATCATTTGCGAACCTCCGACCGGTCGGGCACGATGGCGGCAAATTTCATCGGACGAATATCAATGCAGGAGACCATGATGAGCACGGCCAGCGCCCGGCCGACAATTCCCGCCGCATGTTGCCTGGTTGCGGTGTTGGCAGCCGTTTCTGCCATCGCGGTGTCGTTTACGCACTCCGCCGGCGCCCAGGACACGGCCATCGATCGTTTGTCGGCCGAGATCGAGGATCGGGTCATCGCCTGGCGGCGGGACTTCCATCAGCACCCGGAACTCAGCAACCGGGAGTTTCGTACCTCGGAGGTGGTGGCCGACGCGCTGCGGGAGATGGGGCTCGAAGTCGAGACCGGCATTGCCCACACGGGCGTGGTCGGCTACCTGAGGGGCGCCCGGGAGCGCCCGCTGGTGGCGATTCGCGCCGACATGGATGCGCTGCCGGTCACGGAGGCCACGGGACTGCCGTTTGCCTCTACCGTCACCACCGAGTACCGGGGCCAGGAAGTGGGCGTGATGCACGCCTGCGGGCACGACACGCACGTCGCCATGCAGCTTGGGGTGGCCAGCAACCTGGTGGCCCTGAAGGACGAGTTGCCCGGATCGGTGCTGTTCATTTTCCAGCCCGCCGAGGAGGGCGCGCCGGAGGGCGAGGAGGGCGGTGCGGAACTGATGCTGAAGGAGGGGTTGTTCGAACGGTATCGTCCGGACGTAGTGTTCGGCATGCACGCGTTTTCCAACCTCAATACGGGGCAGATCGGCTATCGGGCCGGCGCGATCATGGCGAGTGCGGACCGGTTCGAGTTGACGGTCCATGGCCGCCAGACCCATGGGGCGCGGCCCTGGGACGGGGTGGACCCGATCGTCGTGGCGGCGCAGATCGTCACCGGAGTGCAGACCATCGTCAGCCGCCAGGTCGACCTGACGCGGGCCCCGGCGATCGTGTCGTTCGGCGCGATCAACGGCGGCATCCGCAACAACATCATTCCCGATTCGGTGGAACTCATCGGCACGATCCGCAACCTCGACATGGCGACCCGGGACAGCGTTCACGAACGGCTGCGTACGACCGTATCCAACATCGCGGAGGCAGCCGGTGCGCAAGCGGATTTCGAGATCTTCGAGCAGTACCCCGTGACGGCGAACGATCCGGAGTTGACGCGGCGGATGCTGCCGACCATCGAACGCGTGGTCGGGCGCGAGAACATGATCGAGGCGGTGCCGCGAACCGTGGCCGAGGACTTTTCGTTCTTCGCCCTGGAGGTTCCGGGGCTTTACCTGACTCTCGGCGTAACGCCGCCGGGTGTCGACCCGGCCACCGCGCCGGCCAACCATTCGCCGCTGTTCTACGTGGACGAGGCGGCGCTGATCACGGGCGTGCGTGTATTGAGCCACCTGGTGATGGATTACATGGCAGGGAACTGAGCGGCCCGTTCACGTTGAGGCGGGACAAGGCATTCACCCGGGCGAGCCGTAACCCGGTTGCCAGGGGTTGAGCGACGATACACCCATCCCGGCGAAATCCTCGATGTTGCGGGTCACGAGTGTCAGGTCCTGGGCGAGTGCGACGGCGGCGATCTGGGCATCGGCCATGGGTTTCGGCCGGCCCGCCCTGTCGCCATCACCCATGATTTCGCCCCAGATCACGGCCGCCCTGCGGTCGAATGGAAGGATTCGCCCGTGAAATTGAGCGGCCAGATGGCCATCGATCCAGCGTTCGAAGCGTTGTCTCTTCGCTCCGTCCGTGACGCGTCGCGCGCCGCGCACCAACTCTCCAAGACTGATCGACGACAGAAACAGATCGTTGGCCATCCGGCTGCCGATCCAGTCAACGACCCGTGGCTCAGGGCGGGGTTTGAGCGTTTCGCTGACGACGTTTGTGTCGATCAGGTACGCCATTATTCGAAGTCGACCGTACGGCCCTCCGTCCGATCGCGCTCGAACGTCAGCTCTTCGCCTGCAAGCGGGGAATTACGTAAAAAGGCAACGAGTTCGGCTCCGGTTCGCGCGGGCTCGACCGTTGTGAAAGGCGCAAGCGCGTCACGCACCATCATGGCCTCGTCTCCACCCGCACGCAGGACGCCGGCCAGCGACTTCACCAGTCCGGCGTCGTCGGCAGGCACAGTGACCTCGACACGCCTGGACCCCTGGGCGATAGCCCTGGCGCGGTACCGACTGACGCGGTGTCTTGACCCTCGGTCTCCTGCCTGCCTGTTCACGCTGCAATGTCCGGTAACGTTTCCGGACAATAACCCCCTCAACGGACAGGGTCAAGGTCCGGTCCCTGCAACCTGTCCTGGGCGAAGGCCGGAACCGTCAGACCGATGGCGCCAAAGAGTGATGTGGTAGCAGTAACGGAGCGCGTGAGATTCATCATGTTGTTTTCCCGTTCAATGACGTGCGCTTGCCGCCAGTCGACGCTCAACTATACTATTATGCATCCCAAGAAGACAGATTCGCCCCAAATATGCATTTTAGTGCGCTTTTTTGCGCTATCTTGCACAATTCGGGCAATTTTTAAGTTCCTTTATCATTTTCTTTCAGCGGACGGGTCGACAATGAACGAATCAACCACCCTGAGTCTCTCCCTGCGGCTGGCAACCGCGCTGACGATCGCGCTTGTCGGCGGTACCGCCCTGGCCCAGGGTCCGGCGGCGCCTGACTTGCAACGGGTTCTGCGCACGCTGGACGTCGATGGCGACAGCGAGCTTTCCACCGACGAGATTCTGGCAGCTACCGAGCGTCTCACGAACCTGGACGGCGACGGCGACGGGGAGATCGACCTCGAAGAGATGGGTGGGCCGGCGCCCGTCCGTGGCACGATTCGCCAGCAGATTGTGGTGCGCATACTGGACCGCGACGGCGATCTGGTGATTTCCGGGCAGGAACTGGCCGAAGCGAGCCGGAACCTGGCGCGGCTGGACGACAGCGGCGACTGGCACCTGGATGCCGGGGAGCTGGGGACGGACGTGGGTGGCACCGTGGCCGATGACGATGCGACCGTGGCGGCCAATCCGAATTTCTACCGCATGAATGCCTGGGTCGAGGAGATGCAAGGCGCCATCCTGCCCGGCGAGGACCAACGTGCCTCCGAAGGCTACACGCTGATCCACGACTCGGCGTTCGGCTATCACAACGCCAACCGCATCTACCTGATCGACAACAATGGCGTCGTCGTGCACGAGTGGGAGCCGGGGCTCTGGCAGTACGATGCCGCGGTCGCCTACCTCTTGCCGAACGGGTTATTGCTCCGCACCGTGTCGAAGCACGACTGGCTGCACATGAGAGCCTATGTCGTCGGTGCGAACGGGACCGTGCAACTGCTGGACTGGGACAGCAACGTGGTGTGGGAATACGAGATGGATGTGCCCGGCAAGCACGTTCTGCACCACGACGTGGAATACCTGTCCAACGGAAACATCCTCGCGGTGGCCTATCAGGGATTCAGCCTCGAGGAAGCCCGGTCCATGGGCTGGGATGGCGTATACCCCCGTCACCCCCGGGGCATCGTCTGGTTAAACAAGATCGTCGAACTGCAACCCAACCTGGAGGACGGGACGACGGAGATCGTCTGGCAGTGGAACAGCTGGGACCACCTGGTCCAGGACAAGTTTCCCGGCCGGCCCAACTACGGCGACGTCAGCGCCGAAACCGGCAAGCTCGATGTCAATTTCCTGCGGGAAGACTATGTGCTCTTCAATGCCGGGCAGCTTCATCATGTGAACACCGTCGAATATCACGCGGAATGGGAGCTGATCGTCCTGAGTTCGGCCATTCACGGGGAACTGTGGTTCATCGATCACAGCACCACCATGGAAGAGGCGGCCGGCGACAGCGGCGGACGCTACGGTGTGGGCGGCGACCTGGTCTACCGGTGGGGCAGTCCGGCGTCCACGAAGCAGGGCACGCTCCACGACGCTATCCTGTGGTGGCAGCACGATCCCAACTGGATTGCCGACGGGCTCCCGGGCGCCGGCAACATGCTGGTCTACAACAACGGTACCAAGCGCGGGCGCGACGGCATGCATCATCCGGACATGGGCTCGGATTTCGAGCAGTCCTGGTCGGAGGTACTCGAAATTGCGCTGCCCACCGACGCGGAGGGTTTCTTCGACACTTCCCGGGAGACTGAAATCGTCTGGTCGTGGAATACCGATGCCTCGGAGGATTACTTCTCCCCCTTCATGAGCGGCGCCATGCGCATGCCCAACGGCAACACGATCTTCGTCAACGCCCACAACAAGCACATCATCGAGGTCACCCCGGACGGCGAGCGCGTGCTCGACTACCGGGTGCCGGGCCCCGGGCGCATGTACCGGGTCTACAAGTACCCGCCGGAATATGCGGCGTTCAGCGATCGGGAGTTTTGAATGGCGATAAACACCGTGAATTGCCGCACTGGCGGTGAGCGCAGTTGCCATGCGCAATTCTCGCGATAGGGCTCACGCGCCTGCCGGCGATCGCAGACCGTGAACTTTCTGTGGGTCGGATTGGGCAGCGCGCTGGGAGGCATGGCGCGCTACGGGTGCGCGGGCCTGGTGGCGCGATACGCCGGCGCCTCGGCTGCCTGGGGTACCCTGGCCGTCAACGTTTCCGGATGCCTGGCCATCGGGTTCCTGGCCTCGCTCGCAGCGGCCGACGGACGCCTGCTCCTGTCCCCGGATGCCCGCGCCTTCCTGATGATCGGCGTGTGCGGCGGCTTCACGACGTTCTCGGCGTTCAGCATCGAAACGCTCGACCTGGCGCGTAATGGCGAGTGGCTCTGGGCAGGCGCGAACGTGGTTCTCTCGGTGGTGCTGTGCCTTCTCGCCGTGTGGCTCGGCCACATCGGCGCAACGGCGCTCGGCCGATAGGCGCCATCGCTGCAAAACCATTCGCGGCCGGATTGCTATTGAGCCGAATGAACTTCCGGGGGTGCACGAATTCTCGCTGAGTCATTGCAGCCCGGGGAAATCGCCGGGCGCCGGGGGCTCAGGATTTCGCCTCGCCCCTTGCGGGCGCGAACCAGCCGAACAACGCTGTCGCCAGCGCCGCGCCCACGAACTGCATGGCGATAAAGGCCGGCGCGTCGGCCGGCCGGATGCCGGCAAAGGTATCGCTCAGGCTGCGGGCGATGGTCACCGCCGGATTGGCAAAGCTGGTGGAAGAGGTAAACCAGTAGCCGGCGGTGATGAACAGGCCGACGGCGTAGGGCACGGCTTCGGGCCTGGCGCGCAGGCAGCCGAGAATGGTGCCGACCAGTCCGAAGGTGGCCACGGCTTCACCCGTCCACTGGCCGATGCCCGTGCGGGCCGTGGCTCCCAGCATCAGCAAGGGCTCTTCGAACATGAGATGCGCCACGAGCGTGCCGGCCAGGCCGCCAGCGACCTGCACCGCGACGTAGACGGCAGCTTCGCTCGGCCCGATGTCGCGGCGCAGCAGGAACGCAAACGTCACGGCCGGGTTGAAGTGTGCGCCCGAGATGGGCCCGAACATCAGGATCAGCACGATCAGAATCGCGCCGGTGGCGACGGTATTGCCCAGCAGCGCGATGGCCACGTTTCCGCCGGCCAGGTTCTCGGCCATGATGCCGGAACCGACCACCGTGGCCAGCAGCAGCGCCGTGCCGACGAATTCCGCGGCCAGGCGGCGGTTGAGATCGTATTCGGTCATTGGCTTACTGCTCCTGGGATTCGGAAATGTCCACCCCGTCGTCCGGGCCTTCTCAATCGGTTGGAGCCAGTGGCACGATGGTTGATTGGCGGATGACGAGGTCCCGCGTGACCAGCGGGACATCGTGCACGACGCTGGTGGCCGCAATAATCTCGTCCGCCGGATCGCCCCTGAAGTCAAGCCGCGTGGAGGTTCGGGCGACGTCAAGGTCGATGGGCCAGACGTGAAGTCGGCTCAGAAAGCCGGCAAACTCCCGGTCGTCGAGATCCAGACCCAGCCGCCCAAGTTGAGTGAGTTTGGCAATCTCCCACAGTACGATTGCCGAAATCGACCATCGTTGACGCTCCAACAGGGTGCGTTCTCCCGGGCGAAGTTCATCGCCGAAGGCAAATACGAGTATATGCGTGTCAAGATTCAGCATTGGCGTGCCATTCGACGCCGGTAGCGAGGATGTCGCCCCTCACTTCGATCCTGTGACGCAGACAGCCGATCAACTCGGCGTGCTCCCTGTCATAGGGGATCACCCGCGCGACGGGTTTTCCCCGTTTGGTGATGACAAGCCCCTCGGGGTCAAGGTTGGAGAGCAGCGCCAGGCACTGCTCCTTGAACTTCGCTGCACCGATCATGGTCATTTTTTCGTACCCTTTAGAATATAGTCACTTTATACGACTAGTCGCTTTAAATGTCCATAGTGAGATCATGAGGAACGTGCGAGCTGGTCCAGTGGCAACGCGGTCCGGCCCAGGACCTGCTCCAGGCCGAATCCGGTCTCGACCTGGCTCACGGATGGCAGGATCAACAGCTTGTCGCGCATGAAGCGGTTGTAGGACTGCAGGTCGGCGGTGACGACGCGCAGCAGGTAGTCGTAGCCGCCCGACATGGCCCAGCACTCCATGACTTCGGGGTAGCTGCGCACGCTGGACTCGAATGACCGGACTTCCTCCTGCCGTTCGCGGGTGAGGCGCACTTCCACCAAGGCGTTGACGGGCAACCCGATGGCGCTCTGGTCCAGCAGCGTGACGTAGCCGCCGATATAGCCCGCCCGCTCGAGCAGGCGCACGCGCCGGGCGCACGGAGTGGGCGTCAGGGCCACGCGGTTGGCCAGTTCCGTGATGCTGAGCCGCGCGTCGGGCTGCAGTTCGGCGAGAATCCTGATGTCTATGGCGTCGAGGGGGTATTTTGGGTAATCCATTCAACAATTCCATGAGTGATGTATGAAAACTCTAATATTAGTAGATTTTACATTAGAAATTAAATAAAGAACCTACTCAACCTGGATTAAAATTTCATTCAGAGTTAACCAGCCTGGAGAATCGTCGATGGACAAGTCATCGTTCATGCAATTCAAGCGCCGTCTGGGTCGGGAGGTCTTGAACCACCCTGTCATCAGCGCCAACCCCTACACCCGGTGGTTCCGACAAGGCCGTGCGACCCGCGAACAGGCGCAGGCCTTCCTGGTTCAGTTCTCGGTCTTTTCCAACGAGTTCCTGTTCGCGCAACTACGCAAGATGGTCAACGCCGACACCCTCGAGGAAATGCGGGCCTCCAAGGAGATCCTCGCCAACGAGATCGGCGTGGGATACCGCGGCCGCACAAAGGACGATGCGGAACTTGGCAGCCTGGTCGGCACCATCGAGGGCGGCACCTTCCACTTCGGCGCCGCGCACTTCGAGTTGCTGCTGCGCATGGCAAAGCCGCTGAACCTGACCCTGGCCCAGCTCGGCAAGCGCCGCTTCGGCACGCCCGAGACCCTGCACTTCTGCGACGAACTCATGCGCCTGTACGGCAGCGAGGACTATGCCGTAGCCGAGGCCGCGTCCTGGTCGGTCGAGAACTGGGCTGCCGCCGGATTCTGGGATGAATTGGTGCAGGGCTGGCAGATCTACAAGAAACGCCGGAATCTGTCTAACCTCAACCTGGCCTTTTTCTCCTGGCACGCCCGGCTGGAGCAGACTCACGCCCAGCACACCTGGGACGAGCTGGAATCGTTCTGCCGAGAGCGCGACGTGGACGAGGACGCCTTCATCCGCAACGCCAACGAAATGCTCGACGGCGTCCATGTCTTCTGGAAGGGCCTGGACAAGCAGCGTCAGTGTCTCGACGAGACATCGGAACTGCTCATAGCTTCGTAGCGACCAATCTGTTCCCCACGTCTGTAGGGGTGCGTGCGGACAGCCCTTGTTCGCTCAACTTCGCCCGCCATCCATGGCGGG
>JAJEFE010000146.1 GCA_022820625.1 Gammaproteobacteria bacterium | reverse complement strand
GACTATCTCGAGAAGTTCTGGATGCTGCTCGACGAGATCCTCAATTCCGTGCTCTTCCTGCTGATCGGCCTGGAAGTCCTGATCATCGCCCGCAGCGGGTTCGAATACTGGATGGGCCTGCTGGCCATCCCCATCGCCCTGTCCGGCCGCTGGCTGAGCGTGTTTCTCTCCCGCGTAGCCGTTCGCCGCTGGGAGGCGCTTCCGAGCGGAGCGGTCCCGGTACTGACCTGGGGCGGATTGCGCGGCGGCATCGCGGTCGCTCT
Organism: Gammaproteobacteria bacterium; assembly: GCA_022820625.1. Classification (GTDB taxonomy): domain Bacteria; phylum Pseudomonadota; class Gammaproteobacteria; order Steroidobacterales; family Rariloculaceae; genus UBA6522. The sequence continues at coordinate 85,194 of JAJEFE010000146.1, read as the reverse complement.
GGCACTGTCGCTGCCGGCGAACGAGTTCCGGCCGTTCATTCTCAGCATTACCTACGTGGTGGTGCTGTTTTCGATCATCGTGCAGGGCTTGACGGTGACGCGGCTGATCCGGCGGGTGATTCCGGCGGAGTCGGCGAAAGTCGAATAAGCTGCGAATAATTTCGGCATTCACAACACCGATTCCGAAGCCCGGGAAGAGGAGGGGATCGTCGGAGAGGCCGGCCGATAGCGGCGCTGGAGGTCAGGCGCGCAAGATGCGCGTTAGCGATAAGCAGTACGGTTACTACCGCAGAAGTCTGAGCAGCGTCCGAGCGTTGCGGCGTTGAGGGCGCGCAAGAAGCACTTCGGTTGGTAAAGTGGCTGGCGCGTTCCACGACAGTATAACCTATTTTTCGCTCGACACAATGCCCTATAAGTGCTACAACAGCATAACCTATGATGTAAACGACACAATGCCCTATAAAAGGCACAGAGAAAATCCTGTAGAAAGCACGGATTATGGCGACCCCATCGGAAAAACTCGCGAACTCTCTCCAGGTCCTGAAAGCCCTTCAGAACGAGGGCGCTACCGCGATCCGCTCGGCCGATCTCAGCCGCGCCCACCGCGAACGCCTTGTCCGCAACGGCTTCCTGCAGGAGGTCATGAAGGGCTGGTATATCCCGGCCCGGCCCGGCCGGAGCGCAGGGGACAGCACGGCCTGGTACACCTCCTATTGGGATTTCTGCGCCGCCTATCTTGAGCACCGCTTCGGCGGGCGGTGGTGCCTGTCACCCGATCACTCGCTGGCGCTGCATGTCGGCAACCGCACGGTGCCGCAGCAGCTCCTCGTCCACACGCCGCAGGGTGGCAACAAGCCAACAAAACTGCCGCATGGCACCTCGCTGTTCGATGTCCGATACGCGTTGCCCGACAAGAAGACCGTCATGGCGATGGACGGCCTGCGGCTGTTTGCCCTGCCGTCGGCGCTGGTCGCCTGCGGCGCAGGATACTTTGAGCAAAGGGCGACGGACGCGAGAGCGGCCCTCGCGATGGTCCGCGATGCCTCGGATGTGCTCGCCGTGCTGCTGGAAGGCGGGCACAGTACGGTGGCCGGCCGTCTCGCAGGCGCGTTCCGCAATATCGGGCGCGAGAAGATTGCCGATGAGATCGTCAAGACGATGAAGCATGTCGGTTATGACGTTCGCGAGAGGGACCCGTTCCCGCAAAAGCCCGCGTTGACCCTGCCGGCGCGCGAGTCCTCGCCCTACGCGAGTCGTCTGCGGATCATGTGGGAGGCGATGCGCGAACCGGTCATCGAGACATTCCCGGCAGCGCCGGGCCTTCCCTCGGATATCGCCGCCTACATGAAGCGCGTAGAGGAAGTCTATGTGACCGACGCCTACCACTCGCTGTCGATCGAAGGCTACCGAGTCAGTGCGGAGCTGATCGAACGTGTGCGCTTCGGCGACTGGAATCCCGACAAGGATGAACAGGACCGGGAAGAGCGCAACGCGCTCGCCGCGCGCGGCTATTACGACGCGTTCCGGAGCGTCAGCCAGAGCGTCGCAAAGGTGCTGAAAGGCGACAATGCCGGCGCCGTGGCGGGAGACGACCATGGTGACTGGTATCGTGCATTGTGGGGCCCGGGCGTCGAGGCCGGCATCGTCACCGCAACCGATCTCGCCGGTTACCGGAACGCCCCGGTCTTTATCCGCCGTTCGATGCACACGCCGCCGCGCCGTGAAGCGGTGCGCGACATGATGCCGCTGCTCTTCGAACTGCTCGCCGAAGAGCCTGAGTCCGCCGTCAGGGTTGTGCTGGGACATTTCGTCTTCGTCTACATCCACCCGTACCTGGACGGCAACGGGCGCATCGGCCGCTTCCTGATGAATGTGATGCTGGCATCGGGCGGTTATCCGTGGACCGTGATCCCGGTCGAGTGCCGTAACGATTACATGGCGGCGCTCGAAACTGCCAGTGTTGACGGCAATATCCAGCAGTTTGCCGAATTGCTCGCCGGACTCGTCCAGGAAAATATCGAAGGAAAGCCGGGAGCCAAGGTTCCTCGGCGAGAGTGAATCCCGACAAGGAGAACATCAGAACGAACTAGGGGTTCGTACGTGCCCCGGATGACCTAGTCAGCGAAGGAGGATCTGTGGCCGCTTGTAAACCGGTTGCGCTACTGGGCAATGAGCGAACGGGTGGAAAATCTTGGGTTAGAGATCTGGAGCTTCGCACACATCACCGGTCTCTGGACGTAAGCCGAACGCAGTAAGGTAAAGTCGAAAAAGTCACTATATATCAACCCGTTGGCGGTCCGATGGGTCGCGTCAACCGTCATGACCTCGCACCGTCGGACATTGCGTAATTCTTCGGTCAACAATCGGATATCATCAATAGACGCTCCTCAACAGGTCGGAGATAGAATGACGGCCCGAACTTTTTCGGGAGAGAATGTTTCGACGAGAGCTTCCATTGAGCTGATTTTCCGGCCCCGCTTTCCACATATGCGCTGTCCGGGTACCGCTGGCGCAGCAGGCAAACGTCCGGAGATCAGCGGCGACACGGCTGATTCGGCGCGTCGTTCCAATGCCTGCGGGATGAAGGTAGCATCCGCCGCATGAGCGATTCCACCGAATCCCGAGCCGTCGCGGAGCATACGACCTTGAGTGCGAAATTCAGATTGTGGCTTTCCGCCAACGTTGGCCGTAAGAGGCAGGCCGCGCGGGCGATGCGGACCCTTCGCAACCTCCAGGGCAAATTGCGCGTGGGGCGCAAGTTGACGCGCGAAGAGATGAATGAGCGTTGAGTTCGTCATCGAAACGAACGTCTTTGTGTATCAGCTTGAAGTCCTTGATACTCGAAAGTCTCATCGTCGCGGCCGCGATTCCAGCCCCGGTACGCAAAAGTAGAAAACGCACATACCGGATACGCATATATGCGTAGCCACGAGATCCGTTTTGCGGATTTTCCATCCGGTTGGCCAAAAGCGTGAGGTTGGGGCGCGTTACTGGCGTAGAAGGCGGATGTTCGGGGGAGGGGTCTCGAAGTTGCTGCGAAAAGGGTTGATGTCCAGACCGCCCCGGCGCAGGTAGCGGGCGTATATGCTCAGGGCGGTGGGCCGGCAGAAGCGCTTGATATCCACGAACATGCGTTCGACGCATTGCTCGTGGAATTCGGCATGGTTTCGATAGGAGACGAGGTAGGCCAGCAGGGCGCTGCGCCGAGTCCTCGGTCCCCGGTAGCGGATCATCACCGTCGCCCAGTCGGGCTGGCCGGTGACCGGGCAATTTGTCTTCAGCAGGTTCGAGTGCAGCGTTTCCGAAACCTGGGGACCCGGACCAATGCTGTTGCGCAGCAACTCGGGATCAAGATCGTAGATTGGCTGTGCCAGATATTCGGTGTCGATGCAGTGCCCGACGGGTTCGCCCTGTGCCGGCGTCCCGCCCGTCGCGGATGCATGCAGCAAAACTTGCGCCTCGGCCCCGCAGACTGCGCCAAGGTCAGCGGCAATAGTGCTGCGCACGGTTTCCGGCGACGCGTACCGGGAACCATTGAGGGAGTTCAGGTAGAACTTGAGGGACTTCGATTCGACGATGTTCGGCGAGTCCGCAGGAATCCGGAACTCGCCCGTGGCCACCACGGGCCTACCGTCGGCGTCAAGCCAGCTCAACTCGTAGGCGTTCCAGATGTCCTCGCCGGCGAAGGGCAGCGTGTCGGCAATTCCAAGGCGGGCGCGGCCTTCAGCGCGGGGAATCGCCTGTAGCAAGTCCGGCGTGTACTCGGCGGGCGGTCCTGCCGGGATCGTGTCGGCACCGGTACCCACCTAAGGCGCCGCTCCCGCATTCAATTCGTCAATCAGCGCCCGGGCGGAGGCGTCCGCCGGCGACATTTCCAGCAGGCGTTCGGCATATTGGCGCGCCTCATCGACTTCGCCGCCGTCCCGGTGCATCGTTGCCAGCGCAACGATGGTGTCGCGGTGCCCCGGGAAACGCGCGTGGACTTCGCGCAGCCGTTGCAGCGCTGCCGCCCGTTCGCCCGTGGAATTCAGGGCGATGCCGATCACGTACTGGTAGTAGGGCTCGGCGGGCGCCAGTTCTGCGGCACGCTGGAGGGCTTCCATGGCTGCCTCGAGCTGATCCGAACGTACCAGGGACAATCCCAGGGCGAAATGGCCGCTGGGATCCCCGTCGTTGTTCTCGACGGCCCGGCGCAGCAGCGCCTCCGCCTCCTGTTCGCGCCCGTATCGGCGCAGGAGGTCGGCGAGATTGATATAGGCGGCGGTGAACCACGGTGCTCGCTCGATGGTGGTTTCGAATGCCTCTGTCGCTTCTTCCAGGCGGCCCAGTTGGGCGAGGGTACTGGCGGAGTTGAAGAGTCCCTCCGCGCGATCGGAGTTGAAGCGTTGTGCGGCCCAGTACTCCTCCAGAGCGGAGTCGAGGTCGCTTTGCCGGCGTGCGCTGAGCTGCTCGCGGGACGGCAGGAGGACCCGGGCTGCCGCCAGCCGTAACGCCCGCAAGGGGTGGGTCAGGAATCGCTGGGCGAAGCCGGCGCGGTCGTCCGGACTCAGGTTCTCGATCAGGCCCAGGGCGGCCAACTGTACCAGGGGGTCGTCGTTCTGGATGACCGCCTCCACCGTCTGCAGCGCCCGGTCGTCGAGCTGCGCCGACAACAGGCTCACTGCGGTGGCGCGGACAATGGCGGGCGCTGCCGGATCGTCTACGAGGGCGGTCAGGCGGGAACCGCGATCACTGGCCCACTCGCGCGCGGCATGGATGGCCTCCGCGTAGTGGGGCGTACCGGAGCGGCCCTCCGGGAACCAGGCGGCGACGGTATCCGCGGCCCACTGGTCGCCTTCGGCCTGGTGGCATCCGCTGCAGGCGTTGGGCGTGCCCAGGGTCACCGACAGGTCCGGCCGCGGCACGCGGAAACTGTGGTCGCGCCGCGGGTCAACCACCATATAGGTTTCCGCGGGCATGTGACAGTCCACGCAGGCTGTACCCGGACCCTCGCCGGGATGGTGATGGTGCTGCGGACCGAAATAGGCGCTGGCCTGATGGCATTGGGCGCACAGTGCATCGCCTTGCACGCGGAGTTGCGCGCTGTGGGGCTCGTGGCAGTCGCTGCAGGTTACTCCGGCAGCGTGCATCGGGCTCTGCAGGAACGAGCCGTAGACATAGACCTCATCCAGAATCTGGCCGTCCGCGTGATAGAGCCCCTCGTCCAGTAACGAGGGCTGGAACCCGTCCAGCAGCGGATCGCCGGGCTGGAACTCGTCGCTGAACTGGCTGCGGCGCGAGTGGCACTGGGCGCAGGTTTCAAGTTCCGTCCGATCCGCAAGCGGCGGCACGCGCTGGGCGATGACTGCACCCTCGAGAAATTGCCAATGGCCTGTAGCGGCCGCCAGGCCCATGGGTACCTCCTCGGGCGCCTGAACGTGGCGAGACCCCGGACCGTGGCAGGACTCGCAGTCCACATCGATGCTGGAAAACGTCGTTTCGAAGCGATCTTCCTCCGGGGAATAGTTCTTGTGCAGGTTGGTGGAGTGGCACTCCGCACAGGTGCTGTTCCAGTTGTAGAAGTCGCCGGTCCAGTGCAAAGGATCCTCGTGGTCCACTGCCTCGTCCGGATAGAGGTGGAACCAGCGCTGGCCGCCCTCATCGGCAGAACGCGAATCCCAGGCGATGTTGAGTACCTGGTAGCGGCCGTCGGGAAACTCGGCGAGGTACTGCTGGAGCGGCTCGACCCCGAACGCGTGTGTGATCTCGTACTCGGTGAGCACACCGTCGGGGCCGTCCGTCCGCACCCTGTAAACGCCGTCGCGTATGAAGAACTCACTGGTGATGCCGTTGTAGGTGAACTGCGCGTCGTCGAAATCGCCGCTGACCGAAGCCGGGCTCGCTGCGGCCATCGCCAGGTCGTGGTGCGAGCCCCGCCAGAGTTCGGTTTCGGCCATGTGGCACGCGGCGCAGTGTTCGCCGCCGACATAGTCGGCTTCGGCAGGGATGGCATTTTCGCCTGCTGAAAGCGCCACACCGCCAGCGCTATCCGGCGGCTCGTCGGCAGCACAACCGGCAAGCAGGACTGCCGCCAGCACGGTCACCGATGGGAGCGGTTGTACTTTCATGGCCGTTGGGACGCTGGATGCGCGGGTCGACGGCATATCAGCGGCCGGTTCGAGTCAGAGCGGCGGACGCTGTCGCCGCTTGAAAAAATCGTAAACATAGCCGGCAATGCCCACTCCGGCTATCAGGTTGCCGATCTGGGAACCGGATGTCGCGAACTCGATGACGACTCCGACGACGATCAGGACGAGGCTGATGACTCTCAAGTTCAAGGCCAGACTCCCGGACCGCTCCTGGCCGGCGCAACTCGCCGACCCTTGCAGTCCCTGTTGCATCATCTGGGTTTCTAACAGACCCTAGTGCTGTGCTCAAGGCTCGCGTTCAACTGATTTTCGGCGCTCTGCTGTTTTCGACGGGTGGCGTGGCCATCAAGGCGGCGACGCTGACCGGATGGCAGGTGTCCTGTTTTCGCAGCCTGTTGGGAGGGCTGGTCATACTCTTGCTGATCCCCCGCGCGCGTCAGGGCTGGACGTGGCGATCGCTGGTCGTGGCCGTTCCGTTCGCCACGACCTTTACGCTGTTCACACTGGCCAACAAGCTGACGACGGCGGCCAATGCGATGTTTCTGCAGGAAACGGCGCCGTTCTACGTGCTGTTGCTGGGTCCGCTGCTGCTGGGAGAACGCATCGTGCGGCGTGACCTGGCCTTCATGGCGGCCCTGGTGGCGGGGCTGGTGTTGATCCTTGCTTCCGGCGGCGAGCCGCTGGACACGGCTCCCAATCCACGGTTGGGAAACCTGCTCGGTGCGTGCACGGGCATCTCATGGGCACTCACGCTGACGGGCCTGCGCTGGCTCGCGTCCCGATCCCGGTCCGGGAGGGATCAGCCGGAAACCGCAGTCGCAACGGGCTGTTTTCTCGCCGCTGCCGCTGCCGCATTCTTCGTTTTCCCGCTCGCCAACACAAGCAGCCTTGACTGGCTTGCCGTCGCCTATCTGGGGGTATTCCAGATCGGTCTGGCGTACTTCTTCGTCACACAGAGCATGAGGCGGCTGCCGGTGATCGAGACTTCGCTGCTGCTTCTGGCGGAACCCGCGTTCGCGCCGCTGTGGGCGTGGTTGTTCTTGTCAGAGGTCCCCGGCGCGCTGGCCATACTCGGCGGGACCGTGATCGTTCTCGCGATAGGCGTCCATTCGCTGCGCCGCAGGCCGGTCGCGACGTAGCCTCCTGCTTTCGAGGACCGGAAAGTGCCCTGCCAGGACGGGGAGGCGCCCTGCCTGGACAGGCCCGTCGCGATTTGGCCTTGTCCTCTTGCGCTCGCGCCGCCGTCAGCCCGCCTGTCTGCCTGGACGGCTATTCCAGGAACGCGTCCTTCAGCTCTACGCAGGCATACGGCTCGAAAGGAACGTCAGACGGGAAGACCGTATCCTGGCCGGTGTAAGCTCCGGTGAAGTAACGCGGATCCTCTGCGGTGTAGCTTCGAGTGAGCCCCTGAGTCTCGGCGTCGTAGGTGAAGCGTTCCACGACATGCAGGTCTTCGCTGTGTGGGACGAGCCCGCCCGGGCCGGCGACGATGAACCCTTCCTCGAACCCGGTCGTATCGACGATCAGCGCGCCATCCTCCCAGCGCCCGATGGAGTGGCCGGCACGGCTCGGAACGATGTCCTCGGGATGTTCATCCAGATCCATTCTGACCGTCCGGACGATGTCCATGAACCCGTACCTGAGAGTGATCTCCTCGTCCGTCTGGATGATCTCGTTGACGTGCCGATCGAACTGCCAGTCGAACAGGATGTTGACCGCCATGCAATGGAAGCGCGGATTGTTCTCCTGATGGGTCAGCCCCGCGATGGCCTCCCGGCCGGCATCCGTCAGCTCGAGCCCAGGCCCGCCGCCGCCCATTCCCGCTCCCATGGCAGGAGCCCCCATGGCCGGGGCCATTCCGCCACCACCGCCACCGGCGCCGCCCTGGGGGTTGCGTTGCGGCGCGGCCCACGTGCCCGATAGCTCAAGCCGACCCGCGACGAGCCGCTCTGCCGAGCCGATAGGTGCGTCGAGCACCCTGCGCTGGTCATAGCGCTGCAGCACGCTGCCGTCGGCAAGAACGACGGACCGCAGCGCGCAGGCGTGCGGCTCGAGTCTGCCCTGACTCCCGGTAACGGTAATCGTCTCGCCGATCGGGAACAGGTCTTCGGTCCAGCCGGCACGCCGCAGGAGGGAGCCCGCCTGCAACTCGCAGCGCCACGGCGTGACCGTGCCATCGGATTCGGCGACGTCGAAATAGATGTAACCGTGCGGATTGACGAAGCGGACTTCGGTCACGTCGCCGGTGACCTCGACTGTCTGCGAGGCATCGAATTGCCCGGGGCCATGGTGCGCGTTCGCGGCAAAAGGCACGATCGCAATAATCAGGTAGTGATGGAAGCGCATGCTGATCTCCTGACGAGTTGTTTCTGGCGAAAGGACGAGTTTTGTTGCTCGCGTCCAGACTTATGCCCGGACAATCTTCTCACAATGACTGCCTGCCCGCAGAGGGTGTATCGGTGCAAATGGCCAGTGCGGTCTCGAGGCGATTTCAAATAAGATAGTTACACAAAGAGGGCCATTCCCAAACCCGGAGGCTGAAATGAGATTCAGAAACCCGATTGCCCTGCTGGGGCTCCTGCCGTTGGCGGCAACCCATTCGCTGGGTCAGGAAATTCCTCCGGGCTTTCTGGATCCCGAGCCCATTCTGCAGGCGGCCGAGGCAGCCATCGGTACCGAGAACCTGCGCTGCGTGACGCTCTCCGGGTCAGGCTACAGCGGCCTGGTCGGGCAGCAGCGCCTCAACGGTTACAACGTCGACTGGCCCCGCGGCGAGCTGAACAACTACACCCGGATGATGAACTGGGAAACGGGGGTCATGCTGGAGACGTTCGACCGGCCGCCCGGACAGAATCCCGCATCCTGGAAGTACGGTCTGGGCTGGCTCGGCGGGACCCCGGTGCAGCAGCACTCCCGGCAACTGTTCATGGTCAACGGCGAGTACGGCTGGCACCAGGATGGCCCGGAAGGCGAGCCGGTGGCCGCCAGGCCCGAAGATGCGGCGAACTGGCAACTGGACATGTGGCTCAATCCGCACGGTTTCCTGAAGGCGGCGCGACTGCCGGGCGCCAACCCCGTCGCTACCTGGCGCTGGGAGTTGGGAGAAATGGGCCGCGACGGCCCCACCACGACGCCGGAGAGGGTCAGGATCGTTTCCATCACGGTCCTCGGCAAGTATCGGGTCGATGCGACTGTGAACAGCGAGGACCTGCTGCAGCGCATCCATACCTGGGTGCCGGATCCGGTGCTTGGGGACTTCAACTACGAACACGAATTCTTCAACGACAGCTATGCCGACCTGGGTGACGGCATTCGCTTCCCGATTACCTGGCACTCCCATCAGGGCTGGGACGACAACTATCAGACCCAGAGCATCAATGCCGGACACAACGCCTTCGGAGGTGTCTTTGACGACATCCAGGCTAATCAGTGCCCGGAACCGGTCGCAGTGCCGGACTCGGTGCGCGAGGCTGAGTTTGCGGTGACGGTCGAGACCGAAGAGATTGCGGACGGTGTGTATATGCTGGGCGGTTCCTCGCACAACAGCGTCGCCGTGGAGTTCGAGAACTTTATCGCGGTCGTCGAGGCGCCGGTGAGCGAACAGCGCAGCCTGGCGGTCATCGAAGAGGTGGTCAGGCTCATCCCCGACAAACCGATCCGCTTCCTGGTCAATACGCACCAGCACAACGATCACATCGGCGGCCTGCGAACCTACATGCACATTGGGGCAACGATTGTCACGCACAGGCTGAACTACGACTTCTACATCCGCGACGTGCTCAACTACTCACAGCGCACGCTGCTTCCGGACATGGTCTCGCTGTGGCCGCCCACCGAACTGGCGGAAGGCTACTACTACGAGCGCTACACGGAGAACTACGTGATCAGCGACGGCGAGCGCAACCTGAATCTCTACTACGTGCACCCGCTGGAGCACGTGGACGGCATGACGATCGCGTTCCTGCCCGACGAGGGCATTCTTGTGGAGGCGGACCTGTTCGACACCCACGTGCCGCTGCCGTCCGAAGCCTCCGCTGCCAATCGCAGCCTGCATAACCAGGTTGCACGGTTGGGACTGGACGTGTCGACGATCGTGCCCATCCACGGCCGGCCCGCAGCCTGGAGCGACTTTCTGGAGATTCCGGGCTTGGCTGAGTAGCGCCCATTGACGCTGCCCGAGGCAGCGCCGCTGACTCGCGGTTGACTGGCAGCAACCTGTCGGGGCAGGGGTCCCGGCCGGATCAGAGTGTCCCGTCGGAATAGACGATCTCCCCGTCCACGATAGTGAGGACTGCCCGTGTTTCCCTGATTTGGCGGGTGTCGGCCTCAAAGGGATTCTGGTTCAGAATGACCAGATCGGCCAGGAAACCAGCCTTGAGCTGACCGCGTTCATGCTCCTCCCTGGTGAACCAGGCTGCACCTCGCGTATATCCACGCAGCCCCTCCATCAGAGTGATCTGCTGGGGGCCGCGGCCCAATGAATCCGCGGTGAGGATGTCTTCGCCGCGATAGTTCTCGCCGGTGACCATGAATTGCAGGATGGTCCAGGGGTTGCCGACACCTGCGAACATCCCGTCCGCACCGAAACCGAAGTTGAGGTTCGGCGTGTCCAGTGCGGCCCGATACGGAGGACCTGAGTACTGCCACCCCGGAAACAGGAAGCGAACCGCCTGAATGCCGGCGCCTACGCCCAGTTCCGCCAGGTTTGCCAGATCCGCCGCCGTGGCATCGTTCAGATGCTCCAGGGAGGCGTGCCGTTCCGCGAGTGATCCGATCCGGCATGGATCGTCGCGGCTCACCGCCTGCCTGATGCCCTCGATCACCCGGGCGATCTGGCCAGCCTCGGCATGCTGGTGGAACGACCAGTCCGGTCGTCGCAGGAGAAAGATCACGGCCTCCTCGATGGAATCGGGCGTCGGGGCGGCGAGAAATTCGCCCAGTCCCATGTTGCGGAAATAGGGGCCGCCGACGCGACTCAGATGGAACCCTTCGCCCGGGATTTCCCCGGGGCCGGCGCATTCCATTGTCGCCGCGAGCGGGGCGGCACTGAGCAGATTGCGCAGTGCCGCAATTCCGCTTTGACCCTCGACGCCAGGGGCACCCGACGGCCGAATCTGGTAGCGGTTTCGGACCTTGAGCTGCCCGCGGCGGGCAAGTTCAAGCAGGGGCATGAAGTCCTGAGTCTGCCGGAAACCGCTGCCCCCGGCGTCGCCCACGCCCACCAGGCCCACGAGGTGCGACCAACGCATCAGGTCGAGGGTGCTGCGCATCTGGTCTTCCAGCGTGTTGTTCGCCCGCATCCATTCGTAGACCTGCTGGTTCAGGTTATTGCTCAACGAGCCATTTGCGGGAATTTCGGCGACCGACGGCACCGCAGGCGACAGAGCGTTGAAGAAGTCGATGGCGCTGGAGTTCATCTGTCCCGGACCGGTGAAGGTGGCTCGGTTGAAGTCTTCCGGACCCGTGCCCACGGGAGTCGGCGTGAACCTCTGGGAGAACAGGATCGCGTGGTCCGGAGCCCACTCGTCCAGTTCCTGCCGGGTCGGGTACCGCCCGGACAGTGGATCGTCGGGGTCCTCAAGAAACTGCAGATGATTGTGGCGGCCGATCAGGGCGATCCATTCGCCCTCCGGCACCTCCGCAGTCCGTGCCCGGATTGCGGCTTCCAGGTCCTGCAGCGTGAACGCATTTTCGCCTCGATGCAGTGCGTATCCCCACGTGATCGCGCTGCGGTTCCAATGCAGATGCTGATCGATGAGTCCCGGGATCACGACAGCCCCCCGGGCGTCGATGACGGTGATCCCGCCGTCGGTCGATTCCGCCTGGTCGGCGCCGTCCGCAGCATCCGCTCCCACGGAGACGATTCGATTGCCCCCGATCAGCAACGTATCCGCCGTCGGATTTTCGTCGTCCATGGTGACGACGTTTGCATTGACGATTCTGATGTCGTCAGCGTAAAGGCCCTGCGCGCAGAGTACGGTCAGCAAGGCAACCGCGGCAATCAGTACTTTCTGCGGCCCCATCGTTACAGGTTCCTTTTGATGGCGTAGCCGCCGCTGCCGGCGGTCTTGCGGCAGATCGAGCAGTAACAGAGATTGAACGGATAGGGGTGGGCGGAGCGCACCGAGAAACGCACCGCGCGGCAGTGGCAGGATCCCTCCAACAGCATCGCCCTCTCTCCGGTGTCGTAACCTTGCGCGCATTGTATCCTCTTGCCGCAACCCTTCCGGCAATGTCCACAGGTGGCGATTCCGGTATCATCCGCCGCCTATCCGTACGGAGGCGCTTTATGGGCTTCTCGACCAGACAGATTCACGCGGGTGTCGAGCCGGACGCGGAGACCGGTTCGATTCTCACGCCGATCTACCAGTCGACGACCTTCGTTCAGCCGTCGGTGGACGAGTACCTGTCCAAGGGTTATTCCTACTCCCGCAGCGGTAATCCCACGGTGCGGGCGCTGGAACGCAAGCTGGCCGTGCTGGAGGAGGGGTTCGACTGCACCTGTTATGCCACGGGTATGGCCGCCATCCAGGTGGTCATGCAGGCCTGCCTCAACGCCGGCGATCATGCCATCGTTTCCGACGTCGCCTACGGCGGCACCTATCGGCTCAGCACCAAGGTCTTCGCGCGATTCGGCGTGGAGTTCAGCTTCGTGAACACGGCGGATGCCGCCGAGGTGGAAGCGGCGGTGAAGCCGAATACGGGACTGATTCTCACCGAGACGCCCGCCAATCCGAACCTGAAGCTCACCGACATCCAGGCGATATCGGAGATCGCCCGGGCCCGGAACATCCCCCACGCGGTGGACAACACGTTTCTGACGCCGTTCTACCAGCGGCCGCTGGAACTGGGCGCGGACATTTCGATTCACAGCACCACCAAGTACTTCGACGGCCATAACGCCACGGTAGGCGGCGCGGTGATTGCCGCCACCGAAGAACTGGATGAAGCCATCCGGTTCATCCAGAACGCCAGCGGGGTGATCATGTCGCCGTGGGTGGCCTGGCTTACGTTGCAGGGCATAAAGACGCTGTCCATTCGCATGGAGCGGCAGTCGGCCAACGCGCTTGCCATCGCGGAATTCCTGGAGGCGCATCCGAAGGTGTCGCAGGTCGCCTATCCGGGTCTGCCGTCGTTTGCCCAGCACGATCTGGCCAGGCGCCAGGCGGCCGGATTCGGCGCCATGCTCTGGTTCGAGGTCCAGGGCGGCGTCAGCGCCGGCAAACGGCTCATGGACTCGGTGCGCCTGTGTACCCTGGCGGAAAACCTCGGCTCAGTGGAGACGCTCGTCACGCACCCCGTGACCATGACCCACGCCGACGTGGAGAAAGCGGAGCGCGAGCGCGTCGGCATCAGCGACGGCCTGGTGCGCCTTTCCGTGGGCCTGGAGGATGTGGAAGACTTGATTGACGACCTCGATCAGGCACTGGAACACGTATAGGAAGCGGCCATGCACCTGGCCGAGATCAGGTTGTATCCGATCAAGTCCTGCGGTGGGATCTCTGTCGGCAACGCGGTCCTTGAGCCGCGCGGGTTTGTGGGCGACAGACGCTACATGCTCGTGGATGAGCGCGGCCGGTTTCTGACCCAGCGCGAGCACCCCCACATGGCGAGGATTCGGGTTCGAGAATCCAACGGCGATTGGGCCGTGGACGCGCCGGGGCAGGAAACGCTGCTCTTGCCTGACAGTCTGCCCTCGGGCCCGCAGCGAACCGCCACCGTTTGGCGTGATACGCTCAAGCTGACCGAGGCGGACGCCGATGTCAATGCCTGGTTCAGCACCGTGCTGAATTTGCCGTGCCGGCTGGTGAACATGGCCGATGGGCACGTGCGGCGGCTCAAGCCCGGCCGCGGCAAGCACACGGACAAAGTGAGTCTGGCGGATGGCGCGCCGGTACTGTTGACCGCAACGGCGTCGCTGGCACAACTCAACGAGCGGTTACCGAGGCCCGTTGGAATGGCGAACTTTCGTCCCAATCTGGTTGCTGAAACGGTTGTTCCCTTCGAGGAAGACCGGTGGGGGCGAATCCGGGTCGGAAAGTCCGAGTTGGACGTGGCGTGGGCATGCACCCGCTGCGTGCTGACCACGATCGATCCGGAGACAGCCACAAAGGACCCCGACGGCGAGCCCATCCGCACGCTGAAGACGTTTCGCCGTGGCCCGGAAGGCGTGATGTTCGGACAGAATCTGATTCCTCGCCGGCTGGGTACAGTGAGCGTCGGCGATCCCATCGATATACTCTGACGAGGTCACGAGGACCTGTCGACATGAAGAATGAGACCCGTCTCGCACATCATCCGCGGGCGAAACTGCCTGAGGGAAACGAGTCCCTGGTCGAGCCCGTTTACCGCTCAGTAAAGTTCAGGTTCGAGGACATCGCCTCGTCGCTGACACCCGAGGCTCGCGCAGAAGGATTCGAATACACCCGCGACGCCAACCCCACCACGCGGCAACTGGAGCAGTTGACGGCGGAACTGCAGGGGCGCGACGACGCCGTGTGCGTGTCCACGGGGATGGCCTCCGCCTGGCTGGCTGCGCTCGGCAACCTGGGCGCCGGGGACCGCGTTGTCTGTTTTCTGGAATCCTACCGGCCCATCCGCGTCATGGTGCGCCAGCGGCTGTCCCGCCTTGGAATCGGCCACACCCTCTTGAGCGTGCACGATCTGGAGGGTATGGAGAAGGTCTTTTCGGCCGATGAGACCAGGTGCCTGATTTTCGAGGCGCCCACCAACCCGATGGTGCAGGTCCCCGATCTTCGCGCGATCACGTCGCTGGCCCGGGCGCACGGTGTGATCACCATTCTCGACAACACGTTCGGGGGGCTGCACAACCACGGGCAGTTCGGGATCGACTACTACATCCACAGCCTGACCAAGTACGCCAGCGGTCATGGCGATGTCATGGGCGGCGTCGTGATCGCCGACCGGGAACTGCTCAGGGACCTCAAGCCGTTGGCCACCAACATGGGCGCGACCCTGGACCCGGGCGCGGCCTTCCTGATTCTTCGCGGATTGCGGACCTACGCGCTGCGATATCGCCGTCACTCGGAGAGCGCCTTCACGGTGGCCGAATTCCTGAGCGGGCACCCCCGGGTCGAGCGGGTCTGTTATCCGGGTTTGGCGGACGATCCGGGCCACAAGCTGGCTTCGGAACAGATGGACGGCTATGGGGGCGTGCTGAGTTTCGACCTCAAGGGCGACGGGCAGCAGGCGTGGCGGTTTATCGACGCGCTGCAGTTGTTTGCCACGGTTTCGAGCATCGGTTCGACGGAGTCGCTGGTTGCCCCGGTGAAGCTGTACTTTGCAGGTGACCTGAGCAAGGAAGAGTGCAGGCGGGCCGGAATACGCGAAAACACGATTCGCCTTGCCGTTGGCCTTGAAGATACCGGAGATCTCATCGCCGACCTTGAGCAGGCGTTCTCGGCAGCGTTCCAATAGTCCGATCGGTTGCGCGGTCGATGGCCCGGGCGTTGAACAGGCAGCGGTTCGAGAGTTGCGGAGTTGGCGGCGCGAGGCTCGAGCCTTCGATCCGTGCCCTCCCATGCTATGCTCTGCGAGGCTTTCGATCGCCTCCAATGCCCCGTCAAAAACAGCACATCATGCAATTAAAATTGCGTATCCGGACTGCTGCCCTGACGGGGACCGTCATGGTGCTTCTGGCAACGGCAGAGAGCCACGCGCAGTTCGGTCGGCGCTGGCAGATCGAGCAAAACAACCCTCCGGCAACCGAGTTGATCGTCGCTCGCTGGCGGTTTGGGACCAACGGCGCCATCGGGCACATGGGCTGGGCCCACAACTACCCCAACTCCGACGAGAACTTCAACGAGTTCATCGAGCAATCCACCGGCATCGATATCCAGGTGCTGTCATACCGCATCGTGGACTTGGGGAGCGAGGAGGTCTTCGAATACCCGTTCGCCTACGTCTCCGAGCCCGGAGAGATGGAACTGACAGACCAGGAGGTCGAGAATTTCCGGCAGTTCATCGAACGGGGTGGATTTGTGCTGATGGACGACTTCGACGGCTCTTGGCAAATGGCGACCATGCGTTCGCAGGTTGCGCGCGTCTTTCCCGACCGTCCCTTCATAACGCTGGAATCGAATCACCCTCTCTTCAAGGCGCACTTCGACTTGTACGACCTGAACGGCATGTCGCCCTATGTGCCGGGCGGCACCATCACCTACTACGGGATACTGAACGATGCCGGCGACGTCGTCATCGCGGCGGGCCACAATAATGACCTGGCGAACTTCTGGGATTGGTACGATCAGGCGCGCATGCCGCTGGAACCTGCCGCGGACGCATTTCGGCTCGGCATCAACTTCGTCGTCTGGTCAATGACCCATTAGCGCCGATATCAATGGATTCGGCGCTTGCCGGTCCGGCTGCGGCGCGTAAACTACGGATTTTCGCGACAGCCGCCGGGTATTACCCCCGCTACGGTTGCGATGGAGTTTGAGATTCATGCGTATCCGTGGGCAACTCTTGATCCGCCGGCAGGCGGTGGAAGGCGCAGTATTCGTCGCCGGCCACGCTCGGCGGATCGCGCTTCTCGCCGCGCTTGCCTGGGTGTCCGGCGCTGCCGCACAGGAGGCGGTGGAGGAAGCGATCGAAGAAGTCGTGGTCGTCGGCGATCTCGGCAGTCTGCCCGACGAGGACGTGCAATCCGTCTTCGGCTTCGGCAAGTCGCTGCTGTATACGCCCAGGTCCGCCTCCACGGTCAGCGAAGAGATGATGGCCCGCTTCGACATGCGCGACATCGATGAGTTGATCGTGGTGGCGCCGGGGAGTTTCACGCAATCTTTCTTCGGCGTCGCCGGGTCGCTGGATATCCGGGGCACGCCGGGCGAAACGTACTTCCGGGGAGTCAGGCGGCTGGACAACCCTGGCAACTATCCGACGCCCATCGGCGCGTCCGACCGCATCGATATCGTCCGCGGACCGGCGTCTCCCATCTACGGACCCGCCAAGATCGGCGGGTACCTGAACTTCAACCCCAAGTCCGCCAGGGTCGAGGAGACCGGCGGATTCGTCGACGGCACCACGGGCGCCGTGGGCCTGGGTTCCGGTAGCTGGGAGAAGCGGATTCTTACCGCCGAAGTCGGTGGCCCGGCACGCTTGGGGGATCGGGACATCGGCTACTACCTTTACTCCGAGTTTGAGAATTCGGGCAGCTACTACCGCAACAGCGGTGTCCGCCAGACTCTTTTGCAAGCGTCTTTCGACGCCAACGCAAGCGAACGGCTTCACCTGGAGTTCGGCGGCATGGTTCACGAATATACCGGCAACCAGATTGCCGGCTGGAATCGCCTGACCCAGGAACTGGTGGACCACGGCACCTATGTCACAGGCCGGCCGCTGCCGCTGGATACGGACGGCGACGGCATGATTTCGCACCAGGAATTCGACATTGACGGCGACGGCTTCACCGACCTGAACCCGTTTGCCGCCGGGCTGGTTCCGGGCAGCCCCGAAGCTCTCGACCCTGGCGTCCCCGGCGACGGTGTCTGCTCCATCGGCGCCACGAGCCTCTTCGGGTGCACGCCCGAGCTGTTGCGCTTGGTCGATGTGGGCCAGGCCACGCTCGACGGCAGCCAGGTTCTGGTCGCGCCGGACGACGTCGTGGCGAACGACGTGGTTACGCTCTACTTCGATGCGGTCCTGAGTCCCATTGCCGGGGGTTGGGAGTGGACCAACCAGCTGTTTTACGAGTCCTACGACAACCTCAATGAAAACGCGTACGGGTTTTCGCAGTTCCACGACACCTGGGTGATCGAGGACAAGCTCGTGGCGGCCAATTCCTGGCGGGCAGGGGGCGCAACGGTTTCCCTGCAACTGTCGCCGTCACTGCGCTATACGAACTTTGACCACGGCGACGATTACACCAACGAGTACTTCGACCGGCGCGACCTCACCCGTCCCTCCGGACCGCTGGATGCCCGGCTGCTGGCCACACGGATTGACGGCGACTACACCGAATACTACATCGGCGACTATCTCGACCTGGGGTTGGCCGCCCTGGCGGACGTGACCTGGGACAACGGGTTCAGCGCACTGGCCGGCGTTCGCTACGACACGATCGACATGGAGAGCCGCCAACCGGTGGACAAGCTCCTGCTGGCCAGTTCCAACAACTTCTGCGCGCCTCCCGATGATTCCTGCGTTCGGGTTGAAGCAGCGGACCGCTTCGGCGGTTTCTCATGGACGCTCAGCATCAGTTACGACAGCCGCCCCGGACTGATTCCCTATGCGACCGTTTCAAGGCAGTCCACTGTCATCGCGGGGCAGGGAGCGGAGATCACCACGGACAACATCGCCGGCGGCGGCGCATTCGATGTCTCCAGGCTCCACGAGATCGGCCTCAAGGGCAGCTTGCTGAACAACTCCCTGTACTTTGCCTTGTCCTTGTACGAGCAACAGCGAACAGACTTTTCCGCCCAGGCCACGGTGACCAACCAGGCATCGCAAACCGAGGGCGCGGAGTTCGAGATGCGCTGGGTCGCCAGCGAGAAGCTGCTGTTCACGCTGGGCTATTCCGACATGGAGGTGGTCAACCTCAATACGCTGGAAGCCGGTTCTCGCTTCAGTTTCATCGGCGCCGATGACATTCCGGGCGTGGCCCCCGAAGCCATCTACGGCGGCACCCTGGGTGGCGCCGTGATCCGTCCGGGAAGGCAGGGCGCCCGCCGCGCCGGCATGCCCCGGAACATCGCCTCGTTGACCGCCACCTACGACTTCGGCAACGGCGCGGCGGTCAGCGGCAGCGCCGTCGACGTGGATGCCGTCCATTCCGGGTTCTCCAACTCCGTGAAGTTGCCCGCCTATACGCTCATCAACGCCGGCCTGGTTGTCGAGACGGGGAACTGGACATTCAGCGCAGCGGCCAAGAACCTGACCGACGAACGCTACTTCAGGGCGAACTTCCCGAATCTCTTCGGCGGAGTTATCGTGCTGCCCGAACTGCCGCGCAACTACCAGGCTCGCGTACAGTATCGCTGGTAGGCGGCCGTAACGGCATGACCGCCTACGCGGTCAGTGCGCGGCCGCCTCCGGCGGTCCGAGGGCGATCGAACGCACGAACTGCAGGATGGCCGCGCTGACTTGCGTATCCTGCGTACCGATACTTATGTTCGGCGAGTAGTGGTTGTGGCCGACGAGCTGGACCACCCGCGGCATGCTGCCCGATTTCGTGGTCACCTCGGCCACCAGGTCCACCATGGACTGTTCGGTTCCCGGATTATCGAATTCCGAGATGGTGACCATGACCGGCATATCGGTCCGGTTGACGTTGCCGATAGTCGATACATGCGGCCATTGCGACAAATCCTCGCCGAAGTAGGCCAGGCGGTTCTCGGAGGGTCTGTCCGCGTCGGCGCCGTAGCCGCCCGAGATCAGGATCACACCGGCGGCGGCGGGAATGCCCGGCTCCAATACATCAGGCCTGAATGCATACGTGGCTGCGTGGGACGCGGCCGCCGATTTCCCGATGACGAAGATCTTGTCGGGGTCGCCGCCGTAATCGGCAATATTGTCCCTGACCCAGGCCACGGCATGGCCGACATCGTTGGCGCCGTCGGGCCACTTTGCATCCGGAATGAGACGGTAGGTGGCATTTACGCCGACCAGGCCCAGGCTCGCAAAGTAGTCGGCCACGTTGCGGTTGCCGTCCTTGTTGCCGCGGACGAAACCGCCGCCGTGGAAATACATCACCACCGGCTTCGGATCGTCGTCATTGCGCCGCGTATCGGTGTGAACATCGAGCAGGTTCCGCTCGTGAGGCCCATAGGCGATATTGCTGACGACTTCAATCTCGTCCAGGTCGTAGGTTCTTTTCTGATCGGCGTAGAGTCCGGACGTCTCCGCTGCCGCGACACCCTGCTCCGTAACTCGCCGGATCGCGGCGGCAAGATCCGCCGGCATACTGTCGCCGACCTGATCCGCATCCCGCCGCTTCTGCTCGTCAGTAAGCGCCCAGCGCAATTGCTGCAGCGCCTGCGCAGAATCCTCGCAAGGCGCCAGTGAGACCGTTCGGCCGTGGTAGACCATCGCCAGCCAGACGGGGGAATTGGCCAATCCGCGTTCGGCGTTCAGGGTGACGCACAGGTCGGGTCTGGATGCCGGGCTCAGCAGCCCATTCGGTGTCAGGGACCAGGACTGTTCCGCTGCGTCGGAGCAGTCCTGCACGAAGAGTTGGCCGCCCTCGCCAATTGCATCCGCAGCCACGCACAGATCGTATTCGGGAGCGTAGAGTTTGTCCGGCGCACGCCATTCGAAAAGCTGGTCCACGTAGTTTCGTTCGTACTTGCAGGTGCGCGTACCCAGCGGAGCTTCCCGATTGATGTTTTCACCGGCGCCGACGATATCCAGGCAATAGCCTCTGGACTCGTCATCGAGCGCATGAAGGTTGCGGAGAAACGCGCCTTCGGACGATGCGGCCATGGGCAGGCTTACAGCGAGAGCGAACAAGGCGGGGAGTGCGATCCAGGGGATCTTGCGGGACATGGCGATACCTCTGTACTTGTTATTGGCTACTCGCCACCGAAACGATGATTGAATGCACGGGGTTTCGGTGGCTGCGCGTCGACCACTTCAGTTTACTCGCGATTTGAACGATGCTCGTTACTTGAACCAGTCCGGCACCGGCAGCCCTTTTGAAGCGAGAAATTCCGGATTGTAGAGCTTGGACTCGTAGCGTTGTCCGGAGTCGCACAGTACGGTCACGATGGTCTTGCCCGGACCCAGGGCCTTTGCCAGGCGAATCGCGCCGGCGACGTTGATTCCGCTGGAACCGCCGAGCAGCAGGCCTTCTTCCCGGAGCAGGTCGAAGCAGACCGGCAGCATCTCCTCGTCGGGAATGCGAAACGCATCGTCGATCTTCGCCCCTTCCAGATTGCCCGTTACCCGGCCCTGTCCGATTCCTTCGGAGATCGAATCGCCTTCCGAGGCCAGCACGCCGGTCTTGATCCAGCTATAGATTGCGGCGCCCATGGGATCGGCGGCCGCGGTGACGACGTTCGGGTTTCTGCCTTTCAGATACTCGCTGACGCCCGCCAGCGTGCCGCCGGTACCGACGGCGCAGATGAATCCATCGACAGCGCCGTTGGTCTGCTCCCAGATCTCCGGTCCGGTGCTCACCTTGTGCCCTTCCCGGTTGGCGACGTTGTCCCACTGATTGGCGTAGAGAACGCCGTGGGGTTCGGTGGCCGCGAGTTCCGCCGCCGTGCGCTCGGCGATGTGGACGTAATTGTTCGGGTTCCGATACGGTACCGCGGGCACTTCCCGAAGTTCCGCGCCGCAGAGCCGCAGCGCGTCCTTCTTTTCCTGGCTCTGCGTATCCGGCATCAAGATCAGCGTCCGGTAACCCCTGGCATTCCCGACCAGGGCCAGGCCGATACCCGTGTTCCCCGCCGTGCCTTCCACGATCAGCCCCCCAGGTTCCAGCACGCCGCGGCGCTCGGCGTCGAGCACCATGTACTTGGCCGCGCGATCCTTCACGGATCCGCCGGGATTCAGAAACTCGGCCTTGCCGAGAATCGTGCAGCCGGTCAGTTCCGATGCCTTGCGAAGTTTGATCAGGGGCGTATTGCCCACCGAATCCACGAATCCGTCGCGAATTTCCATATCTGTCGTCCCAGGAGGTTGAAGGCGGCCGTTACATACTGGTCATGATGACCGGGCCGCCGCCGCAGATGCGCCAGGCGTTGCGAACGCGCGGCATCTGCGGGCGGCCGCCGGCAGGCAAAGAGTACTGTGCCCTATTCGGTGATGGTGATGGTGATGACCTCGGACACGATCGGTGGCAGGTGCGGTGTGTGCAGGTGGTCGCCGACCACCAGCTGCAGCGTGTGCTCGCCGGGTTCAAGCGTCAGTTCGGCTTCCGTCTGGCCGAGCCCGAAATGCACCGACTGCTCGGTGGTCGGCAGCGGCAGGTTGAACGGCGGCATTTCATCCTCGCCGACGTCGATGAGTATGTGGTGGTGTCCCGTATCCGGGAAGATGATTCCGGCCGGGGCGACGCCGATGCCGCGGAGTCCGAACCGCACCAGGACCGGGGAGGTGACGGTGTCGCCATCGGCAGGGGATTGAAAATAAACCTCCGCACCTTCCGGCGCCGGCGTTCGCGGCATCTCGGGCACATCCTGCGCAAAGGTGGCTGCGGCGCCGGCGGATAGAAGAAGTCCGGCAATAAGTGGTATGGTTCTCATAAGTTGTTCCTTCAATTCGGTGATACCGATCTCGATGGTTTGATGAGGCAACGCGCGGTCAACCACATCGTCACCGGTTGCGGGATTTTGGCACAATATGAGAAGAATGTGCGCGAAGTGAACTTCTGTAGTCGCCAGGTTTCATAAACTACAGGAAGTATCGTTCCGCAAGGAGAGGACCATGCGTCTCGGGAACATCCCTTTCAGGTTGTTGTTGGTTTGCGCAGGCGCTGTACTCCTGTTGGGTTGCAAGAGCCAGTCAACGGTGCCCCCGCCCCCCAGCGGCGGAATGCCGCCACCGCCTTCGCCCAGCGGCGGGATGCCCTCACCGAGCGGCGGAATGCCGCCACCGCCCTCGCCCAGTGGCGGTATGCCCTCACCGAGTGGCGGTATGCCCTCACCGAGTGGCGGTATGCCCTCGCCGAGTGGCGGTATGCCTTCACCGAGTGGCGGTATGCCCTCGCCGAGTGGCGGTATGCCTTCACCGAGCGGCGGGATGCCCTCGCCGAGTGGTGGGATGCCTTCCCCCAGCGGCGGCTTACCCTCACCGAGCGGTGGTTTCCCCTTCCCCTCCGGTGGTCAGCAGGGCGAGCAGGGTCAGCAGGCGGGCGGTCAGGGCGATGGCGGTGACGGCCAGTCAGGTGATCGAATGGGCGGTACTCCAGGTCAGGAAGGAGACGGAGACGGTCAGGGTGGCGATTCACGTCAGGCCGGTGGCCAGGGCGCAGGCGGCGAAGGCCAGGAAGGAGGAGGCGGACAGGACGGCATGCCGGGCGGTGACGGCGGCGAAGAGGGTGGCCAGGGCGGCGACTCGCGTCAGGCCGGTGGCGGGGAATCCGGCAACGGTGGAATGGGCGGCGAAGACGGCAGCGGTCAGGGCGGCGATTCCCGTCAGGCGGGCGGCGGTCAGGAGACCGGTGACGGCGGGTTCGGCGGCGACTCGGCGGGCGCTGGAGGCGAGGAAGGCGCCTGGCCCGGCAGCGGCGCAGGCGGCACCGGCGTAGCGGGCCGCGTATCGGACGCTGAGGGTATCTTCAACGAATCCCTGGAAGACTTCGACGAAATCATGGGCGCCGAGCAGGAGGCCATCGCCAGGGGCGGCATAGGCTCTGCCGCCGACGAGGGCTTCGGCGGTGCGGGCGGCGTGCCCGGTGGAGACGGCTCCATGCCGGGCGGTGGCGCCGATGGCGGCGGCAACGTGCCCACCGGCGGGTCCGCTGGTGGCGGTGGCGGCAACGACCCTGCCAGCCGGCGGCCGATTCTCGCGCGAGCCGAATTGCCGGAGGAAGCGCCTCCCCCCGTCGAGGGATGCGAGGACACGGACAAGGTTGCCCGGCAGCTTTGCGAGGCGGCCACCAAGGAGGAGGATCCGCTGTTGCGGGCGGCCCTCTGGGATGAATACAACGAGTACAGGAAGATCATAGCTCAATAGGTGCGGCAGTCATGAGAAGACTTGCAATTTTCGCATTGGGCATCGGGTTGCTGGCGGGATGCAGCAGCAACCAGGTGCTCATCCCCCATTCCGTACAACTGGTTGCGGAAACCGAAACCGTTCCGGAAGACGAACTGCTCGACGTGGGCGTGGTGGTATTCGACCCAGGCGTCCCGGAAGGTGAAATCGAGAAGGAAATACTGGAGGAGTTGCTGCGCGACGGCACCTTTGTACATATCCGGCGCGCCGAATCGCGGTACCTGGCCGTGCACCTCCGGGATACGTTGCAAAGGAGCGGTCACTGGGGAGCGGTCTGGGCCACTCCCGGGGAATCCTCGGCGGCGGACATCAATGTCAGCGCAGAGATTATTCACTCCGACGGCAGCCAGCTTCGGTTGAAGGTCCGCGCCGTGGATTCGACCGGCGAGGTGTGGGTCGACGGCGAGTACTTCATGGAGACGGCAGCCGGTGCGTTCAACCGCCAGCAGTACCCGGGGCTGGATCCCTACCAGGATGTCTTCAACCGGATCGCCAACGATCTGGCCGCCGCCAGGGACGGCTTTTCATCCGACGACAAACGCAATATCAGGACGGTTTCGCAGCTTCGATTCGCCGGCGAATTGAGTCCCGAAGCGTTCGGCGACTACGTCGTGCAGGAGCGCAACGGACGCTATTCGCTGAGCCGGCTGCCGGCCGAAGACGATCCGCAGTTCGAACGAACCCAATTGGTTCGCGACCGCGAGCACCTCTTCGTGGAGACGCTCAACGAACACTACGTGGATTTCTACCAGAACTCGCTGGAGCCCTACCATGGCTGGCGCGAGTTCGCGCGCGAGGAGTCCATCGCCATTCGGGAGCTGCAGAGATCCAGCCGCTGGCGCACCGGACTGGGCATCGCGGGCATCCTGGCCTCGGTGGTCTACGGAGTGAACAGCGACGGTGACTTTGCCGACCGCGTGGTGCGCGACTCGATCATGTACATGAGCATGGAAATGCTGCAGAGCGGCATGCTGCGCCGGCAGGAGAAACAGCTCCACAGTTCGGCGCTGGAGGAGCTTTCGGTGGGTTTCGACGAGGAAGTCAAGCCCATGGTGGTGGAGATCGAGGGCGTTCAGCACCGGTTCACGGGAACCGCCGAAGCCCAGTACGAGGATTGGCGGGACCTGCTGAGACAGATTTACATCGAGGAAACAGGCCTCGGCAGCATGGATTTCTACACGGAGGCGCTGCCCGAAGAGACGGTTTCGGAAGACGCTGAACCGGCTGAGACACCTGCCGAAGCTGCGGAAGGCGAAACCGATACTGCAGCAGTGCCCGATGCAGCCGCTGCGGTCCCCGCGGGAGCCTGATCCACCGGGGCCAGGACGGCGTCAGCGCCCCGGGCAGCCCTGTCGCGAGGCGTTGCCTCATGCGGTCCCGTGATACGACTTCAGAGCGTTTTCTGAAAGGCTTGACCCTTGGCGAGCCCCTCGGGCGCGGGGGCATGTCCCGGGTTCGCGAAGCCGTAACCACCGACGGACGGCGGGTCGCCGTTAAGTTTCCTCGCCTCAACGGCAGCGCCAACCGCGCCGCGGTCCGTGCGCTGGTGCGTCGCGAGTATTGCTTTCTGAAGGAGATAACGCACCCAAACGTGGTCAAGGCCCACGGTCTTGTGCGTATACCGGACGATCAGGCTGGACCCGCGTCCGCGTCCGGGCTCGGGATGGTCATGGAGTACCTGGACGGTGGAGACCTTGTGTCCCTGGCAGGCGGCCCACCGCGAATCTGGGTGCCCGTGGCCACCCGGATTGTGCGCGCCGTGGACCATCTGCATCGTTCCGGGATCGTTCATCGGGACCTCAAGCCTCGGAACATCCTGATGCGCAGCGGGGGCATGCCGTGCCTGATCGACTTTGCCATGGCTGCGCGCATTGGCGGCCGGGCGCCGGGAGGCGGTGGAACGGCGGCCTATCTGCGCCGAGAGCCGGCGCGTGGAACCGAAGCGGCCGAAGATATCTACGCCCTTGCAGTTCTGGTTCATGAATTGTGGGCAGGGGACCTGCCGTTCGGCAGGAATCCGCAATTGGCGGATAGAGAGCGTCGGCGAGTATTTCCAGCGTTGCAGCCGGTTCCGGGAGTGCGCGGCTTGCGTGACGTGGCGGAAGCTGTGACCGACATCCTGAACGAGCGCGACGCAGCGCTGTCCAGGGGCATCGGACCGCTGCTTCATGCATTAGAATCAGTCGGATTAAATCACTAGGAGATACGCTCGTTGGCGGAACGGGATCCACAAAGCCCCGGACACGACGAAACCATCGTCCCGGTAGAACCCGGCTTTCGCAAGCCCGGCACGGAGTTCCGGCGGCCTGAACCTGGGCGGGCAATGTCCATGCCCGTTCGGCTCGTGGCGCTCGGCGGGTTGGTGGTTGCGGTGGCCGTGGTCTTCATGTGGCTGCCAAGTTGGGTCGATGACCAACAGCCGCAGGAACCCATTGCCGAGGAACCGCCGCCGCCTGAACCCCCTGAAGAGACAGGCCCGGTCTACACCGAGGAAGAACTCGAGGCGCTGCGTGAAGAGGCGGATGGACTACTGGCGCAGCTGTTGAACCAGCAGTCCCAGCTCGATCGGCGATCGGCGGCGGAGTGGGGCAGTGACGACTTCGAGACCTACCAGGAGCTTGGCCGAAGCGGAGACGATGCCTATCTTGCGGACGCATTCGGGGATTCCGTCGATGCGTATGAGCAGGCCCTCGACATTGGGGAGGAGTTGCTGACACGCTCCATCGAACTGATCGACGCTGCACTGGGTGCCGCCAGTGAGGCGCTTGCGGCCGGCAATGCGGCCGTTGCAGCCGAGCAATTTTCGCTGGTGCTACAGATCGAACCGGACAATGCCGTCGCCCAGGTCGGCCTGCTCCGGGCGCAGCAGTTGCCCGACGTTTTGGCGCTCGTGCGGCAGGGCGAAGAACTGGAACGGTCCGGCGATCTGGAGGGAGCCGTCCGGGCCTATCGCGAGGCGGTGGCGCTGGACGGACTCTGGGCGCCGGCCCGCTCTGCACTCGATGCGCTCGAGGCGACAATCAGGGACCGGCGATTCGATAACCTGATGTCTCGGGGACTGAACGCCATGGCGGCTGAAGAGTTCGAGGACGCCCATGAGCTTTTCGCCCAGGCGCTCGCGTTGCGCCCCGATTCCGAGGAGGCGCGGAGTGCACAGACGCAGGCCGACCAGAGCCTGAAACTCGAGCAGATCGCACTGGTGGAAGCGCGCGCACTGGCGTTCGAGTTGCGGGAACGCTGGGACGACGCGCTGCGCCTGTACAACGACGCGCTTCAGACGGACCCAACCCTGGCCTTTGCACAGGAGGGCCGGACACGGACCCAGTATCGCGTCGACCTGGAGCTGAAGCTCCAGAATCTCGTCGCCCACCCCGATCTGCTCTTCGACGATGATGTATTGCGTGACGCGCAGTTGCTGGCCGCCGAGGCCGGCGGGATTTCCCCTATGGGACCGCGTCTCGGGGATCAGGTGGAGTCACTGGAACGGCTGCTCACACTGGCCTCGACGCCGCTGCCGGTGCAGTTGCAGTCCGATGAACAGACGGAGGTCACGCTGTTTCGGGTCGGTCGTCTTGGGCAGTTTCTGGTCAGGGATCTAGAACTTCGCCCCGGCGCTTACACCGTGGTTGGGAGCCGGTCCGGCTACCGCGACGTGCGCATGACCTTCACCGTTCTGCCGGGACAGCCGCTGGATCCCATCCGCGTGGAATGCGTGGAGCCGATCTGATGGCGGATATCGATCGCTGCGTGCTGACCGCAAGGGTTGGAGGCGAAGAACGACGGTTTTCGGCCGCCGAATTGCCGGTACTCATCGGCGGCGGTCCGGAGTGCGATATCCGCTTGCAAGGTATTTCAGGCTCGCTGCAGATCGGCACCCTTGACGGTGCCTATTTCGTCCAGCCGGGCAAGAATACCCGTGGACTGCGCCTGGACGGCGAGCTCGTCACCGGGTCACGTTGGCTCAGGGACGGTCAGATGATCGCGCTGGACACCGCGCGGGCCCACTGCGGTTTGCGGGGCGAGCGGCTGGAACTGTCGATCGAGGGCCAGGTGACCGGCGGCGATACGGCGCCGCCGGATCTTGAAGAGCTGGCCCTGGAGATATCCGAAGACGACGACGTCGCGGTGGAGCCCATCGCGTTCCGGCCGGGCATGAGCGAGACGGCCGTGGATCACGGCGGGCGTAAACGGCGCACCGCCGTCATCGTGGGCACGGCCTTCGGCGTACTGGCGATCGCCGGGTGGTTTGCCTTCACGGCAAAGTCCGTGCAACTGGTGACCGTACCGCTGGCGGATGAAGTCGGTTTGCCGGGTACGCTGTTCAAGTTCCGCATCGGCGACAGGTTCCTGGTTCGATCCGGATCCCATCGCGTGGTCGCCCGGCGGGACGGCTACCATGAACTGGATGTGGTCATCGAGGTTGGCCAGTTGCCCGCCCAGACGGTGGAGCTCGAACTGGCCAAGCTCCCCGGGCTCATCACATTCACCACGGAACCGGACGTGGCGGCGGATATCCACGTGGACGGCGTTTCCATCGGTACCGCCCCGCTGACCGACGTGGAAGTCGAGCCGGGCCGGCGCCGGGTGGAGTTCATCGCCGAGCGGTTCCTTTCCGAGGTGCTGGAGCTCGATGTGTTCGGCGAGGGCCGGCGGCAGAGTCTTGCCGCCGAACTGACCCCGAACTGGGCGCCGGTCAGCCTGAGCAGCCGGCCGGATGGCGCTCAGGTGCTGGTGGACGGCACCGCCATGGC
This sequence comes from Gammaproteobacteria bacterium, assembly GCA_022820625.1. Classification (GTDB taxonomy): domain Bacteria; phylum Pseudomonadota; class Gammaproteobacteria; order Steroidobacterales; family Rariloculaceae; genus UBA6522. The sequence continues at coordinate 56,639 of JAJEFE010000146.1, read as the reverse complement.
GACCACCCCGGCTGAACTGGAACTGGGCGCCGGCGAGCGGCAAGTGGAGTTGCGGCTTGCGGGTTACAACGCGTGGCGCGACACGATCACGGTGCTTGCCGACCAGCCGCTGAGCGTACCCGAGGTCATCCTGACCCAGGCCGACGGGCGGGTGGAACTGGTCACCGACCCCGCAGGCGCGGCGGTCAGCGTCAACGGCGAGTACCAGGGCGCGACACCGCTGACCCTGAGGCTCCGGCCGGGCCGCCCGCACGCCATCACCCTGACCAGACCCGGCTACGATACCGAGACCCGGGAGCTTTCCGTGGAGGCGGACAGCGGCCGGCGGCTGGAAGTCCCGCTGACGGCGCAATTCGGCATGATCGAAGTGGTGACCGACCCGGAGGCTGCGGAGATCTATGTCGACGGCGAATTCGCTGGTGTCGCGCCGAGGCAGCTCAACCTGCTCGCGGTGCTCCATGAACTGGAAATCCGGCTTGACGGGTATGCCTCGCAGTTGACAACCGTGACGCCACGGACCGGCTTTCCCCAACGTTGGGACGTGACTCTGGTTGCGCAGAATACGGTGACCGGAGCCGGGTACCCGCAGCTCGTCCAGACAAGCCTCGGTCAGGAGTTGCGTTTGGTGCTGCCGGGCGAGTTCACCATGGGGTCATCGCGCCGCGAACAGGGACGCCGATCCAACGAGGCGTTGCGCGCCGTCAGGCTTACCGAAGGGTTTTACCTGGGAGCAAGGGAGGTCAGCAACGCGGAATTCCGGCAGTTCGATCCCGAGCATGATTCGGGCTCGTTCTCTGGCGAATCGCTGGACGGCGACGAACAGCCGGTAGTTCGGATAACCTGGGAACAGGTGGCGCAGTTCATGAACTGGTTGAGTATCACGGACGGGCTGCAACCCGTCTATGAAGAGGCCGACGGCACATGGTTGCCGGTCCGGCCGCTGCGCAGCGGTTACCGTCTGCCCAGCGAAGCTGAATGGGCGTGGGCAGCCCGCTTTGCCAACCGCGAGGAACCCCTGATTTATGCATGGGGCGCGGAGCTGCCTCCGCCCGACCGGATCGGAAATTTCGCCGACATTTCAGCCAGGCAGTTGCTGCCCACAACTCTGGTTACCTATAACGACGGTTACGTCGTGTCGGCTCCGTCCGGGAGCTTCCCGGCCAATCCGCTGGGGATTTTCGACCTCGGTGGTAATGTTTCGGAATGGGTTCAAGACTACTATGAGGTCGGCCGGACCGAGACCGAGGCGGTGGTCGAGGATCCGCTCGGGCCCGTGGACGGGCGATTCAGAGTGGTCAGGGGACCCAGTTGGCGCGGCGCGACGGTGACCGAATTGCGCATGGCGTCCCGGGGTTTCAGCGCCGACGGAGACGAATGGACCGGCTTCAGGATCGCGCGCAACCTGGAATGATTTCGATGTAGCATGGTCAAATGTTATTTGGCGGCCGATGGCCATATTGCGGAGGTATCAACGTGACTGCGGTAATACGAATCTGCGCCGCCGGATTGTTGGGATTGTGGATTTTCGCCGGCATTGCGCAGGAGGTTGCGGAGGAAAACTCGGCTGCAGCGGACGCGCAGCAAGAGGTTGCAGCCGAGGACGATTCCGCCGCGGCGGGCGAAGAGGCGGAAGCGGGTAGCGAGGAACAACCCGAAGTCATCGCGGATGCGGGCGCGACCGAAGCCGGCGCGACCGAAGCCGGTGAGGCTTTTCCGGAAGTCCCGCCCCTTGATGAACTCTTTGTCCCCAGCCAAAACATCCGCGCGGACGAACCCGTGACGTTTCCGGTGGACTTTTAGACTCAGGCAGGACGCAGATGAACCGAAGTTTTTCCAGCGAATTCCTTTACCAGGTTTTCGCGCTGATCATCGCGGTGATCATCGTACACGCCGTGTACGTGACGCTGATCCGCCCCCAGGCCACGGCGGTCATGGCCGAGCAGGCCATGCTGATCGAGCAGGACGAGACCTACACCCCCGAGCGCTCGCTGTACGTTCTCATTCGGGATTTCGAGCAGGAGGCGTGTTTCGTGCTCATGTTCTGGGCCTTCTCGATCATGGGCTTCAAGGCGTTCAGGGCGGTCGGAGAACGCAAGTTGCTGCAGGAGGAACTGGTGCCCGTGCCGGAGGGGGTCCGCATCCTCCCCGAGGATACCCGGGAGTATGCACGCAATATTCAGTCCCTGCCGGACCAGTTGCGCGGGATGCTGTTGCCGCGGGTGATGCTCTCGTCCCTGGAGCGCTTCGGGTCGACACGAAACGTTCAGGACGTCTCTTCGGTGGCGAATACGCTCTGCGAGTCGGAGGGCGAGCGCCTGGAATCGGAGCTCTCCATGATCCGGTACATCGCCTGGGCCATCCCTTCGGTGGGATTTATCGGCACCGTCCGGGGTATCGGTGAGGCCCTGAGCCAGGCGCACCGGGCCGTGGACGGCGATATCGCCGGCGTGACCGAAAGCCTGGGCACGGCCTTCAACAGCACGTTCATCGCACTGCTGATCTCCATCGTGGTCATGTTCCTGGTGCACCAGTTGCAGCTGCTCCAGGAGCGCCAGGTCTTCGATACGCAGACGTACATCGACCACAATCTGATCAGGCACATGCAGGTACGGGGCAGGAGCTGACGGGCAGGCGGGCTGACAACGGGACGTAGCGAACAGTGAACACGCTGGCCATCGAGATCAATGACGCGGGGTTGACCGTCGCCGATGGTTCCGGCGTGCTGGCCGTGGAGCCCGGTTACGCTTCGATGGAGGGCGGCAAGTGCCTCACCGGGGCCACGGCATACGCCCAGGCGCGGCTGCGTCCCCGGCAAACCAGCAATCGCTATTGGGAAAACCTGAGCCTGGACCCCGAAAGCGCGGGAATTGAAGGTGTCGGCAGTTCTGCGGAACTCGCCTACAGGCAACTGGACGCATTGTGGAGCCGGTTCGGCGGCTCGGGCAAGCAGGCGGTACTCGTCGTGCCGGGCCACTACAACCGGGAGCAACTGGGTTTGCTGCTGGGGCTGGTTCAGGAATGCCGGATGCCGGTTCGGGCGATGGTCAACGCGGCCGCAGCGGCCAGTGCACGCCCGTGGCCGGGGTGCCAGCTGGTCCACCTGGATGTCCACCTGCACCGCTTCTCTGCGACGGGACTGAGGCAGGGCGATGGCGTTGCCGCCGATCCGGAGGAGGCGCTGAACGGCATCGGGCTTGTGTCGCTGATGGATCTCTGGGCCAAGCGCGTGGCGGAAATGTTCGTGCTGCAGACGCGCTTCGATCCATTTCACCGCGCCGAATCCGAGCAGCTCGTCTACGACCGGTTGCCGGAGTCGCTGGCTGCGCTGCACAGCGACGACGACGTCGAACTCGGACTGACGTTCGGCGGAGAGGAACGCATCGTCCGGTTGGACCGCAAACAAGTGCTCGGCGTCGCAGCCGGCGCCTGGCGCGCGGTGGTCCAATTCGTGGCGCAACAACGGGAGCCGGGCGCCAGCCTCACGCTGCAGGTGTCTCACCGTGTCGGGCGTCTTCCGGGTCTGGAATCCGAATTGAAACGCCTTGACGATACCCGAATCGTGACCCTGCCTCGCGATGCCGCCGTGATGGGGGCCCTGGTGTGCGTCGATCGGCTGGGTTCGGCTTCCGGTCAGGTGAAGCTGCTCAAGCGGCTGCCGTGGCGGCTCGAACCGGAGCGGGACGGACCCTTGACGGTCGAGGAGGTCGAACCTGTCAATGAGCCGCCGCCGGTGCCGGATGCCGAAGGTGCGGCTACGCATGTCGTGCACCGTGGCGTTGCGCTTCCCGTGGGGCAAAGTGCGTTGCACATTGGCCGGGAAGCCGTCAACGGGCGCCGCACGATCGTCATCGACGATCAGCACCAGGCGGTGTCCCGCGCCCACTGCGAGGTCGCCCGGCGGGACGGGGAATTGCGTCTGAAGGACAGCAGCCGCTTCGGGACATTCGTCAACGAGAAGCGCGTTCGCGGCGAAACGGTTCTGCGTCCGGCCGATGTCATTCGCGTGGGTTCGCCCGGCGAAGAACTGCAGGTCATTTCGGTGGAGGCGCACGATGGCCCGTAAGCAGATGAACGTCTTTTCGCTGTCCTTCCTGGACGCGATGACCTGCGGATTCGGGGCGGTGATCCTGTTCTTCATGATCATCAACGCCAATATCGACCTTCGCCGCGAGGATACCCTGGACGACCTGGCCAGCGAAGTGGACCGGATGGAACTCAAGGTGCTCACCGGGCGCCGAAACCTGGTCGAGATGAAGGAGGACCTGGTTCGCCTGATCGAGCAATGGTCCATTCTCAGGGACCGGCGGGAACAGATCGTCACCGAAATCCGCAACATCGAGGAGGAGTCCGACGCGATCAACGCGGACAGTTCGACGAGGGACGAGATCATCGAGCGCCTGCGCGCGGAACTGGAGGAACTGGAAGCGGAAACCGAGCGCCTGGCCGACGCCCAGACGCCGCAGATTGCCGGCGATCGCCTGCGAGGCTTCACCGGTGAAGGCAATCGTCAATACCTGACGGGCCTGCGAATGGGCGGGCAGCGCGTGGTCATTCTCGTCGATGCCTCCACCAGCATGCTGGACCGCACGGTGGTCAACATCTTCCGGCGCCGCAACATGAGCGAAGAGCAGCAACTGCAGGCGCCCAAGTGGCGCCAGGTGGTGAATACCCTCGACTGGCTGACGACCCAGATACCCCCCGGCACGGAGATCCAGATTTTCGCCTTCAACGACACGGCCTGGTCGTTGCTGGATGGAGACGGCACGGCATGGCATACCATCGTCGACGGCAGCCAGCTCGATGCGGCGGTGGAGAAACTGGGTGAGACGGTACCGCAGGGTCCCACCAGCCTGCACGCGGCTTTCGCGGCCATGCGTCCGCTGGACCCCAGACCGGATAACATCTACCTGCTGGTCGACGGGTTGCCCACCATGGGAGAGGTCCCGCCCAACCGGCCGGGCGTAACCGGGGAGGAGCGCGTGCGGCACTTCGAGCGGGCCCGGCGGTCGCTGCCGTTCAATGTGCCGGTGAACATCATTCTCTACGCCATGGAAGGGGATCCGTCGGCAGCCCCGGCGTACTGGCTGATGGCGCTTGACACGGGCGGATCGATGATGGCGCCCTCGGAGGATTGGCCATGAGCAAGACCCGACGCGATATCGAAACCGGGAGCCTGTCGTTCCTGGACGTGGTGTGCTGCGGATTCGGCGCGGTGATTCTGTTGCTGGTGATCGCCAAGATCTTCGAGCCGATCCGCCTGGAAGAGAGCCATGTCGAACTGGAGGGCCTGATCGCCCGGTACGAGCAGGAGCTGGAGGAGATTCTGGGCGAGACCGAAGAGGTGACGCGCGAACGCAGCGCCACGGTCGAGCGGGTGGATGTCGACGAGATCGAAATCGCGCAGCTCGAGGACGAACTCGAACGCATCCGTGCTGAATTCCTGGCTTCCCTGGACGGTGTTGAACTGGCCGAGGAGATCCAGAACGAACTGGTCCTGGCGAGACAGAGTCTCACGGAGGAGATGCAGCGCCTGCTCGCCGACTACCGGCCCGATCCGGACGAGTACATGGTGGGCGGCATCCCCGTGGACAGCGAGTACATCATCTTCATCATCGATACTTCCGGGAGCATGCAGCAGTACGCCTGGAATCGGGTCCAGCAGCAGATACGCGAAACGCTTGAGGTCTATCCCCAGGTCAGGGGGATTCAGGTCCTGAACGACATGGGCGACTACATGTTCAGGAGCTACCGCAACGAGTGGATCCCCGATACGCCGACGATTCGCGAATCGATCATCGATGCGTTGCGCAACTGGCGCGTCTTTTCGAACTCCAGCCCCCGCGAAGGCATCCTCGCCGCGATCGATACGTTCTACGACCCGGAAAAAAAGATCAGTCTGTATGTCTACAGCGACGATTTCTCCTCGGGGTCCATCGACGCGGTGGTTCGGGAGGTGGACCGGCGCAACCGAATTGCCACGGACGGCACCCCTCGCGTGCGGATCCACGCGGTGGCGTTTCCCGTCTACTACGTGGCATTCGACGGCCAGCTGGGAACGTCCGCGCGCTACGCGGTCCTGATGCGCGAGCTGTGCCAGAGAAACGGCGGCACGTTCGTGGCGCTGCCGACGCTGCGGCGGGGTTAATCTCGGGCGATTCGCAAGTTTAGCCGCGGGCGCGTGTGCAGATACCGCTTGCGCACGTCGTGGGCTCGGCGCGGGGCCATGGATGGCCAGGAGCGCCGAGCCCCGATTCGAGCCCGCCAGGGATGGCGGGCGAGATTAAGTGCGCAAGCGGTATCTGCACACGCGCCCGCAGCGGGGGATGCGTTTTGTGGACGTCTCGGATGTGGAGCCGGTTAGCCACCCATCACAATTCATCATTTTTGCCACGTTCGTTGCCCTGATCCATCATGGAGTTGACCGGCGTTTGCGCTTCAATGTCGGCGTGCAGGAAAGCACGGGCAGACAGACAGAGGAGTAACGCCATGATCAGAAACGCAATCGTCCTTTTGGTTGCCGCCGCGTTTTCGACCGCAGGTTGGGCAGCGGACGAAACAAGGACTTCCACGTACGAAACCATCGGCATCGGCAGCGGCGGGGCCATCGGTGCGGCGGCCGGCGGCCCGGTGGGATTCATCGTCGGCGCCGCGGTGGGCGCCTGGCTGGGCGACCAGTTCCACCAGCAGGGTCAGGCGCGGGATGAATTCGAGCAGAACTGGATGGCGTCGGAGACGCGGGTGACGGAACTCGACGGCTTGCTGAACGATGCCGAGCAACAGGTTTCTTCCATGGAATCGCAGGTGGCGGAACTGGAGTCCCGTTCGCGCCAGGAAACACGCCAACTGCGGGCCGCGGTTCGCGACGCGCTGGATGTCCAGGTGCTCTTCAGGACGGACGAGGACACGCTTCCCGACGAGACCCAGCGGCGGTTGGTACGGTTGGCGGGTGCGCTGGCCGAACTGGACGGCATGCTGGTGCGCATTGAGGGCTACGCCGATTCCCGCGGTGAGACCGATCACAATGAGCTGCTATCCGCGCAGCGCGCTGCCGCGGTCATGGAGACGTTGATTCGCGCCGGTGTCCCGGCGGAGCGGATCAGCGTGAATTCCTACGGCGAGCAGCATTCGTCGGCGGCGGAGAACGATCTCGACGGGCTCGCCATGGAACGTCGCGTGCAACTGACGGTCATACCCAGGGATGATGAATCGCGCGTGACGCGCCAATCGATAGCAGCGGCAACCGACCAGTGAGAGTTGCGGCCTGGCTGGGGGCGCCGGTTTCTTCGGCGCCCCTTTTTTCATTATCCGGCTCGCTTCGAAGCGGCAGGAAATCAAGGGGCGGGACGCCGGGAGTGCGGAAGATACGGATCGAGCAGCGGCAGCAGATCCGGGGCGCTTTCCGGCGCGTCAAGGCGGCCGACCACCCGGACCGGCGCGTTCGCTTCGAACCGCGAGAGCACATCCGCGGTTTCCTCGGGGGCGACGGGCTGCGCTTCGGACTCGTTGACGACAATGCCCGCGAGTTCCACGTTTCGCGCCCGCAGCATGCCGGCCGCGGTCAGCGTATGACTCAAGGTGCCCAGATAGCTGCCCGTGACCAACAGCGCGGGCACTTCAAGCGCCGCAATCCAGTCCAGTACCGTGTGGCGCGGGTCCAGCGGTACCATGACCCCGCCGATTCCTTCGATCAGCGTGACATCTTCGCCGGCATCTTCCCGGCAGAACGCAACGAGCTCGTAGAACGGTATGGCGCGGCCTTCGCGTTCAGCTGCCATGTCCGGCGAGAGCGGTTCCCTGAATCTCCAGGGTGATACGCTGGCGACCTGCTCGGCATCAATGGGTCGCCCCAACGTGCGCAGCAGTATTCCGCTATCGCTGGTGTCCACGGTGTCACTCGTCACACCCGTCGCAACGGGCTTCAACGCGCGGACGCTGTAGCCCTGATTGCGCAGTTGGTGGATCAGGGCGCAGGTGACAAAGGTCTTGCCGATTTCCGTTCCCGACGCGGTAACGAATATCGTGCTCATCGGGTGGGCAAGACCTCCTCGACCGCCGCGGCCAGGCCGTCGACATTTTCCTCGGCGTGAACGGCGGAGAACGTCAGACGCAGCCGTGCCGTACCGTCCGGCACCGTGGGCGGGCGAATGGCGCCGACAAGAAAACCTCGTTGCCGCAGCGCCGCCGCCACTTGCATGGTGCGCTGGGCATCGCCCAGAACGAGCGGCACGATCGGGCTATCGGGGGCCGCGACCCCCAGCCGGCCGGTGAAACGGCGTGCCCGCTCGAGCGGCTTGCGAACCAGGTCCCTGTCCGTCGCAATCAGTTCAAGCGCAGCGGTCGCCGCTGCCAGCGTGCCCGGGGGCAGGCCGGTGGCGTATTGCAGGCTTCTGGCGCGGTTGCGAATCAGTTCCGCCACCTCGGCGTTCGTGCACAAGTACCCGCCGTACGCGCCGACGGCCTTGGACAAGGTGCCCATCTGCAGCGGTACCGGCACGGCACGGCCGCCGACGAATCCGGAGCCGCGGCCGTTCTCGACGACGCCCAGCCCGTGGGCGTCGTCGGTCATCAGCCACGCATCGTGCTCCTCGCATATCCCGAGAAGGTCATCCACCGGCGCACGGTCGCCGTCCATGCTGAAGACGCCATCGGTGAGCACCAGGCAGTGGCGGTGCGCTGACCTGTGCTTGCGCAGGAGTTCCGACAGCTCGGCCAGGTCGAGGTGGCGGTAGCGGATGGTCCGGCAGCGCGCGAGGGTGGCCCCGGCGTGCAGACACGCATGGCACAGCTCGTCCATCAGGATCAGATCCTGCCTCGCTGCCAGCGCGGGCACCACGCCCACGTTCGCCAGGTACCCGCTGCCGAAAACCACGGCATCCTCGGTGCCCTTGAGCTTCGACAGTGCCGCCTCCAGACCGGCATAGAGCGGGTTGTTTCCGGAGATCAGGCGGGACGCTCCGGCGCCCGTGCCGTAGGTGCTAGTGGCCTGGCGGCTTGCCTCGATGACGGCCGGATGATGAGAAAGACCCAGATAGTCGTTGCACGCGAAGGAGATCAGGTCCCTGGACTGTTGGCGTGTTCGGGTTCGGGGAAGACGTTCGGTGGCGATCAGGGACCGCAGAAGGTTTCCATCCCGCAGGATTTGCAGCTTCTCGCGTGCGAAACTCTTCAGACTCTCTTCGCTCAACGCCTTGATTCCTGTACTGGCTGCATGCCGCGCTACCCGGAAATTTGCTCCAGCAGCTCGGCGGTGCGCGCCTTCATCAGCGCCGCGTCGCCGCGGCTTTCCACGTTGAGCCGCAACAGCGGTTCCGTATTGGACGCGCGCAGGTTGAAGCGCCAGCGGGAGAATTCCATGCTCAGGCCGTCCACATGCTCGATGCGTTCGGCCTCACCCGCATAGGTGAGTTCGATCCGCGCCAGAACTTCAGCGGCGTCGTCCACGGTCCGGTTGATTTCGCCGCTGGCGGGAAAGCGTTCCATGCGCTCGTCCACCAGGGCGGACAACGCCAGGCCGCGCTCGCTCATGAGCTGGGTGACGAGCAGCCAGGGGATCATGCCGCTGTCGGCATAGGCGAAGGAGCGAAAGTAATGGTGGGCGCTCATCTCCCCGCCGTACTCAGCGTCGGCGTCGCGCATGGCCTGCTTCATGAAGGCGTGTCCGGATACGCTCTGGACCGCGTCGCCGCCGCACTTCTCCACCACTTCAAGCGTATTCCAGGTCAGCCTCGGGTCATGGACGATCCGCGCCCCGGGCGACCGGGCCAGGAACGACTGCGCCAGCAGTCCGACGACGTAGTAACCGTCGATGAAGCGGCCGTTCTCGTCGAAGAAGAAGCAGCGGTCGAAGTCGCCGTCCCAGGCGATTCCCGCGTCCGCGCGCTCCCGCAACACCGTCTCGGCGGTCACCCGCCGGTTCTCTTCCAGCATGGGGTTGGGAACGCCGTTGGGGAAGGTTCCGTCGGGCCGGTGGTGAACCTTGATGAATTCGAATGGCAGGTGCGCTTCCAACCGGTCGACGATGGGTCCGGCGCCGCCGTTGCCCGCGTTGACCACGATCCCCAGGGGGCTCAGTTTGGCGGGATCGACGTAACCGAGCAGGTGATCGATGTAGTCGGCGTGCAGGTCGATCTTCTGCAAGCCTCCCCGGGCAGACGCCTCGGCGAATTCGCCGTGCTCGGCCAGTGCCCGGATGTCCTGCAGCCCGGTATCCGCACTGATTGGACGCGCGCCTTCCCGGACGAACTTCATGCCGTTGTAGTTCGGTGGGTTGTGGCTCGCCGTCACCATGATTCCACCGTCAAGCTCGCGGGCGAACGTGGCGTAGTAGACCATCTCGGTTCCGCCCACGCCGATGTCCACCACGTTTACTCCCGCGTCGAGCAGGCTGCCGATCAGAACATCGGTCAGTGCGTTGCTCGACAGGCGGATGTCCCGGCTGACGGCCACCGTCCGGGGCCGCAGGAATTCAGCGTAGCCGCGCCCGATCCGGTAGACCACGTCCTCGTTCAGTTCCTCCGGGACGCGTCCGCGAACGTCGTAGGCCTTGAAGCAGGTGATGGCGGTCATTGCCCCATTTCACGGTGATGGCGATGCGGGAGTATATATGGAATGTTCGAAAATACTCACCGGCGCCCGGTACCGGTATGCTTGCAGCGGTTCGGCGGTCCGTGCGGGTTAACATGCAGCGTATACGATCAAGCCGAGAAGCCTGCAATGAACCTGGATCGACTCTGGCTGCCTTATAGTCAGATGCAGACGGCCCCGTCCCCTCGCGTCGCGACGCGCACCGAGGGCGTGCGGATCTATCTGGAGGACGGACGTTGTCTCATCGACGGAACGGCTTCCTGGTGGACCGCCTGCCATGGATACAATCACCCGCACATCCGCTGGGCCATCATTCGGCAGCTCGAGAGCATGCCCCACATCATGCTGGGAGGATTGGTCCACGATCCGGTCGTCACGCTCACGGAACGGCTGACCGAACTCCTTCCCGGCCCCTTGAATCACGTGTTCTATTCGGAATCGGGATCCGTCTCCGTCGAGATTGCCATGAAGATGGCCCTGCAGTACTGGATCAACCAGGGTGTATCGGGGCGAACGCGGTTCCTGAGTTTTCGCGACGCCTATCACGGCGACACGTTCGCGGCCATGTCGGTCTGCGATCCCGAGGACGGCATGCACCGGCTGTTCAAGGGAGCCCTCGCGGATCAGGTCATCGTCGATCTGCCGCGCACGGAGGACCAGGCCAACGCCCTGGAGAAATCGCTGGATCGCCATGCCGGGCAGATCGCCGCGGTCATCGTCGAGCCCCTGGTGCAGGCTGCGGCCGGCATGAAGTTCCATGAACCGGAAGTGCTCGCCCGATTGGCGGCCGCGGCACGGCGCCATGATCTGCTGCTGATCCTGGACGAGATCGCCACCGGCTTCGGCCGCACGGGAACGATGTTCGCCTGCGAACAGGCCGGCGTGACGCCGGATATCGTGACGCTCTCCAAGGCGCTGACGGGAGGCGCGTTGCCGTTGGCGGCCACCGTCGCGACAGAATCCGTTTACGGAGCGTTCCTGTCGGAATCGCCCGAGCAGGTATTGATGCACGGGCCCACGTACTGTGGCAATCCACTGGGCTGCGCCGCCGCCAACGCCTCGCTGGACCTGTTCGAGACGGAGCCGCGATTGGTCCAGGTGTCGGCTATCGAGGCGCAACTCAGGCACGAACTCGCGGACTGCGCCGGGATGCCCGGGGTTGTGGACGTTCGCGTAAAGGGCGCCATCGGAGTGATCGAGCTCGATGGTCGTCCCGACGTCGGCCGGTTGCGCGAGCGGTTCGTTGAGGAAGGCGTCTGGGTGCGCCCATTCGGAAACGTTGTTTACCTCATGCCGGCGCTGGTCATCGAGCCCGATGACCTGCGTGCGCTGACCGGCGCCGTACACCGGGTTGTAGGTGCCCGCTGACCGTTCCCGAGACCGCCGGACGGGTATCCGGATCAGGTTGGCAAGATTTGCAGGGCGCCGGGAATGGTTACGATGCCGGCGCCCTGCAATTCCTGCCGGAGACGTGCGACAAACGGCTCAAGGTCGCGTCTGACCGTCGCCCCGAACCACGTACTTGTAGCTCGTCAGTTGCTCCGCGCCCACAGGTCCGCGGGCGTGAATCCGGCCCGTGGCGATCCCGATCTCGGCGCCCATGCCGAACTCGCCTCCGTCGGCGAACTGGGTCGAAGCGTTGTGAAGCAGGATGGAGCTGTCCAGCTCGTTCAGGAACCGTTCGGCGACGCCGGCATCTTCGGCGATGATGGCCTCGGTATGGCCCGAACCGTAGCGACGAACGTGAGCCATGGCTTCATCGACATCGTCCACCACCCGCAGCGCGATGATCGCGTCCAGATACTCCTTGCCCCAATCTGAATCGGCGGCCGCTCTTACACGCGAATCCGCGCGTTGCGCCGCCGTGTCGCCACGTACTTCGCAGCCGGCCGCGATCAGGTCATCGACGAGCGCACCGAGCGTCCCCGCGGGCGCGCTGCGATCCACAAGCAGCGTCTCGGTGGCGCCGCAGATGCCCGTGCGCCGCATCTTGGCGTTGACGACCACCTTCCTCGCCTTCTCCGGATCGGCCGATTCATGCACATAGGTATGACAGATGCCTTCGAGGTGACCCATGACCGGCACTCGGGCATCCTGCTGCACGCGGGCGATCAGGCCCTTGCCGCCTCGGGGAACGATGACGTCCAGATACTCGCCCAACTCCCGCAGCAGGATTCCCACGGCCTCGCGATCCTGGGTCGGTACTCGTTGTATGGCCGCAGCCGGCAGCCCCGCCGCCTCCAGTCCTTCCACCAGGCAGGCGTGAATGGCCGCGTTGGAGTGGGCCGCCTCCGTACCACCGCGCAGGATCACGGCGTTTCCGCTCTTCAGGCACAGCGCCCCGGCGTCGGCGGTGACGTTGGGGCGGCTCTCGTAGATGATCCCGATGACGCCCAGCGGCACCCGTACCCGCTGTATCCGCAGGCCGTTCGGGCGTTCCCATTCGGCGATCACGCCGCCAACGGGGTCATCGAATTCGGCGATGCTCTCCACGCCCCGCGCGGTCGCCTCGATGCGCTCTTCGTCAAGCGCGAGACGGTCCAGGAGCGCGGCCGTCAACCCTTTGCGCCGGCCTGCCTCCATGTCCCTGGAATTGGCTTCAATTATCTCCGGAGCCCGTTTGCGCATGGCGGCGGCGGCGGCCTTCAATGCCCGTGTCTTGGCGCCGGAATCCACTCGGGTCAACTGCTTCGCCGCTTCCCGCGCGGCAGCACCCAGGGTCATCATCTGCTGCCGCAGATCTCCCGCGGCGTCTTTTTCTACGGCAATCATTTCCCTACCTCATCGATCAGCAGCGCCAGATCGTCACGGTGGATCAGTTCGTCGCGGCCACGATAGCCCAAAATGTCCTCGATCGCATCCGAGCGTTGTCCGGCGATGGCGCGAGCCTCGTCAGCGGGATAGGCGACAAGACCCCGTCCCAGTTCGGACCCTGAGCGGTCTACCACCCGCACGGCATCGCCGCGTTCGAAATGCCCGTCGACCGCGGTGACGCCCGCGGGCAGGAGGCTGCGCCCGGAACGCAGCGCGCGCCTGGCGCCGTCGTCAACGGTCAGCGTGCCGCGCGGCTTCAAGGTACCGGCGATCCACTGTTTCCTGGATGCCCTCGGAGTGGATCCGGGCAGGAACCAGGTGGCTCTTGCACCCTGCCGCAACGCCTTGAGCGGATACGGTACATGTCCCGACGCGATGACCATGCGGCACCCGGCGCCCATGGCGATGCGGGCCGCGTCGAGCTTGGTGCGCATGCCGCCGGAGCCATAGGCGGACCCTGTGCCGCCCGCCATTGTCAAGTGAGCGTCGGTCAACGCCGAAATCTCTTCAATGTGCTCGGCGTCGGGGTCCACGTTGGGATCGGCGGAATAGAAACCATCCACGTCCGACAGCACTATCAGGCAGTCTGCGCTGATCATCTGGGCGACCCGTGCCGCCAGCCGATCATTGTCTCCGTAACGAATCTCCTCCGTCGCCACCGTGTCGTTTTCGTTGACCACGGGGACCGCTCCGCGTTTCAACAGAGTGAAGAGCGTATTCGCAGCGTTCAGGTAACGGCGGCGGTTCTCGCTGTCGTCCAGCGTCAACAGTACCTGAGCCGCGGCGATGCCGTGGGCAGCGAGAATCTCCTGGTACGCGTGGGCCAGCCTGATCTGACCGGCCGCCGCAGCGGCCTGGCTTTCCTGAAGGCGGTGCGTCAGCGGGTCGATTCCCAGCGACCCGGCGCCCAGGGCAATGGCTCCGGACGATACGATTACGACGTCCTGGCCCCGGGCACGCATGAAGGCGACGTCGGCGCATACACCTTCAAGCCAGTCGCGCTGCAGGTTGCCCGTGGCGCGATCGACGAACAGCGTCGAACCGATCTTCAGGACGCAACGCTTTGCCTGCGCCAGGCGTTCGGCATTTTGCCTGTGAGAGTCCATCGGAGCCCCCGGGAAATCTGTGTCGGCGATGCGGCGCGCCGGTTACGTAGGCGTCAGGATGGGCGCGCCCCGGGCGACCGCCATCGCACCGCTGCGCACCACAGTGGACATTCGCGCCCGCGCCGAAATCGCCGCGACGAAACGGTCGATCGCGCCGCTGTCGCCGGTGAGTTCCACGGTGAAGTGGCTCTCGTGATCGTCCAGCACGGTGGCTCCGAATTCACTGGCGGCACGGGTCACGATTTCCCGGTCGTTGCCCTCGACCTGGATCTTGAACAGCGCCAGTTCCCGCTCGATGTGATCGTCATCGGTCATGTCGATGATGTTGACCACGTCCACCAGCTTGCCGAGCTGCTTGATGATCTGGTCCATCACCGTTTCCGAGCCGACGGTCACCAGTGTCAATCGCGAAACGGTCGGATCGTGCGTCGGCGCAACATTCAGGCTCTCGATGTTGTAGCCGCGCGTGGAGAACAGGTTGGCCACGCGCGCCAACGCACCCGCCTCGTTCTGAAGCAGAATCGAAATGATATGCCGTACGCCGTCGGTCACGCCCAATCCACCACCGGTCCCGCGCTCGCCGCGAATGTTGGCCCAGTGCAACGACTATTGCAATAAGCCGTTTTTTCATCAACACTCGCCACCTATCGGAGTTGGGGTGGAATTGGCAGGGGGACGGCGGCCGCCTCGGCACGGCGTCCAAAGACGATGAAAGCGCAATCGAAGACCGGGACGCCCGGCATGCACCCGCTGGCCGGCGCCGAAATGAGCGGCGCCGAAATGATCGTGCAGGTGCTCGCGGATGAGGGCATCGACACCGTATTCGGCTACAGCGGCGGGGCCATTCTGCCCACGTACGATGCCGTGTTCCGCTACAACGACGAGCATGGGCGCGACGGGCAGGACGCGATGTCGTTGATCGTGCCCGCCAACGAACAAGGGGCCTGTTTCATGGCATCCGGTTACGCGCGCGCCACCGGCCGCCCCGGTGTGGTCATCGTGACCTCCGGGCCGGGCGCGACCAACTGCGTGACGCCGGTGCGCGACTGTATCGCCGACTCGATTCCCATCGTGGTCATCTGCGGGCAGGTGCCCTCTGCCGCCATTGGCACCGATGCCTTCCAGGAAGCCCCGGTCACGGGTGTCATGGGCTCGGTTGCGAAGCATGTATTCCTGGTCACGGATCCCGAGCGCCTCGAGGCGACGGTGCGATCGGCTCTGGAAATCGCCCAGTCCGGCCGTCCCGGCCCGGTGGTCGTGGACGTTCCCAAGGATGTACAGAACTGGGTCGGCCCTTACAGGGGCGAGGGTCTTCTGCCCGTCCCCGGCTACCGCCACCGGATTCAGAAGATTCGCGAAAACACCATGACCGAAGAGCGTTGCCGGGAATTCTTCGCGCTGCTGGGCGAGAGCCGCAGGCCTCTGATCTACGCCGGCGGCGGCGTGATCAACGGCAATGCCGCACCCGCCCTGCGCGGACTCGCCCTGGCCTTCCGCATTCCGGTCACGACTACGCTCATGGGCCTCGGGAGCTTCGATACCCGGCACCCGCAGGCGATGCACATGCTGGGCATGCACGGAACGGCCTACGCCAACTATGCCGTCGACGACTGCGACCTGCTGATCGCGGTCGGCGCGCGCTTCGACGACCGGGTGGCCGGCGATCCTCCCAAATTCGCACGCAATGCCAGGCGGGTGCTGCACTTCGACATCGACCCATCGGAAATCCACAAGGTCAAGCGGGCGGACTGGTTTCATGTCGGTCTGCTCCCTGAGGCCCTGGAAACGCTGACCCGCTACGGCCGGCGCACGGGCTTTTCGTGCGATTTTTCCCGGTGGCACGCCGAGTTGCAGGACCTGAAGACCACGTACGCCCTGAATTACGACCGGGACAGCGAGCTGATCCAGCCCAACTACGTCATCGAGACCATCAACGAGATCACCCGGGGCAAGGCCATCATCTCCACCGGCGTCGGGCAGCACCAGATGTGGGCGGCGCAATACTTCGATTTCAGCGAACCCAGGCTCTGGCTGACCTCCGGCAGCATGGGCACCATGGGCTTCGGTCTGCCCGCGGCGATCGGCGCCCAGTTCGGCCGGCCCGGCCGGCTGGTCATCGACGTGGACGGCGACGCCAGCATCCGCATGAACCTGGGCGAACTGGAAACCGTGACCACGTACGGACTGCCCATCAAGGTGCTGGTTCTGAACAACTACGGCGACGGCATGGTCATGCAGTGGCAGCGGCTGTTCTTCAGGGGCCGCCTGTCCGCCAGCGACAAGTCGCTGCGCAAGAAGGACTTCGTCAGGGCCGCCCAGGCGGACGGTTTCGAATACTCGGAGCGGCTCGACCAAAAGGAAGACGTGCCCCGGGTCTTGCGGGAATTCCTGGAGTTCGAAGGAGCGGCCTTCCTCGAGGTGATCATCGATCCGCAAGCGGGCGTCTACCCCATGGTGCCACCGGGCATGTCCTACCGGGACATGCTGACGGGCGACTTCATCCCCAACCGCTACGAGGGACGCGACGCGGCCGAACCGGACGAGTCGGAACTGTTCTGATGCACCCGCTGATCGAACAACATCGCGCCGAAATCTTCGCCATCGCCGAGTGCCGCGGTCCGCGTGATGTCCGCGATTTCGGTTCCATGGCCGGAGGCGACGCCACCGACGCGACCGGTCAGACGCGACCGAGGTGATCCAGCAGCGCCCGGTGGTAAATTTCGGTGACTTCGTCGAGGCTACGCTTCTTCGCGTCTGCCTCGTCCCGCGATTCCTCCGCGATGGGTGAGTTCGAAAGCACTTCGTAGATCCATTCGGCGCCTTCGTGAAAACCGGACGTCAGTCCGGCGTCCCTGTACGTGGCGGGCTGCCGACGATGGCGATACGTTTTATCCTGCGCTCGTGCATGGTCGGCTTGTCCTGACGCGCGCACCGTGAGTTTCGGCTAGTTTCCCCAGGGCTTGATCGCGTCTTTCAATTGCGCGTAGCCCTCCAGGAATCCCGGGCGTTCCCCGGAGTAAATCTTGTCGAACCTTCGGAGCACCCTGTCCAGCCAGGCATGCAATTCACGATGATCGGGATTGGCGTCCCGGTAGGCGTCGCGGATCAGCACGAAGTGAATTCGCGGATCGTAGGGTTTCTTCGTGCCGCCCATGGACTCGTCGCCGTCCAGTAGTCGAAGGAGCATCGCATCGGCGGAACCCAGGGTCTGCTCGTGGATCGGCGGGCCCTCCATGCGGTACATCACCGACGTCATGTCACGGCCGTTGCCGGTGGTGTAGCCCATTTCCTCCCAGAGATAGTAGGCACGCGCGCCCACGTGCTCGAGCACCTTGCCGGCAAAGTACCTTAGCGGATCGGAAACGTCGGCGAGCAGGTCGGTGAGGCGGTCGCCGTCCAGGTCCGTGGCGAGGATGATGGCGTCGCGCTGCTGGATCAGGTCCCAAAGCAGGATTCCGTAGTTTGTATCGGCGATATGCTGCTCGATACGCCCGCTCCAGTTCTCCATGCCGTCCTTGAAGTCCGCCGGAAGGAGATTCACGATGCGGTCGACCAGTTTCCGGTGCTCCACATAGCCGTCCACGGCGTACCGCCGCCCGATCTGAAACCGTGTTCCCTGCAGCATCCAGGAGAGGATACCGGCGTTGACGCCATCCTCCTGGGCCTGGGTCGGCTTGTAGGCTACCCTGCCGACCGCGCCGGTTTCGTGCACCATTCGCAGAAACCGCCGCACGGCGTACGCCATCTGGATGCCGGGCGTGTTCATCTCGGTGTGAATGATTCCGGTGACGGGATCGACGTCGAAAACCGATTTGTCCTGTGAATACGGCAGGCAGGGCATGCAGCGGACCACGGTGATCGGACCGTAGGGCCGCACGTTGCAATACACGCCCGCCTGGGTGCGAAGCGGCGCGTTGCCGGACTTGCCCATGACCACGACACGCTCCCCGTCATCACCGTTGACGTAAGCGTCTCCTGCAGTGGACCACTTGATGGAGATGCAGGGCATGTTGCCGAACCAGCTCAGGGGCGCCAGCTTCATGTCGTGGCGGTACTGCGCCCACATGGGGACCGCGTAGAACGGCAGGCCAAGAATATCGGCGGCGGCGACGGTGCCCAGCAGCGCGTAGGCGTCCGTGAGCGAATGGGCGACGGGCTGGACCGAACCGTCGTGATTGCCGCCGCGCCAGATGACCGCATCGGGGAATCCTTCGGGCCGCAGATCGGCAGGTTCGTAGAGGGCTTCCAGGGCGCCGAAGAGATCTCCTCCGGCGGCTTCCGTGCGGGCGATTTTCATCAGGTCGAGCATGATCTTGGTTTCCGGGCGGATGAAGTGGGGAACAGCGCCTCGCGCATCGGCGTCCCGATTCTGAGGGCGGTACCTGTAGCGGCGGGAATTATACGGAAGGATCGTTCGGCGTGTCGGGCGCCTGCACGGCTTCGTGTATCAGGTGCGGGCGGTCTCCGCTCCGGGAATAGAGGTGCTCGCTGGCCATGTCCCTGAGCACCGCGTCGCGCTCCGCGCGGCTGGCGTACCAATGGAACTGCTCCCAGTCCGTCCCGAGGAGGCTTCCGAAAGTATCCCCGGCCGGCAGCCTGACGCGAATGCCATAGGGCTTTTCGGAGGTGGGCAGCCGATTGAGATTGTGTGGATGGCAGATATCCATTCCCGAGGTTCCTTTGCGTTCCGGCCCGCCAAGCGAGGCAGGCTTTGCCTGCTACAATCTTAACCCGGATGTCTCGCCGGCGCGCGGGTGGACTCGGGCGGATCATCGGCGAGTTTCGATGCGTCGGAATACAACAATCTGCGCCGGAACGATCATTCCGGCGTGAGCGTCGATCAGGAGCGAAAGGTTTGTCCAGGGTCTCTCAAACAGGCCAGTTCTTTGCCGTAGGCGGTGCGGTTCAGCCTGATCGGGCGTGCTACATCGAGAGATCCGCGGACGCGGCGCTGTTGCAGGGCATCCGGGATCGGCAGTTCTGCTACGTCCTGGCCCCCAGGGCCAGCGGCAAATCCAGTCTGATGGCCCGCGCGGTCCGCAGCCTGCGTGCCGAGGGTCAGTTGGTCGCTGTCGTGGATCTGACCCAGATCGGCATGGGCGGCGAGGGGGCCGGAGGAGCAGAGGCCGGCCGCTGGTCCTACAGTATTGCCTACAGGGTGCTGCGCGAACTTCGGCTGAAGGTGGATCTGCAGTCCTGGTGGCAAGCCAAGGGCGCGCTGCCGGGTGAGCAAAGGCTTGCCGAATTCTTCTGGGAGGTGGTACTCCCCAACACCACGGAACCCGTTACCGTGTTCCTGGACGAGATCGAACGGGCCATCGGTCTGCCGTTTGCAAAAGAGTTGTTCGGCGGCATCCGGTCATGCTACACTGGCCGCACGACGGAACCCGAACTTGCGCGGTTGAACTTCGTCGTGCTGGGCGTTGCAGCGCCGCGGCAGCTTTGCCCGGATACCTCGATTTCCCCGTTCGTCGAAGGTCGCCGCATCGACTTGCACGACTTCAACCTGGAGGAAACTTACGAGTTGGCGCCGGGATTCGGGGAGGACACCCGGCACGGACACGGCGCACTTCGGGAAATTTTCTCCTGGGCGTCGGGTCAACCCTTTCTCACCCAGAAGATCGCACGGGGACTGGCGCGCCGAGGCGGCATGCCCGGCAAACTCGAAGAGGTGCTGAAGGATCAGTTCCTCGGTCCGGGCGCGCGACGTAACGAAGCACTTCTCAGCCACATTCGCACGTTCCTGACCGGCCGCACGCGCGCGCAACGGCAGACGCTGGCGCTCCTGGGGCGAGTCGTCAGGGGCGAGATGCTTCTTTATGACCCGGGTTCGCTTGCAAACCACCTATTACTTCTATCGGGCGTGATCGGAGTGCGCGCGGATGGCCGGCTGGCGTTTCGGAACAAGCTGTTCGAGCGCGTCTTCGGCAGGGAATGGGTCACGTCGGTGATGCCGTTCAACTGGCGCAGGTGGTCCGTCGCCGCCACTGTGGTTGCCGCGCTGATCGCCGGTTCCATCTGGTACGTTCGCTACGTTCCCCGCCCGCACATTGACACCCTCATGTCGGTCACGGCGGATCTCGATGCCGACATGCAGGCCCACGACAGGCTGGGTCGACTGCCCGGGTTTGCCGGTGTCGCCGACCGGCTGCTGGCCTCCGTGATGGAGCGGCGCAGCCGTGAAGCGGAATCGTTCGAAGATGTGACGGGCTTCGATGCGGTGTTGCGCGGGTTGGAGGGCTATGGCGATCTGGCCGACCGGCTCATGGACGAGTACTGGGTCCGGAGAGCAGAGGACGCAATCCGGCAGGAACGCCGCGATGAAGCGTTGCTTCTCAGCGCCCGGGCGGCGGCGGGCGGGGATGAAAACGCTCGCCGGCTGGCTGCGGAGCTGGTCGGCGACGATTACCGTTCCCTGGTGCGCAGTTTCAGGCTCACCGAAGCGCCGGCCCGCTGGGAGGTGGACTGGCAGTCCGGGGAACTGGCGCTGGTTGACCTGGACCACCAGGTACGCCGGTTGCGTCTCAACAGTTTCGGCAGGATGGACTTCGAGAATCGGCTCACCTCGCTGCAGCATCTGCCCGTAAGCCGGGAGATCACTGTCAACGAACCCGGTTCGGCTGGTGCATTTCAACTGCGCCTGACCCTGGATCACCCCGCTCCGGAGGAATTGCTGGCCACGTTACAGGCTCCCAGCGGCGCCCAGGTGAGCTTCGCGCCCGGCGCCGAAAGCTCCGGTAGCTTCTCGATCGCAGCCGGCGGCCGTTCGCCGCTGGCGATACTGGCCGATGAGAATCGGCGCGGAGTGTGGCGCCTGACGCTGGTGGATCGTGGCGTGGAATCCGCAGGACAATTGATCAGCTGGGGCCTGTACTTCGCCGAGGAAGTGCGTGGCTGGGAAGATCAGCCCCAGGGCCTCGCCATTTCCGACCCGCTGCGCACCGATCAGGTGGACGTGGACCTCAGCATCGACGGCCGGCTGGCCATCGCGCATCCGTCGCGGCAGAGCGTAGTGGGCGCGGTGTCGCTCTGGGACCTGCGGACCAATTCTCTGGTGGGTGACGTGCAACTGGACGCGGAGCCGGAATACGTTGCGCTGACCGGCGACACGTCCCGGATTCTTGCCGTTGCGGGAAACAGCCTGGAACTGTGGGATGCGAGGACCGGCGACCTGGTGTCGCGCGTGGGAACGCAGACGGGATTCATGCTGCCCCCGGCCCTCACGGACAGCGGCGGGCACGTCGTGATCGCCGAGCAGCTCGACGAGCAGGACTCGCTCTACAGCCTGTTTCGCACGGAGGATGGAGAACTCCTGTCGAGCGTTGCCGGACCGGCCGGGGTGACCGGTTGGATGCTGGGACCCGATGCCGGTTACCTGGTATTGATCGGACCGTCCCGGCTGGTACGGGTCATGGACCCCCGCAGCGGGGAAGTACTGCGTGAGTTGCCCCACCAGCGCGACCCGGTGCGGCTGGTGGCCGCTGCGACGGGCGATCTGCTGCTGACCATCGACGATATCGGCGACATGTTCGTCTGGCATCTGAACGGGACGCCGCCGGGCTCCGCCCAGGGTGTCCGCCTTGGGCAGACCGGCGCGCCCGAGAGCGTTAGCATCGCTGCCGACGCCTCGAAGGTGGCCTACCAGGCCCTGGCCGGCCAGGTCGTGGTGCGCGGACTGACCGGCCGATCGGCGCCCATGAGCTTCGGGGTGAGTCAGGAGGGGGCGCCGATTCACACGCGGCTGGCGCCCGACGGCAGCCGACTGCTCACATACAACGAGCAGCAATTCCAACTCTGGCGCCTGGCCGATACCGGGCCTGCGGGGGTAGTGGATGCCGAACTGACGGCGATCGGCCTTGACCCGGTGGAAAGTATCGCGGTGCTGGGGTTTCAGGACGGGCACGTCGGCGTAACGCGCGAAGGACAGGCAGACATTCCCCTTTCCGCCGATCCGGGAGTCAACTTCATCGGGCACCAGGGCAGCATCACCAGCATTGCCGTAAACGCTGCCGGCGACGTGATCGCCAGCGGTGGAAGCGATGGCCTGGTCCGGACATGGGAGCTGGATTCCGGAGCGCCCACCGCGCCGTTCATGCGCCATCCCCAGGGGCCGGTCCATGTCGTGACGATCAGCGACGATGGGCAGTGGCTGGCGAGCGGCGCTGAACTCACCGCAAGGGTCTGGCATGCCGCGGACGGTGAACTGGTGCGCGAAGTGCCTGTCAGCGGAGGCGTCGTGTCGATCGCAGTCGACAGCCGCTCCGGTTTGCTCAGCGTGGGCGACCGGGACGGCAACGTATTCCTGACAGGCGTGGAATCGGTGGAAACGCCGGGATCGGTGCGCGTCGGCGCCGCAGCAACGGCGCTCGCATTCGGTGCCGGCGGATCGCGCCTGGTTTCCGGCGATGCGGCGGGCAATGTGCAGCTTTGGGAAGTGGAAGGCCTGGCCCCCGTGGGCGAACCTCACAATTTTGTCCATCCTGTGCGGTGGCTGGGTTTCAACGGCGATGGCCGGTTCCTGTTGGTCCAGACCGACCACTGGATGCATCGGTTCTCGATGGACGACGACGGGCTCGTGCTCGCGGGCAGCCGCCTGCTGGATGCAGGAACGGAGGCGGGCGCCGCGCTGCTGGTTCCGGACGGCAGCCGCATAAGGATGATCGGCGGCCGCGAGACGGGTGAACCGCGATTCCGCGAACTGGACATGGTGCGATCGGGCGCCGAACCCCTTCCGTCCGATTCGGTCCTGCTGAGCCGCAACTGGTCCCGTATCCTAGGTCTCAGCGTGGGCGAAGGGGGTGAGGTCGTGCGGGATACATACTGACAAGCCGGATGGGTTGGTTCCATACTTGCACTTGGAGGTTTCCGATGGTGAGACTGGCTACTCTGGTTCTTGGGGCGACCGGCCTTGCGTCAGCCATGGGTGTCTCCGCTCAGGATGTCGAGACGCCAACCCTGAGCGGATTGAAAGCCGAGGCCGTCGGGCGGGTGGACGGCCATGGCAAACTCGTCCAGGAAATCGTCGACAGTCTGTTTTCGTTTTCCGAGCTTGGGTTCCAGGAATTCGAAACCAAGCGCTACCTTACGGGCATACTCGAAGCAAACGGCTTCTCCATCGATAACGAGGTCTCCGGTATCCCCAGTGCCTGGTGGGCGACCTGGGGCCAGGGCGACCCGGTGATCGCGCTGGGCTCGGACGTGGACGGTATTCCGCAGTCGTCGCAGCTTCCGGGCGTTGTTTACCGCAGACCGATGATCGAAGGCGCTCCAGGGCATGGTGAGGGTCACAATTCGGGGCAGGCCGTGGTGATCGCGGCCGCGCTCGCCGTCAAGGAAATCATGGAGCGCGAGGAACTCGGCGGCACACTGGTCATCTGGCCGGGGGTCGCCGAGGAACTGCTGGCCACCAAGGCCTGGTTCGCCCGCGACGGACGCTTCGATGACGTGGACGCGGTGATCTTCACCCATGTGGACGATTCCATGGCCGTCAGTTGGGGGCAGGCTCCCGGTACCGGTCTCGTGTCGGTGGAATACACCTTCGAAGGCGTGGCTGCGCACGGAGCCGGCGATCCCTGGCGGGGCCGCAGCGCACTGGACGCGGTGGAGATCATGAACGTGGCCTGGAATTTTCGCCGCGAGCATCTCAGGCCCCTGCAGCGCTCCCACTACGTCATCGTCGATGGCGGGGATCAGCCGAATGTCGTTCCGCCCAGGGCAACGGTGTGGTACTTCGTCCGCGAGATGACGGGCGAACGAATCCGGGAGAACTTCGAGGCCCTGCAGCGCACCGCCGAGGGCGCCGCGCTCATGACGGACACGACGGTGTCTCGGCGCATCGTCGGCACCGCCTATCCCCGGCACTTCAACCGGCCTATCGCCGAGGCCATGAACGAAAATATTCGCGCGGTCGGCATGCCGGACTGGTCGGAGGAAGATCAGGCCTTTGCGCGCGCGTTTCAGGCGTTCATGGAAGCCGAGGAGATCGAGGGACTCAAGACCGAGGTGGACGAACTCGGGGAGCCGTCGGAGATTCCCCAGTCGGGCGGATCGGATGACATTGGCGACATTTCCTGGGTCGTGCCGACAGTGACGCTTCGATATCCATCCAACATCGAAGGTCGGCAGGGACACCATTGGTCCAGCGCGATCGCCATGGCGACGCCGGTGGCCCACAAGGGCGCCGTCGCGGGTGCGAAGGTCGTCGCAGCCACACTGATCGACCTGTTGCAGGAACCCGCCCTGTTGCAATCGGCGTGGACGTATTTCCGCGAGGAACAGACGGCCGACGAGTCCTACATACCGTTTATCGGACCCGACGACGCCCCGGCGATCGAGAAGAACGCCGGAATCACGGCGCAGTTCAGGGACCGGCTTGAAGACTACTACTACGATCCATCGGGCTTCGACACCTACCTGGAGCAGCTTGGCGTCGATTACCCACGGTTCGAGGACCCGGAAGGGAGCGAGTAGCGCAGCACCCCCGGCTCGTGCTTGCATTGCCTCGCACTGCAGTCACGGTACCCGAACAGCAAGGGCTTTCTACCCGATTTCGCTGCAGGACACGCCAGGCGCGGGGCAGGTATGGCTACGATCGCGTTCACGGACGGGGCCCTTCGTCGGTCGTGTCCGGTTGGACCCGGCGGGGTGGATCGTAGCGAGCGGCAACCCGGTGCGCGGTCTGCCCGCACGCGTAGGCCAGGGCCAGTAGGCGGTTGTTCAGGCTCCGGCGAACCCATCCGTCCCGTTCCCAACGCCGGGGCGACACTCCCATGGGCGCTGCAAGGGCTCGAAACCGTCCGCGGGACCGGAGCTTGCGCACCAGCGCGACTTCTTCGAACAATGGCTGGTGAGGGAATCCTCCGCACTCGAGGTAGATGTCCCTGCGTACGAAGATTCCCTGGTCGCCGTAAGGAATCCCACCGAGCCTGACGCGAAGGTTGGTCAGCCACTCGATAGCTGCCTTGCGGCGCATGGGGCTGCCGGAGAACGTGAATGTGAAATGGCCGCCTTCGGCTCCGCCTGCCACGGCTCCGGCGATGTCGCCGAGGCACGATGGGCCGGGTGCCGCATCCGCGTGGAGGAACCAGACTATTTCGGCCTCGGCCGCCCTCGCGCCCAGATCCTGCTGTTTTCCGCGGCATGGATCCGACGTGATATAGCGGCAACCACGGTCATCGCACAGGGCGCTCGCCTGCGGATCCGCCACGGCCGCGACGACGACGATTTCGCGGGGCTTGTGTGTCCAGGCGGCGACCAGATCGAGCAGAGCGCGCAGTCGGGCGGTGTCGCCTAACACCGGTACGACAATGGCGATATCGGCAGGCGTGATGCGGTGGTTGTCAACGGGCGGCATAGCGTAACCAGAGATTCATCAAGGCTTGCGCCAGCGGCGTGAGCCGCGTCCTGTTGTAGGCGTCGGCGAGGTGCTTCAAGTACTCGCCGCGGGTCGGGTAGGGGAGCATGGTCTTGCCCAGTCTGCTCAGCCCGAAGCCATTGTTCATCGCCAGGCAGAGGCCAGCGAGTTGTTCACCCGCATCCTCACCGACAATGGTTCCTCCCAGGATCGTATCCCGGCCCTTTTTTGTCATCACCTCGACGAAACCGTGCCGGTCGCCGGCGGCCTTGCCCCGGTCCAGGTCCGCAAACTCCACCCGGTAGCTGTCGTAAGCGGTTCCGGCCAGATCGAGTTCCTCGTGGGTCGGGCCCACCTGGGCCACCTCCGGATCGGTATAGGTACACCGGGGCACCACCAGCGACGAAGTGTTCGCGGTCGGTGCAAACAGTGCGTTCTGGACGACGATCCTTGCATGTGCGTCGGCGTTATGCGTGAACTGGTGCCTGGAGCAGACATCGCCCGCCGCGTAGATTCTCCGATTGGCGGTCCGCAACTTCTTGTCTACCACGATCCGTCTGTCGTGGAGTTCCACTCCAGCCCTGTGGAGTCGCAATCCTTCCACATTGGCACGGCGCCCCGCGGCGACCAGCACCTGCCCGGCGGCAATGCTGATCCCGTCGGCGTGCAGGACTGGTCCGTCATCGCCCACGGTGACGTCCGAGACCAGGGATCCCAGGTGAAGCGTCACCCCGTCGGACTCAAGCGCCGGCCCCAGCACGTTTCCGGCACTTGCCGACTCGCCGGGCAGCACCCTGTCCGCCAATTCGAACAGGTGAACCTCAACGCCGAGCCGAGCCATGGCCTGCGCCATTTCGCACCCGATGGGTCCCGCGCCGAGGATCGCCAGCCGCCGTGGCGGCTCTGCCAGATCGAAGATCGATTCGTTGGTGAGGGGATTGCTCGACGCAAGGCCCGGAATCGGCGGCATGGCGGCTCGCGCGCCGGTCGCGATGACAAACCGCCGGGCGCGGAGCTGAAGCTCGTCCACCGCGACGCTCTCTCGGTCGAGAAAATGCGCCGAACCGAGGAATACATCCACTCCGCGGCGGCGATAACGGTCCACCGAATCGTGACGGGCGACTTCCGCCCGGACCTGCCGCAGCCAGGCAAAGGCTTCGTCCGCCGGGCAGCCGGGATTTCGCCGGGTGAATTCCAGCAGTGACTTGGAAGGGATGCAGCCCACGTTGAGACAGTCGCCGCCCATCGCCTGACGTTCCACCAAGGCGACCCGCGCCCCCAGACCTGCCGCAGCGATGGCTGTCACCAGGCCCGCGGGTCCGGCGCCGATGACTATCAGGTGATACCGGAAGCGGGGAGTGGGATTGCGGTAGTCCCGCGGGAACACCAGTTCCCGCCATGTGCGGTCGTAGCTCTCGCCGGGGTACTCGTCGAGCGTGCCGAGCGGGTTCAAGATACTTCTTCCCGGCGCGCCTCGGCAGCGCCATCGGGTTGCTGCGCCAACAGGGCGCCGCGATGTGCGCTCAACCATTCTGCGAAGTCGCGCCGCGACCGCCGCCGATCGCCCGACAGTGCGGCGCCCGTACCCAGCAGATCCTGCAAGGTATCGACATCCTTGCGAGCATCCAGCATCGTGACGCTCCAACCGGCATCGAGGCAAACACCCCGGAGTTCCGCGAACAGGTCTTGCGTACTCCAGCTCAATCCGCTCAGATCCGGCCAGGGTCGGCGTGCCCCCATCAGGACGACGCCACCGTCTCTGGCAGGACCCAGAACGGCGTCCGCACGTTTGAGTCCGAAAGCAGCCTGCTGTAGGTAGGCGGCATTGAGTCCGGGACAGTCCGTGCCCACGAACACGAATCTGCTGATCCCTCGGCTCCGGCGGCGCAATTCGCCATCAACGTGGTTGATGCGTTCGCCCAGGTTCTCGCCTTGTTGAAGTATGAGTCCGCACATCGCACTACGGTTCATTGCGGTAACGTCGTTCGGTTCGCCACATGTGGCCGGTAGCGGAAAAGGAGTCGGCGCCGACATTGTCTCCGTGCCGATTTCGGACATGAGCCAATCCCTGTCCCGCGGATTCGCCGGCGACAACCACGTGGGTCCGGACCAGGCGAGCGCGTCTTCCAGCACGCACGCCAACAGGTGCGCAGCGGCTTCCTCCGCCAGGCCACCGACCTGGGCGGCGAGCCTGCGTTTGGCGTTGGCCGGCGCCTTCAACATGACCACAAGCCCTGTGTGCGCGGGAGCGGTCATGCTGTCGTCGGTCAGAGTATCCATTCCTGGGCTTGCCGGCCAGGGCCGGTTATGCTTTGAGTGCGACAGTAGTATAGTGCCCGCTTTCGCGGCATCCAGAGGTAAGTGCGATGGCCAGGTTGGCGGTAACCGATCGCGAGGGTCGGCAGGTCGAAATTGAAGGCCAGACCGGCATATCGGTCATGGAGAACATCCGGGAGCTGGACGACAGCGTGGATGCCATATGCGGTGGACTGTGTTCCTGCGCCACCTGCCATGTCCATGTAGACTCCGAGTGGCTGGCGAAGTTGCCGCCCCGGCACGAAGAAGAAGACCTTCTGGTCAGCGACTCCATGTACTTTGATCCCGAGCGATCCCGGCTGAGTTGCCAGATCACGCTCACCGACGAACTGGACGGACTGACCCTGACCGTGGCGCCGGAGGAGTTCTAGACACTAGTGCTGCGTCAACCTCATAATGTCGTATCAGTGGCCGCAGGCCCGCTCCTGGCAAGGCGCGGCCCGCCGGCCATGGTGGGCCCATGGTCAAGGGGCGCAACGCCGCCAGAGGCGGGCCTGCGGCCACCCGAAGGGCGCGTCCACAAGCGCGCATCTGCTTTGTTGCCGTCTCTTGACGTATGCCCAATACGTCGGCGAGCCGGCGTCGCGCATCTGCGCGCTTGTGAACGCGCTGATACGGCGTAATAAGGTTGATGGAGCACTAGAGGATGCCCAATGAGTATGACGGACCCGATTTCCGACATGTTGACCCGAATCAGGAACGGGCAGAAGGCCAGGATGCGTACCGTGTCGATGCCCGCGTCGAAGATGAAGCTCGCGGTCGCCAACGTGCTGGTCGCCGAAGGCTATCTGGACGATGTTTCCGTTGAAGAGGACGGCGTCAAACGCAACATGACGGTTACGCTCAGGTACCACGAGGGCGAACCGGTCATCGAGCATATTGCAAGGGCGAGCCGGCCCGGTCTGCGCCTCTATGCGGGCGTCGACGAAATTCCCAGGGTTCAGGGAGGCCTCGGCCTGGCGGTCGTTTCCACCTCAAGGGGAGTGATGAGCGATCGGCAGGCTCGCCACCAGGGCCACGGCGGCGAGGTGATCTGCCTGGTCTCCTGACCGGCGCAAGGAACAGTCATGTCCAGAGTCGCAAAGAATCCAGTCCCCATCGGAAGCGGTGTCGAAGCCGATCTCAAGGGGAACTCCCTGACCGTCAAGGGGCCCAAGGGGAGTCTGGTGCTGGAATGCCATACGGAGGTCCAGGTGGACAAGGTGGACGGCGAACTGCGGGTATCGCCCAGGTCCGGAAGCCGGTTTGCCAGGGCCATTGCGGGCACCACCCGCTCGCTCATCAACAACATGGTGACGGGGGTGACCGCGGGATTCGAGCGCAAGCTCACGCTGGTGGGCGTCGGATACCGGGCGAAGGCGCAGGGACGGCAACTGAACATGACCCTGGGATTCTCCCACCCGATCAACTACCGGGTGCCGGAGGACGTGACCATCGAGACGCCGAGCCAGACCGAGATCGTGGTTCAGGGCATCGACCGGCAGCGTGTCGGCCAGGTGGCGGCCGAACTGCGCCGCTTCCGGCCCCCGGAGCCCTACAAGGGCAAGGGCGTGCGCTATTCGGATGAGCGGGTCGTACTGAAGGAAGCGAAGAAGAAATAGCACTCCATGGACAAGAAGCAACGCAGGCAGAGACGGGCGCGGCGCGCGAGAGCCGGGATCAGGCGGTTGGGCGCCACGCGGCTGTGTGTGCACCGGACGCCGCGGCACATTTATGCGCAGGTCATCGCACCGGAAGGCAACCGCGTCATCGCCAGCGTATCCACGCTCAGCCCGGAACTGCGTGGCGAGTTGAAGGGTACGGGCAACAGGGAAGCGGCCGCTGCCGTGGGCCGGTTGATCGCCGAGCGCGCCACCGCGCAGGGCGTCGACCGGGTCGCCTTCGACCGATCCGGGTTCAGTTATCACGGCCGGGTCAGGGCGCTGGCCGAAGCGGCCCGTGAAGGGGGGTTGAGCTTTTGAACGGTAAGCAGCGAATGGCAGGCACGGAAGAACTCCAGGAAAAACTCGTCGCGGTCAACCGCGTCGCGAAGGTCGTCAAGGGCGGGCGCCAGTTCGGGTTTACCGCCCTGACGGTGGTCGGCGACGGCAATGGCCGCGTGGGCTTCGGTTACGGCAAGGCGCGGGAACTGCCGCTGGCCATCCAGAAGTCGATGCAGGCGGCCCGCGGCAACCTCGCGCGGATCCACCTGCGCAACGAGACGCTGCAGTACGAACTTCTCGGCCGCCACGGCGCTACCCGGGTGTTCATGCAACCGGCTTCCGAGGGCACGGGCATCATCGCCGGCGGCGCCATGCGCGCCGTCTTCGAGTGCGCCGGGGTGCGCAACGTGCTGGCCAAGAGTTACGGTTCGCGCAATCCCATCAACGTGGTGCGGGCGACCGTGAACGCGCTGACAAACATGCGCTCGCCCGAGGAAATCGCCGCGAAGCGCGGCAAGACCGTGGCTGAAATCACCGGATGAGATCGGACATGGCCAGGTTGAAAGTCACGCTGATGAAGAGCAAGTACGGGCGCAAACCCGGTCACGCCGAGTGCGTGGCGGGGCTGGGGCTGAGACGCCGCGAGCAGACCGTGGTGGTGGCCGATACGCCCGAGAACCGCGGGATGATCAACAAGGTGTCGTACCTGTTGAAGGTGGAGGAGGTCTGAAATGCGGCTGAACTCCCTCAAGCCCGGCGACGGCTCGCGCAAGACGCGCAAGCGCGTCGGCCGGGGTATTGCGGCCGGTCAGGGCAAGACCGCCGGCCGCGGCGACAAGGGCCAGCGGTCCCGCTCGGGCGGCTACAGCAAGGTCGGCTTCGAGGGCGGCCAGATGCCCCTGCAGCGGCGCCTGCCGAAAGTGGGCTTCAGCTCCCGCAAGGCGCGGTATGTCGCCGAAGTCCGGCTGCATGAGCTGGCCCGGGTGGAGGGTGAGACCGTGGACCTGGCGGCGCTGAAAGCGGCTGGGCTGGCGCCCAGGTCCGCACGCCGCGCCAAGGTGTTCCTCTCCGGCACGATCGACCGGGCGGTCAAGGTGGTCGGGCTCGGCGTCACGCGCGGTGCGCGCGAGGCGATCGAGGCCGCCGGCGGTAGCGTGGAGGCCTGACCATGGCCAGAGCGGGCGCGGCAAATCCTGCATCGGTGCTCGGCGCGGCCGGGCGCTTCTCGGAGGTACGCCAGCGGTTGTTCTTCCTGGTGGGCGCGCTCGTGGTCTACCGCATCGGTACCTTTATCCCGGTGCCCGGCATCGATCCGTTCGCGCTGGGGCAGTTCTTCGAGCAGCAATCCGGCACGATCCTGAGCATGTTCAACATGTTCTCGGGGGGGGCGCTGGAGCGGATGTCGATTTTCGCCCTGGGCATCATGCCGTACATTTCCGCGTCCATCATCATGCAACTGGCCGTCCATGTGGTCCCGACGCTGGGGCAATTGCGCAAGGAGGGTGAAGCAGGCCGCCGGAAGATCACTCAGTACACCCGTTACGGAACGGTACTGTTGTGCTCGTTCCAGTCCGTCGCGGCCACCAGCGCGCTGCAGAACCAGGGCGTGGTGCTGAATCCCGGCATCGGATTCGTGTTCAGCGCATCGGCCACGCTGGTCACCGGCACCGTGTTCCTCATGTGGCTGGGCGAGCAGATCACCGAGCGGGGCATCGGCAACGGCATCTCGATGATCATTCTCGCCAGCATCGTATCCGGGCTTCCGGCGGCCATCGGCGGCACGCTGGAACTGGTCAATACCGGCGGCATGAACCCGGCCCTGCCCTTCGTGATGGGACTGTTGCTGCTGGCCGTGACCGGATTCGTCGTCTACATGGAGCGCGCCCAGCGGCGAATCACCGTCAATTACGCCAAGCGGCAGCAGGGACGCAGGCTGTACGCGGGACAAACCTCGCATCTGCCCTTCAAGATCAACATGTCCGGCGTCATCCCGCCGATATTCGCCTCCAGCCTGATCCTGTTTCCGGCCACCATCGCAACCTGGTTCGGCACCGGCCAGGCGGTTTCCTGGTTGCAGCGCCTGGCGGCCAGCCTGGCGCCCGGTCAGCCCATCTACATCCTGCTCTACGCGGCGCTGATCATCTTCTTCTGCTTTTTCTACACTTCGCTGGTATTCAATTCCCGGGATACGGCGGACAATCTCAAGCGCTCCGGCGCGTTCATCCCGGGGATCCGGCCGGGGCGGCAGACCGCGGACTACATCGACAAGGTGCTGACCCGGCTGACGTTCTGGGGCGCGATGTACATCACCGGCGTCTGCCTGATGCCCGAGTTCATGATCTACCAGTTCAACGTGCCGTTCTATTTCGGCGGCACCTCGCTGCTGATCATCGTGGTGGTGACCATGGATTTCATGTCGCAGTTGCAGGCGCACATGATGAGCCATCAATACGAGGGGCTGTTGAAGAAGGCCAACCTTCGCGGCGTCGGCCGTCGTTAGGTCTTTCGGGAGGCGGACATGAAAGTCAGGGCATCGGTCAAGCGAATGTGCAGGAACTGCAAGATCGTCCGCCGCAAGGGCGTGGTCCGGGTGATCTGCAAGGATCCCCGCCACAAGCAAAGGCAAGGTTAAGGAGGGTAGCGTCTTGGCTCGTATCGCCGGAATCAATATTCCCGTACACAAGCACGTCGGCATCGCGCTGACGCACATTTACGGCATCGGGCGCAGCAGCGCAAAGATTGCCTGCCAGGTGGCCGCGGTCGACCCCGGCACGAAGGTACGCGACCTGAGCGAGCCCGAGGTGGCCAAGCTCCGCGAAGTCGTCGGCCGATTCACCATCGAAGGCGATCTGCGCCGGGAAACCGCGATGAACATCAAGCGGCTCATGGACCTGGGCTGCTACCGCGGCATCCGGCATCGCCGCGGGCTGCCCACGAACGGCCAGCGCACGAGAACCAACGCCCGCACCCGCAAGGGACCGCGGCGGCCCATCAGGAAATAACCGACATGGCGAAACCGACCCGAGGCCGGAAGAAAATCAAGCGCACGGTGCTGGACGCCGTGGCGCATGTGCACGCTTCCTTCAACAATACGATCATCACGATCACCGACCGCCAGGGCAACACGCTCGCGTGGGCGACGTCCGGCGGTTGCGGATTTCGGGGATCGCGCAAGAGCACGCCCTTTGCGGCCCAGGTTGCCGCGGAGAAGGTGGGCAACGTCGCCAAGGATTACGGCGTCAAGAACCTGGAAGTCCGGGTCAAGGGGCCGGGGCCGGGGCGCGAGTCGTCCATCCGCGCGTTGAACGCCCTCGGGTTCCGGGTGACCCAGATCGAGGACGTCACACCCATTCCTCACAACGGCTGCCGCCCCCCCAAGCGGCGCCGCGTCTGATCGGAAGCAAATATGGCGAGATATCGAGGACCGACCTGTAAGCTGGCCCGCCGGGAGGGCACCGACCTGTTCCTGAAGAGCGGCGTCAAACCCCTGGAGGCCAAGTGCAAGCTGGAAGTTCCGCCTGGAGGGCCCGGGCAACGCCGGCCGCGCTTCTCCGACTACGGCCTGCAGCTTCGCGAGAAGCAGAAGCTGCGGCGCATGTACGGCATCCTGGAGCGGCAGTTCCGCAACTACTACAAGCGCGCGGCGCGCGGCAAGGGCTCCACCGGCGAGAACCTGCTGCGCATGCTGGAAGGCCGCCTGGACAACGTGGTCTACCGCATGGGATTCGCCTCCACCCGGGCCGAGGCGCGCCAGTTGGTGAGCCACAAGGGCATCGTGGTCAACGAACGGATCGTCAACATCCCCTCGTACCAGGTAAAGGAAGGGGATACGGTGGCGGTCCGGCAGCGGGCCAGGGCGCAGATGCGCATCAAGGCCGCCCTGGACATCGCCACCCAGGTCGGGATACCCGAATGGGTGGAAGTGGACGAAAAGAAAATGGAGGGGGTGCTCAAGGCGCTACCGGAGCGGGACGAGATCCTTCCCGACATCAACGAGAATCTGGTCGTCGAGTTGTATTCCAAGTAATGGAGCACTAAATGCAGGAATCAGCCACCGAGTTCTTGAGGCCGCGGACCGTAAAGGTTCAGCCCTCCGACGAACACAATGCTCGAATCATCGTCGAGCCCTTCGAGCGTGGCTTCGGCCATACTCTCGGCAATGCGCTGCGGCGGGTGCTGCTGTCTTCCATGCCAGGGGCGGCGGTGACCGAGGTGGAGATCGACGGCGTGCTGCACGAGTACACCAGCATCGAGGGCGTGCAGGAAGACGTCGTGGATATCCTGCTCAACCTCAAGGCGGTGGCCATCCGCATGCACGCCCGCGAGGAAGCCGAGCTGACGCTGCACAAGAAGGGCGCGGGCCCGGTCACCGCGGGCGACATCGTCTGCGATCACGACGTGGAAATCGTCAACAAGGACCTGATCATCGCGAACCTGACCAAGGCCGGCGAACTCAGGGCGTTCCTCAAGGTGGCCCGGGGGCGCGGTTATCGGCCGGCGGTCAGGGAAACGGAGTTCGACGGTCCCACGCGGCCCATCGGCCGGCTCCAGCTCGATGCGTCATTCAGCCCGATACGGCGGGTGACCTACAACGTGGAAGCGGCCCGCGTGGAGCAGCGCACGGACCTGGACAAGCTCATCATCGACATCGAGACCAACGGCGCCATCGACCCCGAAGAGGCGATTCGCCGGGCGGGAAGCATCCTCAAGAACCAGCTCGACGTGTTCGTGGAACTGCAGGGCGAGGCGGATCTGGGTTACGGCCGTCCGGATACGCTGGTCGACCCGATCCTGCTCAGGCCGGTGGATGAGCTGGAGCTGACGGTGCGCTCGGCCAACTGCCTGAAGGCTGAAAACATCAACTACATCGGCGACCTGGTGCAGAGGACCGAGGTGGAGTTGCTGCGCACGCCCAATCTCGGCAAGAAGTCCCTGACGGAGATCGAGGAAGTGCTCGAGGGTCACGGGCTGACGCTGGGCATGCGGTTGGACAACTGGCCGCCGCCGGCGCTGCGGACGGACGAACAGCCCAGTCCGATGGCGTTCTGATCCGGAGGGTCCCACCATGCGTCACCGCAAGTCCGGCAGGAAGCTGGGGCGGAATTCCGCCCACCGCAAGGCCATGTTCCGCAATATGGCCGCGTCGCTGTTTCGCCACGAAACCATCAGGACCACCTTGCCGAAGGCCAAGGAGTTGCGCCGCGTTGCGGAGCCGCTGATCACGCTGGCCAAGCAGGACGGGACGGCGCGGCGGCGGCTGGCGTTCGCGCGGCTTCGCGACGATGTAGCGGTGGGCAAGCTCTTTGACGAGTTGGGGCCGCGGTTCAGGGATCGGCCGGGTGGGTATCTCAGGATTCTGAAGATCGGATATCGGGCAGGGGATGCGGCGCCGATGGCGGTGGTGCAGCTTCTGGATCAGCCTGAGTCGGAGTAGGGCGCGGTCTTTCCATAAGATTGGAGAGTGTGAGCCGACAGATCTGCGCGCTGGGTTGGGCGGCGGCCATACACGGAACAGGCTTGTGAGCTTAACCTCGCCCGCCATCCATGGCGGGCTCGGATCGGCGCGCGGCGCTCCTGGCCATCCATGGCCCCGCGCCGCGCACACGACGCTCACAAGCCTGTTCCGTGTATGGCCGCCTTTGGTGGTGATCGTCAGGTTTGGCGCATGTTTCGGCGTCGTTTTCTCCAGCGTCGGAGCGTTGCTGCATGCCAGGCCGGCCGCAGTAGTCGCATCAGGCGTTCCGAGCGCATGGGTTTGTAGAGTGGCGCATCTTCGGCCGCGATTTCCTTTGTGCGGCCGCGGTACTTGTGTTTGATCCAGGCGTTGCGATCGACCTGGCGGACCAGGTCGAACAGGAATCCGCGCTGATTGTCGGCTAGTACTGCAATACCGAAGTCGATCACGTACGGCTGCTCGGCCGGTCCCACCAGGATGTTTTTCTTGCGCTTCAGGTCTCCGTGCGCCACACCGGCATCGTGCATCGTCCGGAGCGTTTCCAGCAGCTTTGCAAAGAACTTTTCGCGGTACATCAGTTCGTTTTCAAGCGCGTGCAGCGTATCGCCGGGTATGTGTTCAAGGACAAGATAGCGGTCGTCGAGGCAACCGAAGCACGCGGGAATTCCGGGGATGCCCTGAAGCCGGCGGTAAACGTCCGCTTCCCTTCTGATTGCAGCCTTGCTGAGGGCTCTCAGCAATCCCCGACCCGATGGTTCCTTGATGGCAAAGTCACCGGCGGGACCCTTGTATATTCGAATCGAAGCCTGGTATCCGGGGGTGGGTACGATGCCCGCGTCGCTCGAATCGAGCCAGTCAAGAATCGTTTGGCGTTGGACCGGATTCAGTGTCTGGGGATCATCCGGCATCTCTCAGCGATTCCTTGCAGACTTTCATGGTAACTGCCGGATGATGTTGAAGAGGCACGCTGCGATGATGAGGGCGATCAATGGTTCGCCGTTGCGTAGCAGGCTCTTGCGGAATGACCATCCGCCGGAGAAGGCTGTGCCCGGGTTCCTGAATGTCGGCATGAGCGCCGGAACGTCCCCGGCCCACTTGAGCCACCGGTCGCCGAAAAGATTGTGCAGCTTGCGGTCCTCGTACTCGATGGCGGTGGGGTAATAGAACCAGAAAAAGGCCAGTGCGATGACGATCGTCCACCACTGGCCACTGGCGACGGCGAATCCGCAGACTATAGCGATGTTGCCCGTGTAGAGGGGATGGCGCACGATGGCATAGGGGCCGTCGGTGGCCAGTTCGCGGTTCTTGGTTATGAATCCGCTGGCGAACAGCCGCAGCGCGGTCCCCGCGACGATGAAGGGCGTTCCAAGCATCAACACCAGGTCATCGGGAAGGGCGGTGATGCTGAACCACAGCATCAGCACCACTGCCAGCACCTGCCTGGATGCTTCGTGGTACCGCAATTTGCGGATGAGTCGCGTGAACGCGCCGCCCGGCGCGAGATCATCGGTGCGGTGAGACATGGTGCTCGACTGTGTTCAGCGGGCCGGAACCGATGATAATAGAATGCCCGCGGACAGGGACCAAGCAATTCGCTGACTTGACGTGACGGAAGACTTCGCAAGATTCGCAACCCGCTCGGTGGTGATGGCGCCCCGGGGCATGGCGGCCACGAGCCACCCCCTGGCGACCCAGGTTGCAGTGGATGTGCTCAAGGGGGGCGGTTCGGCCGTGGACGGGGCCATCGCGGCCAACGCCGCGCTCGGACTGATGGAGCCTACCGGGTGCGGCGTCGGCGGGGACCTGTTCGCGATCCACTGGGAGGCCGGCTCGCGAGAGCTGACAGGCCTGAACGCGAGTGGGCGCGCGCCCCGGGCGCTGAGCCTGGATCACCTGCGCAGCGTCTGCGGGCGTGAGGGTATTCCATCGAACGGGCCGCTTTGCGTCAGTGTTCCAGGCGCGGTGGATGGCTGGTTCGAGCTCCATGAACGCTTCGGCCGGCGTCCGATGGCCGATCTGCTGGCGCCCGCGATCGGGTACGCCGAGGATGGATTCCCGGTGACCCCCGTCATCGCCGGGCACTGGGCTTCGGACGCCGCAGTTCTCGGGCACTATCCCGGCTTTGCGGAGGTGTATCTTCCCGGTGGGCGCGCGCCTCGTGCAGGCGAGATTTTCTGCAATCCCAGGTTGGCGGAGACCTATCGGCAGATCGCTGCCGGCGGTCGCGAGGCGTTTTATCGGGGCGAGATAGCTCGCGGCATTCACCGCTACATGGCCGGGCAGGGCGGTTTCCTGAGCTACGATGACCTGGCCGCTCACCGCTCCGAATGGGTCCAGCCGGTGTCCACCACCTATCGCGGGTACGAGGTCTGGGAACTGCCGCCCAACGGCCAGGGAATCGCGGTGCTCCAGATGCTCAATCTCATTGAGGCCGATGATGTCGCCGGCATGGGATGGGGAAGTCCGGCGTATCTTCACCGGCTGATCGAGGCCAAGAAACTGGCGTTCGAGGACAGGGCCCGGTACTACGCCGATCCGGCCTTTGCCGAGGTGCCGGTGGCGGAACTGATTTCCAGGCGCTACGCGCGGGAGCGCCGCCGGCTGATCGACCAGGAGCAGGCTACCAGAACGGTGTCCTGTGGCGATCCCGCAGTCCTCAACCGGGGCGATACGGTCTATCTGAGCGTGGCGGACGAGCACGGCAACATGGTTTCCTTCATCCAGAGCAACTTTCACGGGATGGGTTCGGGGATGACGCCGGCGGGCCTGGGGTTCGTGCTTCAGGACCGTGGCGGAGCGTTCAGCCTCGACTCCGGTCACGCCAACGTCTTTGCGCCCGGGAAGCGGCCGTTCCATACCATCATTCCCGCCTTCGTCACCCTGGACGGCGATGCCTTCATGAGTTTCGGCGTCATGGGCGCCGACATGCAGCCCCAGGGTCAGGTCCAGGTGCTGGTCAACATCATCGACTTCGGCATGGACATCCAGACGGCCGGCGATGCGCCGCGGCTACGACACGACGGCTCCAGCGATCCCAGGGGCGGCCGAATGACCAACGGGGGCATTGTCTACCTGGAATCCGGCTTTCCAGATGGTACGGCCCTGGCCCTGGAGTTGCTGGGGCATCGAGTACAGACGGGCGCCGAAGGCCTCGGCGGTTTCGGCGGCTACCAGGCGATTCTTTGGAATACCGTTAACGGCGTGTATCAGGGCGCGTCGGAATCCAGGAAGGACGGCCACGCCGCGGGTTACTAGGGCCTGTTAACACTACCCGAGACGGATCTGTTGGCCCGATAGAGGATCCAGCGGGTATCAGTCCAGTGCCATTCGTGGGCGCCCCTGCAGGTGCCTCACGCGCTCGAAGACATCGATACCCATCTGCCCGAGCAGGTCGATCACGTCGATGGGGACCCAGTTTTCGGCGATCCGGCCGTCTTCGACACGGTAGAAATCCATGACCCGCATGCCCACGGGCTTGCCGGTGGGCGGCATCGCCAGAAATCCGGGGCCCAGGTGCGTCGCCACCACGCTTGGCCAGCCGCCCGTCACCGCGTAGTTGCCATCGCCGACCTGCCCGAAATGGTGCTCGACGCGGCGATCCGGAAAGGCGCGCAGGAACGGGATCTGGTGGTGGGCCCGAAATCCCCGGAGCCCGCGGGTCGTGCCGATACCGGATGGTCCGTACCAGAGGAAATCCGGGGTCCAGAATTGCTCGTGGTCCATGCTTTCCAGGCGCTTGCCGTCGAACCTCAGCAATCCGGCGTGCATTTGCCTGACCAGATGCAGCGATTCGGCGCCTCCGTCGGGATCGACGATTTCAGGCGAGATCCCGTCCTGGGTCGCCGGACCGGGCCAGCGACCCTCGGCGCCCAGCGCTGGTGAAATAGGGTAGCAACCGGCCTGGCGCATCAGGTCGAGCATGTCGGCAATCATCCA
This sequence comes from Gammaproteobacteria bacterium, assembly GCA_022820625.1. GTDB lineage: Bacteria > Pseudomonadota > Gammaproteobacteria > Steroidobacterales > Rariloculaceae > UBA6522. The sequence goes on along the minus strand of JAJEFE010000146.1, from coordinate 17,153 downwards.
GGTTTCGGAAATCCTGCCGTCGACCAGCCGATGAACTTCCCCATAGCGAACATGTACGACGCCATGGGTCGGCGGGATATCGAACAGCGGTTTTGTGAATGTGCCCTGGAAGTGGCCCATGGCCGCGACCAGGTCCCGGCCGTCGGATTCGCCGGCGATCAGGATCGAGTCGCGGCGCTGAAGGTTCGGCAGCGCCGATCGCAGCGGACGCCATAGTGCATTCGCAATTTCGGCGGCGCCGGAACATTCGTCGACCGGGTGGAAGGCAAACAGGCTCGCGTGATCTGCGTATATCGTTCCGACAGCGTTTTCGAGATCGGCCTCGGGTGCGCGGCACAGCGCCTTGAGGCTGTGGTGGACGCCGCGCTTGTTTCGAATGTGCGCTTCAGTCGGCGACATTCGTCAGGTTGCCGTCACTGGCCGCACGGTGAGAAGGGGAAGGAATCGTGAGTACCGGCGGCTGCGGCTCGTCGCCGCCGCGCACGACGTAGGCTTCGGCTCGCTCGGATCCGAAATTGCCGAAACTGCGCTGCATCCCGACCGGGATGGACAGCACGTCGCCCGGACCGAGTTCTACCAAGCCATCGGCGAGCAACACGTTGAACCGTCCCTTGTGCATCAGAATGACTTCTTCCTCCCGCCTGCAGTGAGGCGCCGTTTCCACGCCCGGCTGGGCCGTCAACAGGCGAAGATGGAAGCCGTGCGGCCAGTTGATCTTACCCGCGCCCAGGCCGTCGGCGCTGGCTGCGGAACCGATGATCGGTAACTCCCGAACCGGTTTGGATTCTTTGCCCGGCTCCTGCAGCAACTCGTGGCGCCGTACGATGCAGTCGATCAGACCGTCGGTGGTGAGCCGATCGAGCCGGGCAACGTCTTCCTCGCTGGTCGGCCGCATCGCGCTTTTGCTTTCCGGAATCTTCTCGCCCAGTGCGGTATCCACGAGACTGCCGTCCTCGAGGAGAATCAGTCCATGTTCCCGCGCTTGGTCGAATACGTAGGGCGCCCACGTCACCATGCCGGGGTCGTCGCCGCCCAGCACGGCGAACAGGTAACCGACATCGTCGCCGACGTTCTTGAAGCCCCGGAAAACGTGGATGGGAATGGAAATTGTATCGCCGGGGCCCACCGTGACTTCTCCATCCTCGCAGTCGACGCCGGTGTAGAATGCCCACTGCCCGGAGTGGACGATGAATACCTCGGCGGTTTCATGACTGTGTTGCGAGTTGACGCACCCCGGAGGCTGGCGGGCGCCGCCGACATTGAATCCGTGCGGGATATCGATATGCACGTATTGGTCGGGATTCTCGGCGACCCCGGGGCCGATGATCGTGAAGTTCTCCTTCTCGGTGCTTCCGGGCGTACGGGTGTCGATGAACGCAGTCGTACAGGGCCTCAGGTCCCGGTATCGAACCATTCGCTCGGCAAGGAGCGCCAAGTGACGGCTCTCGGACGACATACTCTGGAACATATGGTGAAGTTCACCGCCGCTGGGGACGTTACCGCGACCGAATGTACTTCGAATGCAAACCCAATTCAAGGCGCTCGCCGAGGGGGCCTGCCGCTCTCGGAATGCGGAGTTGAATCGCGGTTCGTCGATTGCGTGAGCCACCCGGATTGGTTCGGAACGTGACGCGGTATCACCGCGATCGGGGATTGGTCGAGTTCATTCTTGGAATCACCTTCGAGATCTGGGAATGTGGCCGAATCGAGCGCATCAACGACTACTATGCCGCCGATGCGCAGGTTTTCGCCCTGAGCGGCCTCATCCACGGGGCGGGGGGCATGATCGCCGGTACGCGGCGGATGCTCGAGGCGTTTCCCGACCGGCTGCTTCTTGCCGATGATGTCATCTGGTCCGGTTCACCGGCGCAGGGCTACTACTCCTCGCACCGGGTGCTCAGTCCCATGACGAACACCGGTCCGTCGGCGTATGGGCCGCCGACGGGCAAACGGGTCCGGACGCTGACCATCGCGGACTGTATCGTCGAGGGAGGCCGCATCACACGCGAATACCTGCTGCGCGACCACTACTCGTTGGTGCAACAACTGGGGGTCGACCCGCGGCGGGCCGCGGAGCAAATGGCGAGCGAACGCGGCGCCGGGACCGAACGGTGGATCGAAGGGGAAATCGCCAGACTGGCCCGCGGCAGCGGGACGGCGAAAGGGTTGTCGCTACCGTCGCCCCAGGCGGACCCGCGGGGTTTCGCGCAATGGGTCATCGAGAGTCACCTCGGCGCCAAGAGCGAGGCAGTGTCCAATGCCGCTTATGCCAGGTACGCCGTCATGTACCGCTCGCCGGTTGAGCTCTATTCGGGACGAAACTCGATCAAGGCCCACTATGCGCAATTGCGCCAGGCCATATCCGGTTGCAACGTCTCGATCGATCATGTTGCCCGGCAGCCGGTGGATGGTGACGGGCTGCGTATCGCAGTCAGATGGTGCGCTTCCGGCGCGCACACCGGCGACTACCTTGGGATTCCGGCCACGGGACGGTCCGTCTTCGTGCTGGGTTCAACACATTGGCGGATCGTCGGGGAGCGCATCGCGATGGATTGGACCGTCTTCGACCAACTCGGCGTGATGGCTCAACTTGTCTAGACTCTGTGGATTGACCTACCTTGGCGGGCGAAGTCAAGCGTGCGAGCATACTGCGCGCGTGTCTTCGCCCGTCAGGGCCTCCACCAGTCCGGGTTACGCTCCACCGCGTTTGACAATGGACGCCAGGGCGTTGGCGCCGTCCAGCACAAAGCTCTGATCGGAACTCAGTAGGAAGAGGCTCGCGCCCAGGTCGAGCCACGTGGGAATCTCATCGAGCAGCGGCGTGAACATGCCGGCGACCGTTCCCGCCGACCGGGCGATCCGGCATAGGTCGCCGACTGTGGCCACTACCTCTTCGTGGGCGACATCCCTGCCCATCGCCACCGCGAGGTCGGTGCGGCCCACAAAAAGGCCATCGACGCCCTCGACGGCCGCGATCTCCGAAACGTTGTCCAGTGCGGCAATGTCTTCGATCTGCACGATCACCGTCGTCTGCTGCGCGCTCGCGGCACGGTAATCGGCGCCGGCTTTCGTGGTGTAACCCGCGGACCGCGTGGAGCCTGCGTAACCTCGGCCGCCCTCGCCGAAATGTGCGGCCTTCACGATCGCGGCCGCCTGCTCCGCCGACGTCACATGGGGCACCACGATGCCGGTTGCGCCGCTGTCGAGCGCGTTGCGGATTCCGGTCGGGGAATCGTCGGCCACGCGGGCCAGGCAGGGCCGTTCGAGGGCGCGGAACACGGCGAGACACTGATCGAGTTCGTAGCGGCCGAACGGCGCATGCTCGACATCGATGCAGAACAGGTCCAGGCTCGACAGGGCAAGGACTTCGGCGATGATGGGCGAAGGCGTCTTGACGAAGGTGCCCGCCATCGGCTCGAACGCCCGGAGGCGCTGGCGGAAGCCGGCGTTTCGTTCTCCCACGCCGCTACGCCCAGAGTGCTTCGCTTGCCGCCGCGGCGCCTTCTACGAGGCTGCCCAGCTTCGCGTAGACGATGTCTTCGTCGACCGCGCCGAAACCGGCGAACGTGGAGAAGCCGCAATCCGTCCCGGCCATCACCCGCTCGCGGCCGACGATGTCCGCGTAGCGCAGGATGCGTTGCGCGACGAGCCGCGGATGTTCCACGAAATTCGTGGTGGAATCGATCATGCCGGGAATCAGGATCAGTTCCTCTGGCAGGTCCATGGTCTCAAATACCTCCCATTCATGGGCGTGCCGGGGATTGGACGCTTCGAACAGCAGCGCGCCCACGTTGGCCTCTAGAGCGATGGGTAGGACCATCTCCAGGGGCGCGTCGCGGTGATGCGGCCCCTCGTAGTTGCCCCAGCAGATATGCAGCCGCACCCGGTCCCTCGGTAGGTCGCGGATGGCGTGATTGAGCGCCTCCACGTGCAGGGACGTCAACCGGCGGTACTCGTTATCCGGCCGGTCCTTGAACATCATGTGGCGTCCGAGGCCCAGGTCGGGCGAATCCAGTTGCAATACGAGGCCTGCGCCCACGATCGCGCGGTATTCGTGCGACATGGCATCGGCGAGCGCGTACAGATAGGCCTCGTGGGAGGAGTAATACTTGTTCGGCTGGAACAACGCGATGACGCCGGGAGAGGCCGCGTTCATGAATCCCTCGACCGGATTGTTACGCGCAAGCGCCACCTTGAAGTTGCCGATGTCGCTGGTGACCGGCCCCATGTCCTTGACCGCGATCTCTCCGATGCAGCAGGGGCGCCGGTAGGTGGGAGTGCCGCCCGAAGTCGCCAGTTTTCTGAGGAAGCCGGGATAGTCTTCCAGGTCCGCGGGGGGCTGGCGGTCGCTGTCGCCACCGAAACCGGTGACGCGGTCGCCGATGTAGGTGGCGTAGCTGATCTTGCTCATTTCGCCGTCGCTGACGATGTCGATTCCGGTGTCCGCCTGGCGCGCGACGACGGCGTTCACGGCGTCACGGAAGATGTCGTCGGCATTCTCGACCGTTTCGCCCCTGTCCCGGGCAAAGACCGTATCCGCAACGAGTTTCGATCTCGGCAGGCTGCCGACATGGGTGGTCAGAATTCGATCCTGGCTGTATTTCATGGGGCTTTTGGGGCGCCTCGTCGGGCGTCAAACGATGTCTGTGATCGGGTGGCCGGATCAGCCCGTGTCGGCAGCGAATTCGGCCGAGCTTCCCCGTATTCGCTCGCCGGAGAATACGCGCTTCTCCTCCGACAGATCGGGTTTTTCAATGCGATCGATAAGCATGGATACGGCAGCTTCCGTCATCCGCTCGACGGGTTGTCTCACAGTACTCAGGTCGTACGCAGCGTATTGGGCCGGTCCTACTCCGTCGAATCCTACGATCGACACGTCTGCGGGAACATTGAGGCCGAAAGATTCGCGCGCCTCGTCGATGCAGCCGATGGCCATGACGTCGTTGGCCGCGATCACCGCGTCCGGTGGACCGCCGTGCCGGTCCACGATTCGGGCGAAGGCGTCCCGGCCGCTGTCGTATCCATAGTCGCCGGTCACGATGGTCACTCCGTCGACACCGTGTTCCCGCAGCATCTGTATTGCACCTGTCGTGCGTTCGGTACTGACTGAAGAATCTTCGGGTCCGGAGACGATGGCGAACGTGCGGTGGCCCGAGGCGAACAGTTGCGCCACGAGCCAGCGCTCGCCCTCCTCCTGGTCGCAGCGCACGGAATTCGATGGAATGTCCGGCAGCGAGCGGTTGTAAAAGACGATGGGAATGTTGGCTTCCTGAACCGTTGCAAGCTGCGCGCCGGAAAGCATCGCGGCGGTGACGATGCCGTCAACCCGAAACTGCAGGACCTGTTCCAGCGTGGAATCAATGTCGCCCTCGCTCTTCAGCGTAAACAACAGCACCCTGATGCGGTGGTTGGAGAACCGTTGTGTCAGTTGCACCAGGACTTCGGGGTAGTAGAGGTTGGTCTGCTGGGACATGATCACCGCGACCATGTTGGAACGCCGCGTGATCAGACCCCGGGCGATGGCGTTCGGCCGATAGCCGAGCTTGCTGGCGGCGGCCATGACCCGCTTGCGCATCTGCTTGGAGGCGCTCGCGCCGTCCTGAAATACCCGCGACACGGCAGACTGGGAGACGCCGGCGAGTTCGGCGACGTCGTAGGACGTGGCGCGCTTCCAATTTGCCCTGGTGCTTTTCTTTGCCTTTTCGCCCATTTTGACCGATATCGGTTCGTCACGGTCCGCGCCCGATGCGGGTGATGGTAGGCAGTATCGATGCCGCATGCAATTGCATTCGAATGCGATGAGCCGGAGAATCGCTCCGGAGCCAGCGACTGCGATGCAAGTTCGCATGGCAGTGGTCGACGGACACAACCGGGAGTCTGATGGGTACGTTCGGAACGCTGAACTGGGCGATTCTCATCGCCTACGTGCTGCTCAATCTGCTGCTCGGTTTCGTCCTGAGCAAGCGGATCGCCACCGCCGAGGACTTCTACCTGGGCCGCCGGACCACGCCGTGGTGGGCGATCGGCGTCTCGGTGGTAGCCACCTACGTCAGTGCGCTGTCATTCCTGGGCGGCCCCGCGTGGTCCTACACCGACAGTCTTGCGGTCATCGCGATCCATCTGAACTACCCCATCGTGGTCTTCATCGTGGTGACTTTTTTCCTGCCATTCTTCTTCAACAGCGGTGTCGCCTCGATCTACGAGTACATGGAGCGGCGCTTCGGCGCGACGTCCCGCAGCGTGATTTCCGGGGTATTCCTGGTTTCGCAGGCGCTGACCTCGGCCGCGATCCTTTACGCGACTTCCCTGGTCATCCAGTTCATCACCGGGGTCGATGTCGTGACGGCGATTGTCGCGGTGACGATCATCGCGTTGGTGTACACGATGCTGGGCGGCATCACGGCGGTGATCTGGACCGACGTGATCCAGGCCGCGGTCCTGTTCGTCGGGGCCTTCATCGTGTTCTTCGCCCTGCTGGGCGAAATGCCCGCGCCGGTGGGCGAAGTCCTCGCCGACCTCAAGGCCCAGGGCAAGACGAACCCACTGGACTTCTCCCTCGACTGGACCGTCGAGGCGACCGTATGGTCGGGGATCATCGCCATGACGATCTTTCACGTCACCGTGTACGGCGCCAACCAGATGATGGTGCAGCGCACGCTGGCGGCGAAGAACATCGGCGATGCCAAGAAATCCTTCCTGCTGATGGGGTTCGGCGCGTTCTTCATCTATTTCCTGTTCTTCCTGCTGGGCATCCTGTTCTACGGCTACTACGAGGGGCGGGAGTTCGAAAACGGCAACACCATCATCCTGGAATTCGTCGCCGACTACGGGATGCCGGGCCTCATGGGCATCATCGCCGCCGCGATCGTCGCGGCGTCCATGTCGTCGCTGGACTCGTCGTTCAATTCGCTGGCGACGATTTCCACCGTGGATTTCTACGAGAAGTACTACCGGCCCGGCCAATCGCCCGAACACTACCTGAGGATCACCCGGGGCTTCACCGTGGTCTGGGCCTTGCTGATCATCGTTCCCGCGATCGTCTATTCCCAGAGCGAAGGCTCGATACTGCAGACGCTCTCGCGGATCGGTTCCTACTTCGTCGGCGCCAAGCTCAGCATGTACGGGCTCGGGTTCTTCTCGAAACAGACCACGGAACGGGGCCTGCTGGTGGGGGTGGCGGTGGGATTCGCGGTGATCTGGTACGTCGCGAGCCAGACCGACATCGCCTGGCCCTGGTATTGCCTGATCGGCGGCGCCTCGAATATCGTCATCTCGCTGGTGGCCAGCCGGCTGATCGACGGACGGCAGGACGAGTGGTCCGAGTACTCGATCGTGGGTCAGCAGAAGGCGTTCCGGGAGCGGGGGCTGCCCGAACGGGACGGCGGCTGGTACCTGGTTTCCGGCCGGGTGGATAGAATCAGCTACCTGTTGTTGGGATTCTTCGCGCTGACGATCGTGTTCCTGTTCCTGTTCGAGCAACTGATCCCATGAAGTGGATGATCGCACTCGCACTCGCACTCGCCCTGGCCTGGCTCCTGCCGGCGGCCGCCTCGGCACTGCCCGCGCCCTTGTCCATCGACGCGCTGCGCGAAACCGATTTCTCCGCCAGCCTGCAGTTCGAACGCGAGCTGGATGGCGGACCCGGTTACACCGCCTACCTTGTGTCGTACCCGTCCTCCGGCCTGACGGTCTTCTCGATGGTCGCGGTCCCGATGGGTGAACGCCCCGATGCCGGGTTTCCGGTGATCGTGGCCAATCACGGTTTTCACCCGGACCCTCCCCGGTACGGCTTTACCGCGGGCGGCGTGGATTCCAGGCCGGGCGACTACTACCGCCCGATACCGGAGCTGTACGTGCAGCGTGGATTCCTGGTCATCATGCCCGACTACCGGGGCCATAACGCGTCGGAGGGGGTGGAGTACACGGACGGTTTCCTGGCGACTGGCTACTACTCCGAGGACGTGCTCGCGCTGCTCTCGGGCCTTGCGGATATCGAAGAGGCCGATACCGGCAACGTTTTCATGTGGGGGCACTCCCTGGGCGCGGAAGTTTCGTTGCGGGTCCTGCTCGCAACCGATCGGGTCAGGGGCGCGGCGCTATGGTCCGGCGTCGGCGGCGAGATCTGGGATCAGGCCTACTACTACCAGCGTTACGACGACCGGCTCGCCTACGACGGCAGCGACACAGACAACTCGCGAATCGAAGAACTCCGCCGGGACATGGCGGCACTCGACGAGCCCTACGACTGGACCGCCCGCGAGCCGCTGCGCTACCTGGGCTATCTTCAGGCGCCCGTCGTCATGCATCACGCAGTCGGCGACACCGGCGCGCCCTACCACTGGTCGGAGCGTCTGGCGAAGGAACTCTACCTGCTCGGCCACCCGTACCGGTTCCACAGCTACCCCGGCTCGGACCATTTCTTCCAGGACGAATCGCTGACGGAGGCGGTTGCGCGAGACGTCGAGTATTTTCGCTCGCTGATTCTGCCCGCTGACCCGGAAGCGCAGCCTGAATTGAATTCGCAGTCTGACCCCTGACGGGCGCTGCACAGGGCCTGTTGTTGCAAATGTGCTACGGTTTTCGCATGAAATTTGACATTGATTTGCATTCGAAGTACAAACGACTGCTGTTGTCGTGGGCGCTGGCAGAGAGGGTCTGTCAGCGGAAATCGTCTTCCGTTCCGGGGATATGCAAGAGATGAAGGTAAAGGATCAGTTGGCCGTGTCCGGCCTGAAGAAGAGAGCGTTGGCTGTCGCAGTGGCATCTGCGTTGGGTAGCTCGGCTGCGGCGCAGGAACTCGTACTTGAAGAGATCATTGTCACCGCGACAAAACGCGAGAGCAGCGTTCAGGATCTGGCCGTGTCGGTGACGCCCATCGACGGCGACCTCATCAACGAACTGCAGTTGGTCAATGTCCTCGACATCGACAAGACCGTACCGGGATTGAAGGTCAGGTACATCGGTGCCGATCCAACCATCATCATGCGCGGCGCCGGAGCGGCCGGCACCAACGACATCGCCGTGCCGATCTACGTCGACGGCCTGTACCGCCCCCGGGCGGGCCAGGCACTGGCGAGCAATCTCGATCTGGAACGGATCGAGGTCCTGCGCGGCCCTCAAGGGACCTTGTTCGGTCGAAATACCTTCGGCGGCCTGGTCAACTACATCACGAGGAGACCATCGACGGAAGACATCGACTACGGCGTCAGCGGGACATTCGGCGGCTATTCCATGCAGAAGTTCGAAGGTTTCTTCAATCTGCCCATGGGAGACGCGGTGGCATTGCGCATTTCGGCCAGCGACACCAAACGGGATCCGACGATCGAGAACATCTACAACCCGGACGCGGGTATGCGCGACGAGGACAATACCTATATTCGCGCCCAGTTGCGGTTCGAGCCGAGCGATACCTTCGACCTGACGCTGGCGAGTACCTGGTGGGAAGACACCTCCAACGGCAATGCGGACTACGCGGGCGTTCTCATCGGGATTCCCGTGAACCCTCGGACGGGGCTGACCGACGGCATCAACGGCGTGCTTCAGCCGCGGGCGGGCCGCCTCCCCGGTGACGAAACGGCGTCATGGCCTGCCACGGGCGGCCGCACATGGGCGGGGGTATTCGGCGTCGATGAAACCGCGAATGTCAACTCGGACGTATACAAGATCACCAACGACCTGACGCCTTTCCGGGACATTTCGGAGACTTCGTTCAGCGCATTGCTGAATTGGGATTTCGGGCCGGTCGCATTGCGTGTGAACGGCGGCGTGTTCGACTACGAGGAGTTTCGAACGGCAGACTCCGATTTTTCGCCGAATCCGACCGCGTGGGCGGAAAACAATCCGGGCGCGACGCCGCCCGCGTCGAACGGCCGCGGCTATTGGGCTCAGTGCTGGAACGGGCCGTCCTGCGGGCGCCTGGCCGGTCAGCGGGTCAATTCGAATGCGCAACAGGTGGACATCAACCTCAATTCTTCCGGGGATGGTCCGCTGCAGTGGACGCTGGGTTATTTCCTCTACGACGATTCCGGCGACGGCGATACGAGCAGCGAGTTCGTCTGGGGGTACGTGGACAGCCTGAATAACGATACCAGCCTGTCCTGGGCCCACTGGATGGATCAGGCCAATGGCGGTACGAAATCCACGGCGATTTACGGCCAGGCGGAGTACTCCTTCACTGATGCTACGCGAGCCACGCTCGGACTGCGCAGTTCAACCGATAAACGCAACTCCTTCACCAAGTATGTTGACTGGGGTTCCGCCGTTCATGGCTGGGCGGCGGGCTACACCGACGCGCATCTGGAAAACCCGGGCAGCCGATTCGATCCCTGGCCCGCCTACGTTGCAACCGACGCAACGGAGGCCAATCGCCAGACCGGCGAGAAGTCGAATACGGACTACAAGGTCGCGATTCAGCATGACCTGAACGGCGATACGATGTTGTTCGCGTCCGCCTCGACCGGATACATCGCTGGAGGTCTCGTAGGCGGCGGAAGCACGGAACTGACGCAGCCGAACGAAGTCGAGACCTTTGAGATCGGCCTGAAGAGCACGCAGCTCAACGGCGCCATGCGGCTGAATCTCGCGGCGTACCAGAACGCCTACGATGGATTGACCACCTCGTCCTTCGAAGCACGGGGCGGAACCATCATCTCCATCAGCACTGTCTCCGGCAGCATGACCACCAGCGGACTCGAGGCCGAAATGGACTGGTTGGCCACCGACGAACTGCGCATTCGGGCTGGTCTGGCGCTGACCAACGCCAAACTTGATCAATTCGGCCGCACGGTGTTGAACCGGGTATTTCGAAGCGGTGGAGACGAAGTTGTCCTGGGCGCCGGCATTACCGATCCTGACATGTGCGATCAGACATGCTCGCAGGTGTATATCCTTGACGGACAATCGGCACGGTTTTCGCCCGACATGACGCTGTCGGTGGATGCGAGCTACGAGTTCAACCTGGGTAACGCGGGAACACTCGTTCCGGGCGTCCTCCTGTATTACTCGGACGAGTACAAGACCACCAATATCCCGTACTTCTTCACCCATCAGGACGCCTATACGACGCTTGATCTGCGGGCAACCTGGTACAACACCGACAATTCGCTTTCAGTGCAGGGCTTTGTGCTGAATGCAACCGACGAGATCGTGCAGATCGGTTCGGATCAGTTCAGTCAGGGGCGTGTAGTCGCCGATTTCAATACTCCGCGCATCTGGGGCGTCCGCGTGGCCTATAATTTCTGAGTCACATTTGCTAATCACGGCCGATCGGAGGCGCGTCCGCCGCTCGAAATCCTGAAAGCCTCGTCAGTGCGGGGCTTTCCTGTTTCTGCCGGGGGCGCTACGAAACCGCATGGTACGAGACCCTACGACGATGCTGAGAGCCGGATTCGATGCACAGCAGAAGGGTCATGTTCGGCAAGCCGAGCGCCTGTATCGGCAGGTGCTGGAAACCGATTCCGGAAACAGGCACGCGCTGAACCTGCTCGGTGCGCTTTGTACCAACACGGAACGGCCGAAGGAAGCGGTGGATTTCATTACCCGGGCGCTGGGGATCGACAATGCCGATCCCCAGGCACACGCCAACATCGGACTGGCCTACAAGGACCTGGGGATGGCGTACAAGGCCGCCGATCACCTGGCAGAATCGGTCAGGCTGGATCCGTCCAGACCGGTGGTGTTCAACAATTTCGGCAACGTACTGCGATTGCTCGACCAACCCGGAAAGGCGGTCCGCGCGTACGATCGTGCGCTGCGGCTGGACAGCCGTTTCGCCGAGTGCTGGAGCAACCTCGCGGCTGCGCTCAACGAATCCGGTCAGCAAGAGGCCGGTTTGCGGGCAGCGGCCAGGGCGCTTGAACTGAGTCCGGATCTGGCCCAGGCGCACAACCACATCGGAGACATTCGCCTTCAACAGGCCCGGTACGACGATGCGGTGGAAAGCTACCTGCAAGCCGCCAGCCTCAGTCCCGGGAGCACGGTCGCCCTGATCAATCTGGCCAAGGCCTATCGGGACAGGGACGAGCCGGAGGAGGCGCTGACCGCATTGCGCAGGGTGTTGGACATCGAGCCCGAAAATCCGGAGGCAATGCACGTGATGGGCGTGCTGCTCGAACAGATGGGGGATCGGGAGGGCGCGGTCGAACAGTTCAAGACGGCGATCCGCATCGCTCCCGAAATGGCGGTATCGCACTATTACCTGGCTCAGATCAAGGGACGCGGAAGCTCGGAACAAGAATTCCGGGCGCTTCTCTCGCATTGGCAACGGGAGGATACGACGCCGAACAACCGAATGTACCTGGCATTCGCGATCGCGCGAATTCACGAGAAGCGGGGCAATTTCAATGAGGCGTACGAGTTCCTGGCCGCGGCGAACAGGGCGAAAGCTGCCGTAAAGCCCTACGACGATGCCGACTCGGCTCGTTACATTGACGCCATTGCCGAAGCGACAGAAAAAGCAGTCGAACGATTCGGGCGTTCGATGGGGCATCGGGACGACCGGCCGGTATTCGTGGTGGGCATGCCCCGCTCCGGTACGAGCCTGACGGAGCAGATCCTGGCGAGCCACTCGGAAGTCGCAGGCGCGGGGGAACTGAGTTTCGCTTTCGACACGGTCCGGCGCGTACGCAAGATCACCGGCAAGAAGTTTCCCCGGGACATGGAAAAACTGTCGGCGGAACAGTTCCGGGAGCTGGGCGCCTACTACATGTCCCGCCATTCCGGCGAATACCTGTCGTCGCGATACGTCGTCGACAAGTCGCCGCTGAATTTCCAGTACGTCGGACCGCTTGCGCTCATGCTGCCGGGTGCGCGCTTTGTCCACTGCCATCGCCATCCGGCCGCCAATTGTCTCGCGATTCACCGCATTCCCTTCGATCTGCGGCAGACGTATGCGCACAGCCTCGAGGCACTGGGCAAGTACTACACTCGCTACTGGAACCTGATGCAGCAGTGGCACGAGCTGTTCCCCGGACGCATACTCGATGTGCGCTACGAAGACACGGTCACCGATATCGAGGGACAGGCCCGCCGCATGCTGGATTTCCTTGAGTTGCGGTTCGAAGAACGCGTATTGAGCTTTTATGAGACGAAACGCCTGGTCAAGACGCCGAGCGCCAGTCAGGTGCGGGAGCCGATCTACAGGGATGCCATGGTCCTGTGGAAAAACTACGAGAAACACCTCGGACCGCTGATGGAGAATCTGAAAGTGCCCATACCGGGCTGAACGTCGATCCATATGAGCATTACGCGTCGAAAATTTCTGGAGTCCTCTGCAGCAGTCACGGCCACGGCGCTTGGCAGCGGTTGCCAGACGGTTGCAACGCCTGCAACCGGCGACTCGGCCGGCGGGCGCCGCCCGAATCCGGACCGTAAACCGAACATTCTGATCGCGGTACTCGATGACGTCGGTTTCGGCGACCTCGGGTGCTATGGGTCGGATGTTCCCACCCCATGCATCGACCGGCTGGCCGCCAACGGCGTCCGCTACAACAACTTTCATGTGACGTCACTGTGTGCGCCGACCCGGGCAAGCCTGCTGACCGGCGTCAATGCTCACGCCGCCGGTGTGGGAAACATTGCCGAATGGGGGCGGGACCATCCCGGATACCGCGGCTGGATTCGCGACGATGTACGCACACTGGCCGAGATGCTGGGTCCGGCAGGCTACCGAAACTACGCGGTGGGCAAGTGGCACTTGTCGACCGTGACGGGCCGCAACGCCACCGGCCCATTCGATCAGTGGCCCACGGGCAGGGGATTCGATCACTGGTACGGCTTTCACGGCGCGGCGGCCGATCACTGGCACCCGGAACTGTTCCGCAACCGCAGGGCGACGTATCCGGACAAGACAGCAGGCTACCATCTGACCACGGACCTGGTGGACCAATCCATGGCCTTCATACGGGATCACCTGGTCGCGTCGGCCGAAGTCCCCTTCTTCCTGTACCTCTCGTTCGGCGCCTGTCACTTTCCGTACCATGTACCTGGCGACTACATGGCAAGGCATCGCGGCCGCTACGACGCCGGATGGGATGCGATTCGCGAACGGAGATTCGCTCGCCAGCAGGCGATGGGGATCGTGCCGGCCAATGCGGAACTCGCCCCGCGCGACGAACTCGTGCCCGCCTGGCGCGAAATTTCCGACGAGGAGAGGCGGTTCGGCGCGCGGACGCAGGAAGCGTATGCAGCGTTCCTCCACCATACGGACGACCAACTGCAACGCCTCGTGGACTTCCTGGAGCGAAGCGGGCAGCTTGACGACACCGTCCTCATGGTCCTGTCCGACAACGGCGCCGGTTCCTGGGGACCTCCCGCCGGCCGGCTGGACGTTCACCGTGTCGTCTACATCGAACCGGAGACGATCGGGGAACTGATCGCCAATATCGACAAGGTCGGCAGCGAACGGAGTCAGCCGAGCTACGGTCCCGGTTGGGCACAGGCCAGCAATACGCCTCTCAAGTTCTACAAGGGCGACACGTACGAAGGCGGCATCCGCGCGCCGCTGGTGGTCCATTGGCCCGGCGGCGACCTGCCGGGGAACGAGATCCTCACGCAATACCATCACGTGACGGACATCGTGCCGACGCTCCTGGAACTGGCCGGTCAACCGGCGGAGCCCCTGGACGGCACCAGCCTCGCCTATACGCTGGATTCGCCGAACGAACCGACGCGCAAGGAGATCCAGTACTACGAGACCGCCGGAGACCGCGCGATCTGGATGGACGGATGGAAAGCCGTCACTCAGCATGTGTCCGATACGCCCTTCGAGGAAGACGAATGGGCGCTTTACCATTCACGGGACGATTTCTCCGAAATCCACGACAGGGCGGCGGAGTTTCCCGCCCGTGTCGAGGAAATGGTTGCCGCCTGGAGGCGGGAAGCGGAGCGCAACAATGTGCTTCCGCTGGTGGACGATGTGCTGTCGCTCGAGGCGGGCGTCGCGCCGCAGCCGCAATCCCGCTACGTGTTCTACCCCGATACCACCCGTATCGACCGCCGAAGCGCTCCGGACATCTTCAGCCACGACTACACGATTCTGGCCGAGGTCGAGATCGTCAGCAGCCCCGCCAACGGGGTGTTGCTGGCATCCGGCGACAGCATGGCCGGGTACGAACTGTTGATGATCGACGGGTATCTTGAATTCACCTACGTGTATACGCGCGGCCGGCGCTACTCGGTGAGGTCCGGGGATCGCGTTCCCGACGGCCGGCACGAACTGGGATTGCGCGGCCGAAAGACTTCCGCAACCTCCGGGCATGTCGAACTGTTTGTAGACGGCAACTCGGCCGGGTCCGTGGATATTCCCGGAATGTGGGAAGTCAGGAGCCTGAACTCAGGGGTGCGCTGCGGCGAGAATCGCGGCGCACCGATCAGCCACTCCTACACGGGTTCGTTCAGGTTCGACCAGATTCTCGAGCGGCTCACCGTCACTTTGGACATTTGATGGAGCACTAGATCAGCAGTTTCGGCACACTGAACTGGGCGATCCTGATTGCCTACATCGTCGGTACGCTCGTTCTGGGGTACTTCCTCAGCAAGCGCGTCAAGACCGCACAGCATTACTTCGTCGGCCGGCGAACGACGCCCTGGTGGGTGATCGGGGTGTCGGTTGTCGCCACCTATATCGGCGCGCTCACGTTTCTGGGTGGACCGGCCTGGTCATACGTGGATGGATTCTCGGTCATCTTCATCCACATCAACTACCCCATCGCCATCTTCATCGTTGCAACGCTGTTCCTGCCCTTCTTCTACAACAGCGGTTGCGCGTCCATTTTCGACTACCTGGAGCGGCGCTTCGGTCTGACCTCGCGAACCGTCATGTCCGCCGTCTTCCTGCTGGGGAACATCGCCTACTCGGGAATCATGCTGTATACGACGGCGCTGGTGCTGGAGTTCATCACCGGAATCGACGTGGTTACCGCGATCCTGATCGTTGCCGCCGTGGCTGTCACCTATACCATGCTGGGCGGGATATCCGCGGTGATCTGGACCGATTTCATCCAGACAGGGATCCTGTTTTTCGGCGCCATCGTCACGGTGGTGCTGCTCTTGGGTGAGTTGCCCGGGGGCCTTCACGAGACACTCCAGTCGCTCAAGGCGATCGGCAAGACCAACCCCTTCGAAACCACCATCGACCCATCGGTGGTCGGAACCATCTGGACCGGCGTGATCGCCATGTCCATTTACCACGTGGTCGTCTATGGCGTGAACCAGATGATCGTCCAGCGCACGCTGGCCGCCCGGTCGGTGGGCGACGCGAAGAAGGCCTACATCCTCATGGGCTACGTGGCGTTCTTCATCTTCGTGCTGTTCTTCGGACTTGGCATCCTCTTCTACAGCTACTACGGCGGCAGGCCGTTCGACAACGAGAATCTCATCGTGCTGGAATTCGTGGCCACGATGGGGTTTCCCGGACTGATGGGCATCGTGACGGCGGCGATCGTGGCCGCCGCCATGTCCAGCCTGGATTCAAGCCTGAACTCCATGGCGACGGTGACCACGCTGGACTTCTACGAAAAGTTCTTCAAGAAGGACGGGTCCCAGCGGCACTATCTCGTCGCTTCGCGGTGGTTCACGCTGTTCTGGGCGGTGTTCATGGTGGTGCCGGCGATCATCTTTACCCGCTCGGGCGGATCCGTTCTCGAGATTCTCAGCAAGGTCGGTTCGTTCTTCGTGGGCGCCAAGCTGGCCATGTTCGGGCTGGGGTTCTTCTCCAGGCACACCAACGAGAAGGGGTTGTTGATCGGGGTGGCCGCCGGATTCTTGGCGCTGGCGTACGTGGAGTACACGCTGGACGTGGCCTGGCCCTGGTACTGTGCTCTCGGTGGAATCGTAAGCATCGCGGTGGGCTGGACGGCGAGCATCCTGCTGGGCGGGTTTCGGGATGAAGACGATCCCTATACGGTCAGGGGGCAGCTTCGGCGGTACGAGGAAGAGGGGCTACCGTTGATGGAAGGGGGGTGGTATGTGGTCGCCGGGAAGATCGACCGTGCCAGTTATCCGTTACTGGCGTTCTTTGTGCTTTGCGTGATCGGTCTCTGGATCACCGAATCTCTGATTTAGCTTGTTGGTTTCCGTCGGGGCGTCGTGAGGGTGTGTACGGACAGCCCTCGCGGGCTTAATTTCGCCCGCCATCCCTGGCGGGCTCAAATCGG
>JAJEFE010000009.1 GCA_022820625.1 Gammaproteobacteria bacterium | reverse complement strand
ATGGCCATTAGCGAGGAGCCGTCGATTCGATCCCCGCCACGGATGGCGGGGATCGCTTAAGCGCGCAAGGGCTGCCCGCACACGCCCTCCGCGCCCCACGAGCACCAGTATCCGCCTACTCACCGGAACCACGTTCCTTGTCCCGATCGTAGGCCTGGACAATACGTTGAACAAGCTGGTGCCGAACCACGTCCTCAGGACCAAAGTGCACGAATTGCACGCCCATCACCCCGCGCAGAATGCGATTCACGTGCGTCAGGCCGGATTGCCGCCCCGGCGGCAGGTCCGTCTGCGTGACATCACCCGTGACCACGGCCCGGGAACCGAAACCGATGCGCGTCAGAAACATCTTCATCTGCTTCACCGTCGTGTTCTGGGCCTCGTCCAGTATGACAAAGGCCTCGTTCAGCGTTCGCCCGCGCATGTAGGCCAACGGTGCGATCTCGATGATGTGGCGTTCGATCAGCCGCCCGACGTGTTCGAAACCCATCATTTCATAGAGTGCGTCATAGATCGGTCGCAGGTACGGGTCGACCTTCTGCGACAAGTCGCCAGGAAGGAATCCCAGCCGTTCGCCCGCCTCCACAGCGGGCCGCACCAGGACGATTCGCCGCACCACATCCGCATCCAGGGCTTCCACGGCGGCCGCCACGGCCAGATAGGTCTTGCCGGTGCCCGCGGGGCCGATGCCGAAGATCAGGTCCTTGTCCCGCATGGCACGCGAGTAGGCCGCCTGATTGGGTCCCCTGGCCCGGATGTCCCGCCGCCGGGTGTGGAAGACCAGGGACTCGCGGCGCGGCCCGCCGGCGCCGCGAAGGCTTTCCTGTAGGCACAGGTGCACCCGCTCCGGGTCCAGGTTCTCGGCCTCGGTCAACGAGAACAGTTCCTGGAGCACTTCCCGTCCCACCGCGGTGGAACCGGACTCGCCGGTGAGCCGGAAACGATTGCCGCGGCTCCTGATGCGAATGTCCAGCCGCTTCTCGATCTGCCGCAGATGCTCGTCGAACTGCCCGCAGAGGTTGGCCATGCGCCGGTGGTCGTCCGGGCGCAGGATGACTTCCAGGGAATCGCTTTCGCGGTGCAGTTCAGGCAACGGTTTCGATCAACCTTCCACGCAGGGAATTGGGCAGCGCCTCGGTGATGGCCACATCCGCGAACTTTCCGATCGCGCTCGCCGGGGCCGGGAAATTCACCCAGCGGTTGTTTTCGGTGCGCCCGCAGACCTCTCTGGCAGACTTGCGCGATGTCTTCTCGACCAGCACGCGTTCGACTCCGCCGACCATGGCCCGGCTGATGGCCGCGGCCTGCCCGTTGACCTGCTTCTGCAGCCGCTGCAACCGCTCGAGCTTGACCTCCTTCGGCACCTCGTCGGGCACCGCGGCGGCCGGCGTGCCCGGGCGCGGGCTGTAGATGAAGCTGAAGGACTGGTCGAACCCCACCGCCTCGATCAGGTCCAGGGTGGCCTGGAAATCCGCCTCGTCCTCGCCGGGGAAGCCAACGATGAAATCCGAGGACAACGAGATGCCTGGTCTGGCCTTCTTGATGGCTTCGATCTTTTGCAGGTACGAAGCCGCCGTGTAGCCCCGCTTCATGAGCCGCAGTATGCGGTCGGAGCCGCTTTGTACGGGCAGGTGCAGGTAACTCGCAAGCTTGCCCACCTGGGCATAGGCCTGCACCAGCGACGGGCTGAATTCAAGCGGATGCGACGTGGTGAAGCGGATGCGGCGAATTTCGTCGATGGCGGCGACGTAGTGGATCAGGGTCGCCAGGTCCGCCGTGCCTCCGCTGTAAACGGGGCCGCGGTAGGCGTTGACGTTCTGGCCGAGCAGGTTGATTTCCTTGACCCCGAGGCGCGCCAGGCCGACGACTTCGGCGATGACATCGTCCAGCGGCCGGCTGATTTCCTCGCCGCGGGTGTAGGGAACGACGCAGAAACTGCAGTACTTGCTGCACCCCTCCATCACCGAGACGAAGGCGGTGACGTGCGAATCCGTGGCGGCGGGCAGCCGATCGAATTTCTCGATCTCCGGGAAGCTGACGTCCACTACGTAGGGACTCCCGGAACGAACCCGCGCAATCATCTCCGGCAGCCGGTGCAACGTCTGCGGCCCGAATACGAGATCCACGTAGGGCGCGCGGCGGCGAATGGCTTCGCCCTCCTGGCTGGCCACGCAACCGCCGACCCCGATGATCTTGTGGGGGTGCTCCCGCTTGTAGGCCCGCCAGCGGCCGAGCAGCGAGAAGACCTTCTCCTGGGCCTTCTCGCGAACCGAGCAACTGTTGAGCAGCAGGATGTCCGCTTCGTCCGGGTGCTGCGTTTCGGTCACGCCCATGGACGCGCCGAGCACATCGGCCATCTTGGCCGAATCGTACTCGTTCATCTGACAGCCGTAGGTCTGTATGAATACTTGCTCGGGCATCGAAAAATACTATTCTGCGTTTGCTTGAGGGCTACTGTCGCTCGTCTCCGACGGATTCTCGACCGGTGCCTCCTTAATCACAAAAAGGCTTTCGTATTTGAATTCCGGGTACTTTTTACTGCTCGCGAGATACGCCCCATGGTCTCGAATGCAATTCAACCAGTCTTCGCTGTCCGCGCATATCGTGTACGAGTCAAGGTCGACTACGTGATATGGCGACTCGGCCCACCATATCGTCGCGTCCTCACCGGGCGCCAATACGTGGAACTCCTGCCCGATCGCATGCTCCGCGCCTTTCCATGCGTTCGGATCATATGCGTACAGATACGACAACTGCGCGTCAACGTCAAAAAGATAGGTGTTCGCGATAATGAACTTTTGATAGGCGTTAACGCGATGGGCCTTCGCATTGACCACACCGTGTGTTGACTGTCCGTAAGAAGAGTCAACCAGGAATACAAATGCTCCCGCGAAGACCATGCGCCAAGCGACCGACGGAACTGGTAACTTGTCCATCATTGACGTGTCCTCAAATGGTCGCCAAACGCGCCAGCGAGAATGCGAACGCGGGTAGAAATGCCCCAAAAAAGAAGTGCCGAACAAGCGAACCCCTGACGTTTCCGACGGCGGCCACCAAACCGAACAGCGCACAATAGCCCATACAGACAAGCGCTATCACCAGAAAAATTTCAATCGAAATACTTGGTGTCGTGCTGACCAGACTACTGTTTCTCGCAAGCATTCCCAAGTGCAATGCGGAGGTACCCAAGAAAGCCGCGCTTAAACGTCCTGGAAAACGGTGGTCCCGGTCTCCTCCTTCGACCAGTGTACCAAGCAGATCGCCCAGCGCTTGCCCAAAGGTATTCAACAACGGATCGGCCGAATTGGTATTCTCGATGGCAAAGGCGGAGCCACACTACCGACATTCTGCCAATCCATTTCTACCGCCCTCAAATTGTGGGCGCTAGAACGGGATATCGTCGTCCAGATCGTCGGTGCCTGTGCTTGCGGGCGCCGCGCTCGCAGGCTGCTCGGCGACACCGCGCGCGGGCATGCGCGCCGGGGCGTCCATGTCGGAGCGGCCACCGAGCATCTGCATCTCGTTGGCGACGATTTCCGTGGTGTATCGGTCGTTGCCGTCTCGATCCTGCCACTTGCGGGTCCGGAGTTCACCCTCTATGTAGACCTGCCGGCCCTTGCGCAGATACTCTCCCGCGATTTCCGCCAGGCGGCTGAAGAAAACGACACGGTGCCATTCCGTTCGTTCCTGCTGCTCACCTGATTCGCGGTCCCGCCACGACCTGGTGGTGGCCAGGCTGATGTTGGTAACGGCGCCGCCGCTGGGCATGTACCGGGTTTCCGGATCTGCCCCAAGATTGCCGACGAGGATGACCTTGTTGATGCCTCTTGCCATTAAGTTACCCCGGAATATTGGGCCGTTTGCTACGGCAGCTTGACAAGGCGACATTGTACGCCGTGAAACGGCTTTTGACAGCCGCAAATCCTGCCATTGAACCCAGATTTGCGCGTCCCACCATACTCAAATCAGGTCCATCCGCCCGGTATTTTGCGCCGCCGTTTTTCTGCAGCGTATAGTAGTGGATTGCCTCGGCCAGGCCCCACGGACGTGTCCACCACCCACATTCAGATTCGCGGCGCGCGGACCCACAACCTGAAGGACATCGATCTCGATCTGCCCCGGGAGCGGATGATCGTGCTCACTGGCCTGTCCGGGTCCGGCAAGTCCTCGCTGGCGTTCGACACCATCTATGCCGAGGGGCAACGCCGTTATGTGGAATCGCTGTCCGCCTACGCGCGGCAATTCCTTTCGGTGATGGAGAAACCTGCGGTGGACCACATCGAGGGGTTGTCGCCGGCGATTTCCATCGAGCAGAAGTCCGCATCGCACAATCCGCGCTCCACCGTGGGGACGGTGACCGAGATCTACGACTACCTGCGGCTGCTTTTTGCCCGGGCGGGCGTACCGCGCTGCCCGACCCACGACACCGTGCTCGACGCCCAGAACGTGTCGCAGATGGTGGACCAGGTGCTCGGCCTGGAGGAAGGCACGCGCGTGATGGTGCTGGCGCCCGTCGTGACCGCCCGCAAGGGAACTCACGCCGACGTGCTCGCCGATCTCAGAGCCCGCGGATTCGTGCGCGTGCGCATCGACGGGGCCATCTGCGACCTGGACAAACCCCCGACGCTGGACCGCAACTACAACCACACCATCGAGACCGTGGTGGACCGGCTGCGGGTTCGCCCGGACGTGCGCCTGCGCCTGGCCGAGTCGTTCGAGACCACGCTGGCGCTGGCGGACGGCGTGGCCCAGGTCGGCTTCATGGACGAGCCCGGGAAGGCGCCCCTGGTCTTCTCGGGCAAGTTCGCGTGCCCGGTTTGCGGTTACGGGATACCGGAGCTTGAGCCGCGGCTGTTCTCGTTCAACAGCCCGGTCGGCGCCTGCGCCGACTGCGACGGACTCGGCGTACAGCGTTTCTTCGATCCCCGGCGCGTGGTGCGCCATCCGCACCTGTCCCTGGCGGGCGGTGCGGTACGCGGCTGGGACCGCAACAACACCTATTACTTCCAGATGATCCGGTCGCTTGCCGAACACTACGGCTTCGATATCGAGGCACCCTTTGAAGAGCTGCCGGAACGGATCCGCAACATCGTGCTGTACGGCAGCCGCGGCCAGCGCATCGATTTTCGCTACGTCAACGAACGCGGCGGCGAGCGGCAGTGGCGCCATTCCTTCGAGGGCATCATCCCGAACATGCAGAGACGCTACCGGGAGACGGAATCCAATGCCGTGCGTTCCGCGCTCGGCAACTACCAGAGCACCCAGGCGTGCGAAGCCTGCCGGGGCTCGCGCCTGAATGAAGCGGCGCGGCATGTCTTCGTCGGGGGCCGGGCGCTGCCCGGGCTCGCCGCGGGGAGCGTGGCGGAGACGCTTCGGTTCTTCAGCGATCTCGAGCTTGAGGGATGGCGCGCCGAAGTGGCAGACCGGGTCGTGAAGGAAATCCGCAACCGGCTGGGGTTCCTGGTGGACGTGGGCCTGGACTACCTGACGCTGGACCGCAGCGCCGAAACGCTCTCCGGAGGCGAAGCCCAGCGCATCAGGCTCGCAAGCCAGATCGGCTCCGGCCTCGTGGGCGTCATGTACATCCTGGACGAACCCTCCATCGGCCTGCATCAGCGCGACCACCGGCGGCTGCTGGAAACGCTTCGCCAGCTCAGGGACCTGGGCAATTCCGTGCTCATCGTCGAGCACGACGCCGAGGCGATTCTCTCGGCCGACCACCTGGTGGACCTGGGTCCCGGCGCCGGTGTCCACGGCGGCCGCGTGGTCGCCCAGGGCACGCCGGAGGAGATCATGTCGAATCCGGCCTCGCTGACCGGACAGTACCTCACCGGCAGGCGGCGGATTCCGCTGCCCCGGACCCGGCGCGACTTCGACCCGCAGGCCGTGATCGGAATCCGCGGCGCCCGGGGCAACAACCTGAGGCGGATCGACGTGGATATCCCGCTGGGGCTGATGACCTGCGTGACCGGCGTGTCGGGGTCCGGCAAGAGCACGTTGATCAACGACACGCTTTACCGGCTGGCGGCCGGCAAGGTCAATCGCACGACTTACGATCCGGCGCCCTGTGACGACATCGGGGGACTGGACCTGATCGACCGGGTGATCGACATCAGCCAGAGCCCCATCGGGCGCACGCCGCGCTCCAACCCTGCCACCTATACCGGGTTGTTCTCGCCGATCCGGGAGCTCTTCGCCGCCACGCAGGAGTCGCGGTCGAGGGGCTACCGGCCGGGCCGGTTCAGCTTCAACGTCAAGGGCGGGCGCTGCGAGTCCTGCCGGGGCGACGGCGTCATCAAGGTGGAGATGCACTTCCTGGCGGACATCTACGTGTCCTGCGATGTCTGCGAAGGCCAGCGCTACAACCGGGAAACCCTCGACATCCGTTACAAGGGGAAGACGATCCACGACGTTCTGCAGATGACGGTGGAGGATGCGGCGGCGTTCTTCCGCAACGTCCCCAGAGTGGCGGCCAAGCTCGACACCCTGATGGCGGTGGGGCTGAGCTACATTCAACTGGGACAGAGCGCCACGACGCTTTCCGGGGGCGAGGCGCAGCGGATCAAGCTGGCCAGGGAACTCTCCAAGCGCAGCACGGGCTCGACGCTCTACATCCTCGACGAGCCCACCACGGGGCTGCACTTCCATGACATCGCCCAGCTTCTGGAAGTGCTCTACCGGCTCCGCGACCAGGGCAATACCGTCGTCGTCATCGAACACAACCTGGAGGTGATCAAGACCGCGGACTGGATTGTCGACCTGGGCCCGGAAGGCGGCGCGGGCGGCGGCCGCGTCATCGCCCGGGGCACGCCGGAAGCCGTGGCGGGTCTGGACGACTCGCATACCGGGCGGGCATTGCGGAGCGTGCTGGGCGCCACCGAGCACCTGGTCCTGACGCCGCTGCGCAGAGAAGGCGCTACCTAGCCCGTGGCGAAAGTCCCGCGGTATGGGCCGTACCGGCTGGCCGAAGAGGGCCGATCGACCGGCGATGCATCCCGCCCGGCTGCGTTGCTCGTCGCTTGAACATTACCGATTTTCGCGGCGGTCGCGCCGCGCATACCTTCAGCCGAGCTTGCGGAAGCCGACGGCGCGGCGGATCTCGTCCATGTATGGAACGCTCACCTCGCGCGCCCGTTCGGCGCCCCGGCAGAGCACGCCTTCCACGTAGTCGGGTGCATCCATCAGCCGCTCGTATTCCTCGCGGGGGCCCTTGAGCTGCTCGTTGAGGTACTCGAACAGGACCTTCTTCATCTCGCCCCACGCGATTCCGGCCCGGTAACGCTCGCGAATGGCCGCGGCTTCTTCGTCGGTGCAGAAGGCCCGGTAGATGGCATAGAGCGCGCTCCTGTCCGGATCCTTCGGCTCGCCCGGTTCCTGGGAGTTGGTCTTGATCCGCATGATCAGCTTGCGCAACCGCTTCTCCGGGGCGAACAGCGGAATCGTGTTGGCGTAGCTCTTCGACATCTTGCGGCCGTCCAGTCCCGGCAGCACGGCCGTGTTGTCATCCACCACGGCTTCGGGAAGCACGAAGGTCTCCCCGTAGTGGTGATTGAACCGCCCGGCGATGTCCCGGGCCATCTCCACGTGCTGGATCTGGTCGCGGCCCACGGGCACCTTGTTGGCCTTGAACATGAGGATGTCGGCGGCCATCAGGATCGGATAGGAATAAAGGCCCATGGTGATGGCCTTGTCCGGGTCCCGGTCGCGCCGGGCTTCGTTGTCGGCCACCGCCGCCTTGTAGGCGTGGGCCCGGTTCATCAGGCCCTTGGCCGTCATGCAGGTCAGCACCCACGTCAGTTCCATGATCTCCGGGATGTCCGACTGCCGGTAGAACACGCAGTCGGGGTCCAGGCCCGCGGCCAGCCAGCTTGCCGCGACTTCCAGCGTCGAACGCGCCAGCCGGTCCGGGTCGCTGCTCTTGATCAGCGAGTGGTAATCGGCCAGGAAGTAGTAGGACTTGACACTCCTGTCCCGGCTGGCGATCACGGTGGGCCGGATCGCACCCACGTAGTTGCCGATGTGCGGCACGCCGGTGGTGGTGATTCCCGTGAGTACTGTTTCCATGGATCTGCGGCAGCCGGTGGGACTGGTGTCTGGAAGGTGGCGCGATTTTAACCGAAAGCGGGGCGCGTGGCGGCGCGCGGGCTGTCTCAGCCCGTCAGAACAGGTTCCGGCGAAAGCAGGGGCGTGCCAACCCTTCTGCCACCCCCTGGTGATGCCGCTGATCCGGCCACCGCACCGCCTGGTCTGATGACACGGAAGCACTCATTCGGCAAAATGTACTTCCAATGCAAAAATAATCACTGGATAGCGCCAATTCAATGACCGACGACAGGGAACGTCCGCGAGTCGCCCGCCCGCTTTCCCGCGAGCACATGCCGACCGACTATTCAGTTTCGCTGGAGAAATACACCCGCCGAGGCACGCCGAAGGAAACGCGCATACCGGATGATTACGGGCCGATGCAGTCCATGCGAGGTTTCGAGGAGACCTATCGGAACATCATCGATTACATCGTCCGCATCACGTACAGAATCTGGGAAGACCGCGAAGTCGAATACATCGCAGACACCTACTCCGACACGTCGCAGGTGTTCGACGACTACGGCCTGCAGCACGGCTGCCGGAAGATCATCGACGATACCCATCACACTACAGGCGCCTTTTCCGACATCAAGCTGATTGCCGATGAAATTGTCTGGGCGGGAGACGACGAAATCGGCTACCACACGTCACACCGCACCATCATTCGCGGCACCAACGACGGCGACAGCCGCTACGGCCCGGCCACAAACCGGTACATCGACGTACTCGTCATCGCCAACTGCGTGGCGCTGGAGAACGAGATCTTTCTCGAACACGTGCTCTACAACAACTCGAGCATGCTTCAGCAACTCGGTCACAACCTGGGGGACATCGTTCCCGCGCTGGCCGCTTCGCCACCCGCCGGCTGGCCGCGGGATGCGGCGGTCTGGGACAGCCTGCGGAGTTCGGCCCGGCCTGAGCGGCCCATCCACGTCGCCCAGCCGATCGATGGCTTCGACATCGACCGAGTGGCCCGGCACACCATCGACGAACTCTGGAATCGCCGCAACCTCGAGGCGCTGGTGGCAACCTACGCCACCGGGTTCGGGTTCGAAGGCCCCACCGACCGCAAGTTCTGCGGAGCGGGCAACTACCGGGAGTTTCTCGATTCGATTCTCGGAGCGTTTCCCGACCTGGAAGTCCAGGTGGACGAAGTCTACTGGATGGGCAACGACGTCGACGGCTACCTGACGTCGGAGCGGTGGAGCGCCGAGGGCACGCATACCGGCCCGGGACTCTATGGCGAACCGACGGGCAAGCCAATACAGATCTGGGGCATTACCCAGCATGAGATCGCCGGCGGCAGGATCGTCCGCGAATGGCTGCTCTTCAACGAACTGGATCTGATGATGCAGTTGGCCGCCTGAGCCGTGCGTACCGACGAGATTCAAACGGCCAAGGCCATCGTACTGGACTACTTCCGGGCGACCGAAGCCGCCCCGCCGGACGGAATCGCCGCCGTGATCGGGCATTACGCCGCCGCCAACTACCATTTTCGCGGCGTCCACCCGTTCAACGAGCTTGACGGCGCCGATGCCGTCGCGGCCACGGTCTGGCAGCCGTTGCGCAAGTCGCTGAATGCCATGCAGCGACGCCAGGACATCTTCTTCGCCGGCCCGAACTTCATCGACGGCGCACTCTGGGTCACCAGCATGGGGAAGTTCATGGGCCTCATGGACAACCCCTGGCTGGGAATCCCTCCCACCGGCAAGATCGTGCTTTTGCCCTACTGCGAGTTCCATCGCATCGAAGACGGACGGATCGCCGAGTCGGCGCTCTGGGTGGACATCATCAGCGTAATGATGCAGGCGGGACTACAACCGCTGCCCGTACAGACCGGCGCCGCAATTGTCAATCCGGGGCCGCGAACCGCCGACGGCGTGCTTTTCGACCCCCAGGACGAGGCCGAATCCCGCAAGACCCTGGACCTCATCCTTCGGATGTGCGACGACCTTGTCGGCGACAGCATGGAATCGCCCGCCGACATGCTGCGCAGGACCTGGCACGAAGACATGATCTGGTTCGGCCCCTGGGGAATCGGCGCCACCTGTACCATCGAACGGTACCAGCTTCAGCACCAGCAGCCGTTTCGCCGCGGCCTGGTAGACATCCGCTTCAACGGCCACGTGCTGGAGCACGCAGAAGGCAACTACGGCGGCTGGTTCGGCTGGCCCAACATGAACATGAAACAGGGCGAAGGCTTTCTCGGTTTGCCCGCGTCCGGCAGGCCCACGGAGATGCGCGTCGTCGACATTTACCGCCGCGACGGCGACAAGCTGGCCGAAAACTGGATCTTCATCGACCTGCTTCACTACCTCCGCCTGCTCGGCGTAGACGCCCTGGACCGCTGCACTTCGATCAGCCCGACAAAGTCGTGAGGGTGTGTACGGACAGCCCTCGCGGGCGTCGTGCGCGCGGCGCGGGGCCATGGACGGCCAGGAG
>JAJEFE010000153.1 GCA_022820625.1 Gammaproteobacteria bacterium | reverse complement strand
GCATCGCTCAGATTGGCGCGCAAGGGAAGCGCGGTCTGGATAGGATCTCTGCCAGACGCTGGCGACGAGTCTTCCATCGCGGACATTTCGTGACCTAATGAGAGAAGAAAAGGCTCAGAGTGCGACCCACAAACGAACTGTCGCCCATGTTTCTTCTTGAGTTCATGGAACTATTCCCCCGAGGGCCGCAGTTTAGCGGACTGGATTGTCCACGCAATTTACTTGAGAGTCTGACGCATGAGGATTCGAGACATGGGCCAGCCCTCAAAAGTGACCAACCCCTGCCATCCGGGAGAAATCATTCGCGACTGCCTGGACTCCGACGATTGCGCGCTTACGGCGTTGGAACTGGCGCGCAAGCTGGGCGTCAGCCGCAGCACGCTCTACCGCGTGCTGCGCGGCGCGCATTCGGTTACGGCCGTGCTGGCCTTGCGCCTGGAGCGCTTGGGCTGGAGCACGGCGCAAGCGTGGCTGCGGATGCAAGCCGCCTACGATCTGGCGGAAGCGAAACGGACGGAGGCGGCGTGGGCGGGACGAAATTGGATCGCTATCCGCTGTTGAAGAACAAATCCAGCCGCATAACTTCGTTGCCTACCAGGACAAGAGTGCCCTCAAGGTTGCTATCTGTCGTCCCGCATCGCGGCGAATCGTAGGACGCTCAAATCCAATTGGACGGCATGCGGCGTCAATCGAAGTTCATGTCCAGTTCCCGCGAAGGCGGAGGTTCCGGCGAGGTTTCGGTGCGAGAGCAGCCAAAACGGGCGCGGCATCCATCACCCAAGCGCTCGCGAATGTAGGCTTGTTGCTGTTCGAAAGTCATTCCGTTTATTTCTTTGCTGATGCGGTCCCGGATTGAACGCATCATCTGGACGGCATCCAATGTCTCTTCGTTCTTAGCCATAAGGAACTGCTCTACCGAGAGGATCCTTAGTCCATTGGCCTGCACAATCCGTAACCGCGAAACCGTCCCGCTCCAATAAGGACAGGGCCTCGAACTGGCTCGTCAAAGATCAGCACAGCATGGGAGTGGCTCCGATAGCCCCCGTCGCTCTTGCGCTTGATCCGGGCAAACTCTCTAGCATGCGGCACACCTTCAACCGGGGATACGGCGTGCAGCATGGTCTCGCGGGGACGAGGCAAACCGATATGTTCGCAAGCAGTTTTCAGACTCTCGGCCGCACGCTGCCACCGGTCTTCTCCGTCAAAGTGCCGGTTGAGTACTACCGGCGTTACGCTAGCCCAAACGCGGGAACCCCGCGCCCCCCCGCTCCAAGTTTCCGGGCGAAGGTTTAGCGGCGGGCTTTCTCGTGTCTCGTGCTCTAGCCCACACTCCATCCACTTGCCATCAAACAACCGGTGGCTGCGCGGCAGACCAGTACTGCTATCACGAAGAATCGGCGCAATACAGTTTCTAGCTTCCTGCGGGTTTAGCTCCACCGGGAGAATCACCGCCATGCCCATAATCCGCCCATCTGAATGCTGAGAGCCCACGAATGCCAAGGGAACAATCGCCAAGTGAGGCCGTTTAGAGGGCGCCCCGGCAGCGGTGTGCCCGCTGAACCACTCGGGAGGAGGCTGTTCAGGACAATTTCGCATAAGAAGTCCGCGCAAAGCGTTGGCCATAGTCAGTGTTGCTGGCAATGAAACCCGACCGCCGCTCATGCCGAGAACAACTAGGCGTGAATCGAAATCCGATTCGGGGATTTCTTCCTGAATGTCCCCCTGGACTTTGCGGTAACCCTGCCACCGACCGGGGGATGGACGCCGAGGCTCTGGGGGTCTGCCAGAAGGGAACCGTCGGTCTAGTTCCGCCCTTAGGCCTTTGATGTACTTTCTTTGTTGGCGAGGACTATTCGTGTGCCTTCGACCGCTTCCTTCACGCACTGCCGAAGCAAGCCGATTTCGTATGGTGTCAGCATCCGGGGAGTGGGCGAGATACCGAGCCTCCGATTGAGTAAGGCAATCGAAGGAGTGACCAAAGTGCTCTCGCCACCATTTCTCGAATTCGCGCCCGTGTTTTTCCCTGAGGTCATGGATCTGTTCCTCTGAAGGCTGCAGTATAGCGGAGTACGGTTTGCCGGTTAGCGCGATCGCGCCAATAACCGTCCCGCCACCCTTTTCAACCCAACCCCGAAGGTTCGCAAGCGTACCGCCCTGACCAATGAAGTCGTCCACAATCAGGTAGCGCTGACCCTTGCTGATTCCGCCGCCAAAGGCAGCTTGCCGGGAAAGGCGTCCGTAGCCGTCTGCGCCGGTATGACCCACTACGTTGGTTTGAACCACCGCATTATTAAATGGAAGACCAAATTTTTCGCTCAGTAGTTCCATAAGGGCGGCAGGAATAGCGTTGAATCCTTCGCGTTCGTATGCATGAGCGCTCACCAGGGTGGCCTGCCAACCGCTTACCTTTTCGATAAGTGAACGCACCGATTCAACACTAGATTCGCTGACCATGGACCTAACCAGCAATGCTGCAGAAGACACATCACCCGATTTCGCGGCGGCATAATTTGGGTGCCGCTTAGTTTCGGTCTCCGGGGCCAACAAAACGGCATTGGGAAAATCGCGCCATTCAACTCGGGGCGGCTGTTTCCTCTCCTTTAGGCTTGTCTCCGCACGATCAATAGCGTCCTTCAAGTCACAAAAAGCAATCCAATCGCCGCGTTCGCCCAACCGTGCTAGTTGTCCAAGACGCTTGGTGAAAGGAACCCGCAGGCGGTGAGTCGCCCGCACATCCGTTGGCTCCCAATCCTCCTTGATTTCGCATTTCTCTTCGATCCAAGCTTGAACGAGGGAGGCGGAATGGCCCACATGAGTTACCTTCCTTGCCAAGCTTGCCAAGTTCTCAAGATGGTCACTCAGGTCAACCTCTCGCCATATGAGATAGACCGTTGGGTTGTGGGGTATTGCGACCGGAAAACCACGAGGCTGACGGGAACGATGCTCAGGAAGCATCGCCAATCCGCCCCCTCTAAGCTTTCGAATATCCCCGCTGGTCCCGACATTCTTCTTTACACGAGCGTCATTGACCGGCACGTAGCTTGTGACATAAGTGCGCACCTCAGCATCTGAAGCAGAGATAGCTGGCGGCGGCAATGCCTCAAGCCATCGCAGTGCACGCCCTTCATTGGCATCCTCACCCGTCTCGAACCATGCTGCGGCCATAGCCATAAAGACCCGGTCGGGATGCGGTGGCCACTCGGCCCGCATCTTGCTAGCGCCATCGGACGCAGCCATCGACCACCCGTTGAGGTAACGGATAGCGAGGGCGAACATCAGTCGTCTCCGATTCCGCTGGTACTCGCCAGTTCCTGGCTTTTGATCACGAGATCAAGCAACTCTGGGGAAGGCGCAAGTTCAATTACGCCCTCCCAAGGTAAACCGCACTGCCTAGCCACGTCGATGGCTTGCTTGGTCAGCCTGATCGCGGAATCCGGTTCGAGTTCAAATTTGCTCGGAGTCTTCCTTGGATGATCCAGAAGTTGCCACGGAGATTCGGTCTCCGGCACTAGTTGGCAGCGAGAACGCAGGTCCATGTCCGTCCGGGCCAAAGTCCCTGCCAAAAGTCCGATAGCAGCGAGGGCGACACGAGCTGCCGTGTCGATTTCGTGATCGGAATCCGCATTGCTGTTTAGGGGAAATCGCAGGCGCCTTAGGACCGCCAGCGATAAAGTTGTCGTCTGCCGCGCAACCGAGATCGTGAACCCGCCCTCAGAAATGGAAGGAGTAATGTTGCCGTGAACTGCCTCGGAGGGTTTTCCTGTTTTCTTCAGCTTTCCGCTACCCTTACTAGCAATAAGGGTCCAGTGCGGAGCATCATCGACATTCTGTTGTTTCCTTTCATATAGAGGTCCGGCACCAAGCATGATCTGGGCAGGGTCGATACGGCTTGATGTGTTGATGCCCGCTACCGCATCGTAACCAATTACTTCCGAAACAAGTGTGCGTTGAAACTTGGCGCCAAGCCCCCCGCGTGGTCCCGTGGAATCCCACATGCCGAAAACCAATGCTGTAGGGCAAATTCCAAAAAGACCCGTGGCGTTTCGGATATCCGCCGTATCCAGAACGCGGCCCGTGTCCGACTTGCGGAATATCACTCCATCCAAGAGGCTGTCGCGAAATAACGCGTCTGCAACCCGATGTGGCGCCTCAAGACTGGTCACCGCAAATTTCTTGGGTAATTCATCTTGATCAAACCGTGTAACCAACAACGGTATTTGCAGATGGCCCGCACGATGCGCCTCCAGCAAAGCCAACTCCATACGATTCGCTTGAGATTGCACCGAATCCAAAAGCACACACTTTCTTACTTCGCCGGTCTCGGGATTGATTCGCTCCTCGGTGGCGTACCTTCCGCCCTCGTAGGTGGGCGGAAAAACTTTGGCGCCGGGACCTCCCGCGGGTTGGTAGTCAGTTATGCAACGAAAGGCCGCAGCCTGCCCGGCCACTGCCTTCCGCAAATTTTCTAGGTCAAGTTTCATAAGTGAGGCGGCCTCCGTGATTGTGTAACCAGAATAAATTTCACCACTTAGGGGACTGGGCGCGCTGGCGCGAAATTGCGGTAGTACTGGTTAGGGCGAACCAGCGGAGCACCATAGACCTCTTCAACACCCATGGCGAAAAGCTTGCCCCTCTGCAAGGGTGTTTGGCACAGTTCGCGCAAGGAGAGCAGCGAACGAACGATCTCTATTCCAACTATAGATGTCCAAATAGGCCAAATAAAACTCGCTGGCTTCACCTTCTCGTCGAATCCGGTGGTCCGGGGACGGGAATCTACCGGAACCGTCGGCAAACAACGCAGTGCTTCGATAGCCAAGCTATTAGCAGCCCGCATAGTGGCCGGCCCGTCCAAGCTCTTTTTCTTGCTTGGGTCGCTCCAGCGAAGAGCGTAACGCTGATCCTCTATCGGATCCCAACGCAGGCTGTAGTCCTTATCTCCATAATCCCAATCGTGAAACAGCGCCTTGTGGATGTCTTGACGGCTTGTAGCTTTACGAATGGCCTTGGCGTAGAACAGCATCCCCTGGCCGTTTGAGTCGCCAGTACGAACCATTTTTAGGCGGGTGCATTGAAACCCGCCCGTTTTCTTGTCAGGATGAACCTCAGTGCCAAAGCCTGCAAGAAAGTCGGCCTCCCGGCGGTCGAACAATCCCGATTGATCGACTGCGGCACTCAGCGCTTCGGCGAATATGTCGGCCTTGAAAGGAAACTTATTCGATTCGCTCGTGCCCGAGACCACCTTTCCGCTATCAAACACGCTATCGCTGCTTTTCCCCATGAGTGTGGCCAGCAAGCAGGAAAGCTGGTCACGATTGCTTACACCTCCTGATAGCAGCGGCCTCCAACCATCGGGTGTGTAACTCCAGCCCAATCTCACCCTAACTCTCGCCGTATCGGCAAGAACCCGAAGAGTGCCAACGGCGGCGAGGAACGCAAGGGGATTGCTCCCATCCAACCCGGACAAAAGCAACCCGCCACCTTTACTCGCTGGCATCATGCGTTTCCTCCCATTCGCTACGCCGCCAATCTGCGAGACGCAGCAGCGACTCCAGCCATGCCAGCCCCCACCAGCCGTAGCGGCGGGTAAGCCGCCAGAATCTATCTGCAACGCCGGAGTCCAACCTCTCAAGTTCGGTAGGCCCGCACCAAGTCATGTTCTCGCCGCTTAATTCAAGGCCGGTATGCACATGCTCGGCATCAGCGACCACTGGAGCGAAAGGACGGCAATAACCGTGGTGACTGGCGACCAAATGGAGCACGAGATCGCGTAATTCTTCCTGATCCGGCAGGAGCGTTTGCGCACTCATCGCCATTCGCACCGACAGCAACTCATGGCGGCCTCCTTTGGGATAGCCGGATTCCTCTCGTGCGCGCCGTTTCGCGTCACGGGATTTCCGCATGTCAGCAGACTTGGCCAGCAACTTTTCCCCCGAGAACCAACGCGAGCCACCTCGAAGAAGTGATTGAAATCTTCGGTCAGCCTTGCCGACATCGTGAAGGAGTCCAGCCCGAGCGAGAGCAGTGGACAATTCATCTTGCAAACCACAGCCTTCCGCGTGCCGACGGGCGTAGGCTTCTACGCCGTGCAGATGAGTGCGAAGGGCAACCGGCCTGCCGTTGGAGTGCGAGATGCCAGATGAGGATGAATCGTCCTCATCGCTGAAATGATCAACTTCCTGAGTTAGCTCTGGGAGTCGACGCCGGGCTGCCAGCACCAAACTCTGGCCTCCGATCGGACGGCACGCACGTGCGATGCTTAGGACGGTGGAATATTCGTTCTTCAATTCTCGCGCCGCATCGCGCAGCCAGACCCACTGCGTCAGACCTTCGGATGCTTCAAGCTCTGACAGGACATCCCGCACTGCAGCCGCAACCGTGTTGGGATCCTCTTCATACTTGCTATCTATGTCTTCCAGCAGCGAGAGAATGTCCACTTTGGCCGGGACAGAATCGGGCCACGCTTGCACAATCGCGGGGTGTAGCCGGAGCACTGGCTTGGCGCGCGCAAGGCGATGAGCCCTATCGCCTATATCGAGGACACCGGGATGTTCCAGCGCCTCCGGGGGAAGATCGCCAATCTGATTCGGGGCGCCGGGGTGTATGGCGGGGATCACTATTGTTTCACCGGGACGGATGTCTGCGGCATCGGAGGTTATATCGTCAGTGGTTGTTGGCCTTCCGCGCCATCGGATAACACGGCGGTTAGCATGATCACCAGACTCTCCCGTGGCGCTCTTGTAATCAGCCAAACCCTCCACGTCGGAACTTTCATCCTCGGTGTCCCCTGTCCCCACCAGCCAGCGCTTGAATACCCCGATGGGCACCGGCAGCGTCTCGACGCTGCTTGGCGGGCAAATTTGCAGCGACTCAAGAGACTGCTTTTGGTGTTCTTTGTGCGACAAATCAATGTCTGCGCGCCAGCACACCTGCACATCCGGCGCGCTTTCTCGCGGGCCATGCAGGAACAGCGCCACGTCCGGCAAAGGCGCCGGCTCAGGCGATGTTTGCGCCCAGCAATCGATATGCGCGGGAAGCATAACGGGCGCGTTTAGAGATGGGGCGTTAAGGTGGCCCCAGCTTGTTTCCTGGTCCAACAGAACATTCAGGCTTGCGATGCCAAAATCAACTTCTTCTTCGCCCTTGCACTCGTTAAGCCATTTCCAGGTCTTGGACAGGGCTTGACCGTATACTGGGTCGCGGTTCTTTTCTGTCATGTTGACTTGATCGCCGCGGATCAGGATTTCCGCCCGAGCATCAACTGCCCGCCCCATGCGGTTCAGCCGCCCAAAACGCTGCCGCAGAGCATCCAGACTCGCACATTCCGTAACAAGGCCATCAAAATCCAGATCCGCCCCCACTTCCAAAGTCTGCGTAGCAACAACAATGATCGGGTTTACAGGTTGGCGCATGGACGAACAGCTGGAATAGAGTTCGAGTGAGCGTAATCGGCGTGCCACATTGTCCTTGTCCACCGAACGCATCCGTCCGGTCAATAAGACCACCTCCGCATCCTCTCGCATGTGGCAAAGCGTACCAAACGTCTTCCGCGCCGTGACAACACGGTTGCAGAACACAACCACCGCAAAGAGTTGGCTATCCACCAAACGTATTGCGGCTTGCGCGAGAGCCTTCGAGAGTTCGGTGGTGGCCCCTTTCCCCTTGGCCTTGGCCACTGCCCTCAATACGGCGGGCTTGGGCGCCAACTGACGTTTACCGAGAGGGTGGGTCGGGTCCGCAGCCTGGCCGGAATTATCCACGAATACGTCATTGAGCCTTGGTGGCGGAGTTGCCGACATGACGACAGGATTGAATTGCCGGCCAAGGGGCGATTCCGCCCAGTTTCTGAATTTCTGGACGCTGTGCAGAGTTTGCATAAACGGCTGTGCACAGTGCGCCTCATCCAACAGGATCAGACTGTCATTCGCGACCAGCCCAGCATAAATCGGCCATGTCCCGGATCTGCGTCCGTAAGCGCGAAACAACAAACGCGAACCGACCTGGTCTACAGTCGATGCAATCACGGCGGGCTGTAGTGGATTACGAGCCCAAGAGTCGGAACGGTACATTCCTCCACGCAACATATGCACCGTGAGCGGACGCTCAACCTCGAACCCGTTGGTGCTTCCGTGCGAAATGCGCCGAAGATTATCGGCAACTTCTTTCAAGACACCCTGCTTGGCCTCATCAAGTTTGCTGGCCAACTTCCGGGCGCGGTCATATGCCTCATCAACGATGATACGCCGATCAACAACAAAGAAGATTCGGCGGGGGGCAGTAATGCGCCCGCCATCAGCAATCCGCGATCCCTGCGCCGCCAAGGCGAAGATGGCGATGTCCATGCAGGCTGTCTTACCAGCAGCGGTAGGCAAGGCGATAGCCTGTGGCCAGGGCGAGCACCCCTCGCCGCTGTCACTGGGTGCATCCGAACCCAACACTCGAGCGGCCAACCGTTCTTGCCAAGCAAACGGAGGCTTGTCCTTGCCCCACAACGCGGCAAAAAAATCCCTGAACTTTGGGGCGCTCATGCCGAACCCGTACGCAGTTTGCCAGCGGCGCAAACCGCAAATTTCCCTGACACTTTCGGTTTGCCCCTCACACCGCCGCCCGATTGTAGTGGCGCAATGGGACAAAACCTAACGCACGGGTTTCCTTATCGAGGCCGAAAGCGCGCACGCACTTGATCATTCCCCCGCACTCTGTCATAAAGCGGCATCATAGAGATTCGGCGGGGGCTTGCGGCGATTCGCACAAACGGGCGATGCGCGGGGTGTTCCCCGCGACCTGGTTCGGCGCTTGGCCGCCCGTCTGGATGACTTGGCGGCGCCGCCAAGCCAACTACGACCTGGCCCAGGCGCGCCGCAAGCTGGAAGCCGCGTAAACGATTCCGAAGGCTGTTCCTTTATCCGGCGGAGTTCGGCGCTACTGAGTCGTGTTCGCGGGAGGTTGCAGCAAGGCCAGCAGCTCGTCTTGGGATAGCGTGTCCTCGGGGTCCTCAACGAATCGCGCAATGTCGGAGGCGACGCTTTTCCAGGGGACCTCGGCCACCCGTTCCATCACATGAGCGCGCCAGGTGTCCTGCGTGAGGGGCGCCGTGTTGGGGGTGTGTTGGGCGATTCCGTTGTTGAGCATGTCGAGATTCGGTTCGGGCCAATCGCGCCGCCCCAGGTACCAGGCAAGGTCGTAGAAATCCCGCCCCTTCGCCCACTGCCGGTTCAGGACGGCGAGCAGCTTGCCCGCCAGAAGCGACGCCCGGTCGTGATGATGAAGGCGCAGGGTTACA
>JAJEFE010000128.1 GCA_022820625.1 Gammaproteobacteria bacterium | reverse complement strand
GCATCGCTCAGATTGGCGCGCAAGGGAAGCGCGGTCTGGATAGGATCTCTGCCAGACGCTGGCGACGAGTCTTCCATCGCGGACATTTCGTGACCTAATGAGAGAAGAAAAGGCTCAGAGTGCGACCCACAAACGAACTGTTGCCCATGTTTCTTCTTGAGTTCATGGAACTATTCCCCCGAAGGCCGCAGTTTAGCGGACTGGATTGTCCACGCAATTTGCGTGAGAATTCGAGACACGGGCCAGTCCTCAAAAGTGACCAACCCCTGCCACCCGGGAGAAATCATTCGCGACTGCCTGGACTCCGACGATTGCGCGCTTACGGCGTTGGAACTGGCGCGCAAGCTGGGCGTCAGCCGCAGCACGCTCTACCGCGTGCTGCGCGGAGCGCATTCGGTTACCGCCGTGCTGGCCTTGCGCCTGGAGCGCCTGGGCTGGAGCACGGCGCAAGCGTGGCTGCGGATGCAAGCCGCCTACGACCTGGCGGAAGCGAAACGGGCGGAGGCGGCGTGAGTGGGACGAGACCGGGTTGCTGTCTGCCGTCCGCGTCGCGGGAACCGCAGAATGCGTCTATCAGAATCTGAGACGCCTCTTAAGGCCCACCATCTGGGCCGTTTATTTCCTTGACGCGCTTTCGTTGTTCGCGAGAACTTTGCGCGTACCCTCAACCGCTTCCTTCACGCACTGCCGCAGCAAGCCGAGCTCGTATTGTGTCAACATCCGGGGAGCGGGACAGGTACCGAGCCTCTGATTGAGTAAGACAATCGAAGGCGTGACCAAAGTGCTCTCGCCACCATTTCTCGAATTCGCGCCCGTGTTTTTCCCTGAGTTCATGGAGTTGTTCCTCCGACGGCTTCAGTATAGCGGAATAAGGCTTACCGCTTAGCACGACGGCGCCTATGACTTTGGCGCCTCCCATTTCAACCCAACCCCGCAAGTTTGCAAGCGTGCCGCCCTGCCCGACAAAGTCGTCCACAAGCAGATAGTGCTGCCCCGCAGCAATGTCGCCGCCAAAAGCGGCTTGCCGGGCCAAACGCCCATAGCCATCTGCTCCCGTATGACCCACTACGTTGATCTGCACCACCGTTGTATCGAACGGAACGCCCAGTTGCTCGCTCAGTACTTCCGTCAGCGCAGCGGGGATTGCGTTAAATCCGTCGCGCTCGTAGGCATGAGCGCTGACCAGCGTGGGATGGCGGCAGCCCCCTGCTTCGATAAGCGACCGAACAGAGGCGAGACCAGTTTCGATGACGATTGACTGCACAAGCCTTGCCGCAGCAGCCACATCGCCGGATTTGGCGGCCGCGTAGTCCGGGTGCCGCTTCATAATGATCTCCGGCGCCAGTAGAACGGCATCCGGAAAGTCGCGCCATTCAACTCTCGGCGGCTGCATGGTTCGTTTCATCTGGACTTGCGTACGATATGTGTGTATCTCGGAGAGAACTCTCAAGGTCGCCATCTATCGTCCCGAATTGCGGCCAATCGTAGGACGCTCAAATCCAATTGGACGGCCTGCCGCGTCAATCGAAGTTCATGCCCAGTTCCCGCGAAGGCGGAGGTTCCGGCGAGGTTTCGGTGCGAGAGCAGCCAAAACGGGCGCCGTATCCATCACCTAAGCGCTCGCGAATGTAGGCTTGTTGCTGTTCGAAAGTCATTCCGTTTATTTCTTTGCTGATGCGGTCCCGGATTGAACGCATCATCTTCACTGCATCTAACGTCTCTTCGTTCTTAGTCATAGGTGACCACCTCGCGGGGCGTGAAGATTTCCAACTCCAGATAACCTTCCCGGCGATTGACCAGATTGTACGCGCGTATCCGACGCGCATTGACTATGTGCTTGAAATTCCAACTCACCAGAGCCCCCACCTGGCTGACCGTGGCAATAGCAATATGCTGCGCATCCGCGCTATGCGCCTGACCAATCGCTCCAGCCTCAATGTAGCGCGCCGATAGCGCCCTGGCCTCCTCAGTCAACTCGATATACTCTCGATGCTCCTCCGGAACTTCGTGGAGAATCGCCCGTACGGCTGAAGGCGCCAGCTTAAGTTCCAGCATGGTCAAACTGGAGACCACTACGGTCGATTCGCCCCGCTCGAATACGTCTATCAGAGCCTGAGACGCCTCCGAAAACTCAGGGTCGAGACAGCCTCCGATTACGGAAGTGTCCGTGTAGATTCTCTCTATCATCCGCAGGTTTGTTTACGGGATGTGACCACAACTCCCCTGTTCCAGACTTGGAAGCAGGTGCGGCACTGAAACGACTTGGCCAATAGGGTCTAACGCACTCAACTGGTTTCCCTGAGCATTTGCTATCAATGGGCATATTCCGCTCAACCAGAGTAGTTCAAGTAGCAAGCAAGTGAACAACATCGAGGAACTGCTTATCCCGATCGACTCCATACAATCTCCGCCGGACCAAAAGTGCCGTAGCCACCCTGATCTGTTCGACGGATTGGCGACCGGTAAATTTGGGATACTCCCCAAGAGCGGTACCAC
Organism: Gammaproteobacteria bacterium; assembly: GCA_022820625.1. Taxonomy (GTDB): domain Bacteria; phylum Pseudomonadota; class Gammaproteobacteria; order Steroidobacterales; family Rariloculaceae; genus UBA6522. Next base: position 7,716 of record JAJEFE010000128.1, on the reverse strand, counting down.
GCATCTCGACTACCTGAAACTTCAGGATGATCGTAAGCGTGGGCTAACAATGACTTGACTGCATGGGGCGAGGCCGGCCTGTCCCAAATGGGCCAAGAGTATTGCCCAGCCTTCCATTTGCCTGAGCACCCTTGAGTAAGAGTGCGGTCGCGTCCGGCAAAAACAGGATGCCGGCTTAATCCCAAAAGGGCCAGGGCCTCCACGCCGGGATTAGTCAACTTCTTTTCCGGGCTGGGGTTGTTGGCCCTCAGCGCATAAACCCTATCGTCGGCAACATCCCATCCAAGCGAGGGAACCTCGCTTTCGTAATCCCAAGGGCCCTCAAGACCCGTCGCGACTTCCTCCGGCACAGCCGCTCGCAGGACTTTGCGGGCGGTATCTAGGAACTTCTGCTGCCCGGCGGTAAAGTAGAAGTCCGAGGGTTTGGCGGCACCGTTATTGTCCAGACTTCCTTCCGCCAAGAGAGCACTAGCCAAGTTACCGCTCCAACCGCATTCCGCTGCTTGGCGGATGTATTCTCTGATGTCTTCGAGCTTCAGCTTAAGTTCGTCGCCTTTCGGCATCTTCGAGCCGTCCGCCTGCTTTGGATTAACGGCCAGACTGTTCCCCCAATTGGCGAAGACCTCGGACGCCTTTGCCGCTATCCGCTCCAACCGGATCCCCCCACTCAAAATTGCGTAAGGCGTTATGTCATCGCTCCACCAAAGCCGGGGTTGCGATTCGTCTTTTGCGAATATCTCCTGCACGCCAAGGGCCGCGAGGAATCCCAATGGATTCGCGCCCCCAAGCCCTGTAAGGTGTGTTCCGGTCACGCCGTTTTCCCTTCGCGGGCGCTTTGCTGGTGATCGGCCAAGCGCAAGATTGCTTCGAGCCAAGCCAACCCGTGATACCCGTAACGCTCGACCAGTCGCCAGAAACGATCGGCCATATCAAGGGCCAAGGAGGTTTCCGCCAGATCGGAACTGACCTCCATTAAGCGGCCCTCAAACGTGTAGCGAAGCGTCTCGGGGCGCGGGTCTGTGATTACGGGCGGGAACGGGCGCCCCCAGCCGTGGTGAGAACCAACCAGATGGAGCACAAGGTCTCTGTCGTGAGCAGAACCAAGCGCATTGTCATTTGACTCGATCATAGCCACGCTCGCAATCTCGTGCCTCATCCCCTTCGGGTATCCCGAAATGCTCGAAGGAATCCTGCGAACCCCGGGCAAGGACTTGGCCAAGGGCCTTTCTCGCGTCATTTCCAGATCCACTCGATCACCGCCAACCAATTGCGACTGGAAGCGACTGTCAACCTTTCCGAGATCGTGAAGGCGACCGGCGATACGCAGGTCAGCGATGATGGCCGAAGGAAGTCCCAAGCGCACCGCGATCCGTGCGGCTCGTTCGCCAACACTGTCCAGATGCCGATCAAGCGTGACACCCGTGCCGGTAAGAGAGCCGGATGCATCGGAACCATCCATGGCGGTAGCATCTACTATCGGTTTGTTGGCGCCTGTATCCTGATGGCACTCCGCTAACACGTAGTAGCTTTTCTGCGCATGCTGTGCATCGTTCCCAACCCGGTGAAACATGAAGTTGCTGCCGAGTTTCTCAAGGGCCGAGCCCATCCAGGGCGAATCCTTGGCCGGTTCCACCAACTGACTTCGACGCCATTCCCTGATCCGTTCGGCAACATCCGTATCTGACTCGAATTCCTGAAAAGGTTGCGGTGAAGAAGCGCCGTAGCTCAGCCGCGGATCAAGGCGAAGCGTGGCCCTGCGTCCGTATGCAATCTGAGCGGCGTCGCCCAGATCGGAGACTTCTTCCTCGGAAGACGGATCCCATGTTCCGTCAGTCAGTCCACCTCGCGCTGGAGAAACCACGAGAACATCTCCAGGCCGGATCTGATTGACTCGTATCTTCTCGGGCTCACCCTGGAATCCGGTCCAACGCACCCAGGCATTGGTGTTGCGTGTGGGCCAGGATTGATTTGCACCTGAGTCGGCGACACCGGAAACGTCCGCCACGTCAACTTCCTCTGCGCCGGACAACCAGGATTTCGCGGCCGCAATGGGAACCTGCAAGAACTCCGCCTGCCTGGGAGGAACCAAGCGCAGAACTTCTGCGGATTGATCCCACCGCCAAAGAATCGAAACATCCGCCGGGTCGTTCTTTTCGATCCCGTGCAAGAACCAGTCAATGGATGGCTGCACTATGGGTTCGGGGCGAGTCTGAACCCATGCATCCATATGCGTTCTCATAAGCAGCGGAGCATTCGCCTTCGGAGCGGTTGCGTCATCCGAAAAGTCCCCTAACGCCGTTGGACCAACATCCACCGCCCCATCCTCCAAACGGCCTTTGAGTTCGTCCCATGTCACCCTGGCCGACTCGCCATAAATCGGATCGGGCTTTTTCGAGGCCACTACCGATTTCGGACCGAGGATCCACGCTTGAGCAGGACCGCCGGCTCGCTTCGAGTACGTGCCCCGCCGATCAAGCCGACCGAATCTCTGCCGAAGGCTGTCCACCGCCGCGCATTCGGTAACCAGCGCGTCAAAGCTGAAATCGGCCCCCACCTCAATGGCCTGCGTCGCAACCACGATAGCAAGTTGGTCCGATCTGCCGTCTCCGTCCGGATCGACAATGGGGTCAATGCGCTCCAGTGCCTCAATCCGGTCCCAGGGCCTCATCCGCCCCGTTATCAGGTGGGTTTCGTAGCCAGCAGCCTTCAGCCTGTCGTAAGTCTCCCGGGCCGTTCGCACCCGATTTACCACCACGCCAACGCTGCGAACATTGGTTATGCCGTTCCGCTTGGGTTTATCAATTGATCTGACTATCTTGAGCACTGACCCCGGAACAGCTTGAGGATTTGCCACCGGAACGAGCTCTGCCCGTTTCCTCGCTTCTACACGGCGCTGCAACTCTGCACAACCCTCTAAATCTGTTTTCCTGTCCAGACTGAAACGCTCAGCGCCCTTGTCGCTGGGTGTTGCCGACATTTCGACCGTTGAGAAACGGCAAGGAAGCAATCTCGATCGCAGCGAAGCAACTTGGGCGACCGTTTGTGCAAACGGAACGCTGAGGTGCATCTCATCCAGAATGATCAGGCAGTCATTCCCGGCCAGCCCGGCATGAATCGGCCGCATGCGCCAGGTGATGCCGTATCCACGAAACAGGAGGCGGGACCCGAACTGATCCACCGTGGACACAATTACCCAAGGCTGGTCCGGGCGGTGAGTCCACTCGCTTTCAATAGGAATGCCACCGCGCAACGCCGCAACCCCCAAGGGCTCGCCACCGCTAAGCTGTCCCAACCGATTCCGCATTCGTCTCAAGACAGGGGTTTGGGCCTTCTTGAGGGATTCCTGAATCCTGATCGCTCGTTTATGCACCTGATCGACAACGATCCGGCGATCAATGACAAACACGACTCGGCGAGGCGAGGTCTGCGGCTTCGCGGCCATAACAAACAAGGCCGTATCAAGCACCGCAGTCTTGCCCGTGCCGGTAGGAAGATCAATCACCTTCGGCCATTCGCCGCGATCAAGCACTTGAGCAGTCAGCCGCTCCTGCCACGGAAATGGTTCGTACCCATGAACATCCCGGAAGAATGAAGCAAAGTCTTCCGGGGAAAATCCCTCTGTCGCGAGCGATTCAACACGCCCACTCGCCTCGCTACGAGCATTAGCCATCAGGGCTGTCTCGCGTGACCGGATTCTCCTGGTGAACCGGACGCATCAGGCCCAAGCCGCAGAACCGCCCCGCGCCCAGCATTAAAGGTCCAGCGACTGGTTGGTCAAAAGTGACTGACGCATGAAGAAGTTGCCGGCGTATGGGCTGGCCGGATTGTCCCTTCTGACAAAAGGCCGGAAAACGGCCGCACGGAAGGGCGCCCTTGACTAATGGGCTTAGGGAAACTTCGACGGAAGTGGGCTTGGGCAGGCCAACATGCTGGCACGCCAGCGCGACTGACGACTCCGCGCATGCCCACGCTTTTGCCCGCGCCGCGGCGGAGCAGGCGCCAAGTCGACCGGGGTGCCTGGGCAGCGCCACGGGAGCGCAGGATACCCATGTGTGAGAGGCTGTGCTCCAAACACCTTGCCGCAAGGAAACGAGTTTGGCCGGACCACGGCATCGGGCAAGCCGGACTTCGCCTCGCGCTCCGAAAGTGAGTTTCAAGCTATTGCGTCCGACATCTTTCTCCCAATTCCCGATAGCCCGATACAGCGCCCGGCCCGCTGAACCGCTGGCGGTATCGGGCATGGACACGGCTATTCCCAACAGACGCCCATCAGCGTGCGCGTGCCATGCCGCATTGGGGAGAGGAATAAACGCCACATGGGGCGCAACGCTAGGCCTACCGTTCTCCAAATGCCCGCTGAGTTCTTCTGGTATCGGATCCGGCGCGTAGTGAAATATGGCGGCTCGCATTGCGCTCGCCACTTCCACTGTTCTTGTGGCGGGCAGGAACCGGGAACCAGCCTCGAATTCGAATATGGTCCATTGACCGACCGTGTTCGGCTTAATCGTCGCTTCCGATTCGCTCGCCTCTACTGCCACTGTTCTGCAGCGAACATCCGTGTACGGAAGTGATCGGGGCCGGAAGCCTTCATGGCGCACAAAATGGCGCTCAAGCTCAGCGACCTGACCCCGACGCACGCCACGCAAGCGACTACCCTTATCCGATGTCTCCACCATGGAATTGGAGCGGTGTGTAATCGATCGGCACGAGACAAGGGAGGAAGCGTGGCCCAGGCGGGTAACCCGCTGGAGCAGCCGGTCAAGCGTTTTCTCAACGTCACTTGGAGCAGGAACATCCCAGAGGAAACTCACCCTGGCATCATCCAGCGTAACGGATGGATAGAACCGACCCTGCTTTCCCCGATGGTCCGGCAGCATCGCCAATGCGGAAGAAGGGTTCGTATTGCCGGGATGGGACACTTGAGCGTCCACGGCTTTCGCCTGTTGCAACCTGCGCTCAATCTGGACGGCGTTGTTCGTGATCTCCCCGCCGGCGGCAGCCAATTCTCCGTCAAGCTGCAACAGCAGTTCGGAAACCCCAATCGCTTTTCGTTCGTACCAACTCCGAGACAGGACTGAGGCGTCATTGACCGGCACAAAGTGGGATACGACGCTACGCGGCACGGCCTGGGGCGCTGCAATCGCTGGCGGGGCCTGTGACTCAAGCCACTCAAGAGCAGTCCGTCCCGCGCCGTCCGGCTCATCAGCTTCAGCCCAAGTGGCCACAAGCGCCGAGAACAAACGCGCAGGGTGAGGTGGCCACTCCGGCTGCCGCCGGTCGTTGTGGCATGTCGCCACAAATCGACCGGTCAAAAAGTTAACTTCTATACCGAAGTAATCATCCAGCGACATGGTTCATCCCGCCGCAGGCTCGCTCTTAGACGCCTTCTGGCTGCGCCGGATCAACTCCAGCAGTTTGGGCGCCGGCACCAGCCGCAGTTCCGCAGAGTGCCAATCAAGCCCAACCTTAGCGGAGTGGGTCGCCGCCTCGCTGACAATTTGAGCCGAAGAATCACGGTCCACCTCCACAACCTCGCTAGCGGAGCCGTCCCGATTCAGCAACTCAAGTTTTGGGGCATGAGTAGGCAGAAGCAGACAACGCGAACGCAGGTCAAAGTCCATTTCGTGCTGATACGCGATTGCCGCGACACCCAGCGCTGCTACCGCCGTCCGCGCGGCAGTCTCCGCCTCACGCGCATAGCCCTTGAATCTCAGTCGCCGAAGTGCGGCAAACGACATCACCGTGGTCTGCTGAGCACTCGATATAGTCACTCCGCCAGCTTGGGCGTCTATTGAAGGCGGGATATTGCCGTGATTAATTTTTGAGGGCTGTCCAGCTTCTCCGCTGGCGCTGCCCCGCGAAGCATGGGCAGGATTTCCCTTACGATCCCTCTCGGCGCTGTCGGGATCGTGGGTCCACACTTCATTGCGGTCTGTGCTGTTGTACATGCGGTCCTGGGATGACACTCTTTCGATCTTCAATGGATCAATGCGGCTCCCCACCTTTTTGCCCACTTGGGCATCAAAACCAACAATTTCGGACACGTAGGCACGCTGGAATTTGGAGCCCAATCCACCTTTCGGACCAGTTGAGTCCCACATGCCAAACAGCAAGGACGTAGGAGAATAGCGGAACAACTCAGTCGCATTCCGCGGCGTGGCATCCGTAATGGCGCGGCCAACATCAGATAAGCGAAACAAAGTTCCATCGAACAGGCTATCGCGAAAAATCGCATCGGCCAGCCGATGCGGCGCTTCAAGCACCGTAAGCTTGTCGTAGTCCGTCAAGCCTCCGTCACCTGAAAAGTCCACGAACGGGACAGGAAAAACCAATTCCCCACGCTCCCAGCCTTCGAGCAGTGCAAGTTCCGCCCGGTTGGCCTGCGAGGCAACGGAATCCAGCAGCACCGTCGTAGAGACCTTGTCGGTCTTGCCAATCTGGCGTTCTTCCACCGCGTATTTGTGTTCGGGTCTGCCATCCACCGCATAAGACGGCGGAAAGACCTTGTCTCCCTCACCGCCTGCGGGCTGTAGAGTAATGCGTGACCGCAAGGCGACGGAGTCACCCGCCACGGCATCGCGAAGTAGTTCATGGGTAAGTGCAGTCATTTTCCGTCCTTTTCCGGTCTGGAGCTGTTCACAACCGTGCGCGTAGCGCTTTCCCAAGCGCCGTCAATCTGGCAGCGCGTTGTGCCGAATCTCTCAGACAACCCGCTCACGAATCCGCGACCACGACACTGGCCCGTCCTCCATCGCCATGGAATTGGCTACGTGCAGGGGAATGGCAGCCACGTGGCGGAGGCTGTATTCCCCCATCTGGTGAGCGGCAATTCTACGTCAGCGGGGCAGATGCGTTGCGTTCGATTACCGTGGCGCGCACGTCATGCCGCGCGCGCTGATCGCTGACGTAGCCGATCCTTTAGTCCCTTCGCGCCGAAGGCGCTCACATTCGCTTCGCCAGAGGTACGCGTATCGAATGACGAGGCCGGGAACCGGATCAGGTATCGCCGCCATGTTCCGCCACAAGCTCGTGATCGTAAAGCCTGGCTTTGGCGGGCGGCTCCGCTTTTCTTATTGCTTCGAGTTCGGCGTCGGACAAGTCCTCAACAGCAAGCGCCTGACGATCCAGGCGCTTGAGTCGCTTGTATTCGCTTGCGGAGAGGATTACCAGCCGCTCCCTGGCGTGTCGCGTTATGGCCAGTGGCGACCTTAGCGCTTCATCCTGATAGTAGCCGAAGTTCCGCTGGAACTCGCGTGAAGTGACTCTTTGCATTCATTCGAACCTGGAGCTTGGGTATAGATAATACGTATTGCCTGACACCTGATCAATACGATCATGCCGGCGGAGTTCGGCTGCTACCGAAACGAATTCGCGGGAGGTTGCAGCAAGGTCAGCAGCTCGTCTTGGGATAGCGCGTCCTCGGGGTCCTCAACGAATCGCGCAATGTCGGAGGCGACGCTGTTCCAGGGGACCTCGGCCACCCGTTCCATCACATGAGCGCGCCAGGTGTCCTGCGTGAGGGGCGCCGTGTTGGGGGTTTGTTGGGTGATTCCGTTGTTGAGCATGTCGAGATTGGGTTCGGGCCAATCGCGCCGCCCCAGGTACCAGGCAAGGTCGTAGAAATCCCGCCCCTTCGCCCACTGCCGGTTCAGGACGGCGAGCAGCTTGCCCGCCAGAAGCGACGCCCGGTCGTGATGATGAAGGCGCAGGGTTACA
>JAJEFE010000165.1 GCA_022820625.1 Gammaproteobacteria bacterium | reverse complement strand
GCGACGCGGCCAGGGCCGGGGCAATCGCCGCCTTCCTGGCCGCTGAATAATGAGGCGCGGCGCCTGACAGCACTCAGGCCGCGAAGTTCGCGGGGCCGAACAATGCGAGAGCGTTACGGCTGAGAATGGCCGTTTTCTGATCTTCCGTTATGTCCTTGCGCGCCTTAAGCTTGCGCTGCACGAATATCGAGTCATCCACGTCGCCGGGATGACCGAAGTCGCTGCCGATCACGAGATTGTCGTCGCCGGCATACCGCAGGATGTGCGGCAGTTCCTCGTGTTCCTCGCAGGTGACGAACAGCCTGCGGTCGCGCAGCACGGATTGGGTGAAGGCCCAGCGGTCGCGCTCGTCCCGGACCTTGTGGGCCTGGACGACGATGTACGGGAGCCAGGACGAGCCGACTTCAAAGAACCCGAAGCGCAGCCGCGGGAAGCGGGTGGAGATCTCGCTGGTCGCGACCGCGGTAAAGGACATGAGCGTCGGAACCGACATGTGAAACCGCGACGGCCGTTCGTCGCTGTTGCGGCGAATGCCCCTGAACGCAGGGCTGGCGTTCCCGATGTGGACGCAGATCGGGATGTCCAGCTCCTGCGCAACATCGAAAACGGGGTAGAAGTCGGGGTGATCGACGGGTCGGTCGCCTTCGAGGCCACGCATGTGTACGCCGATCGCGCCGTGTTCCCTGGCCCAGGCGATGTCCTTGAGCGTCTCATTCATGTTCTTGAGCGAGGGCTGCATGACCCAGCGAAGCCGGCCCCCGCTGGAACCGCATTGCGCGGCCAGAAAACGGTTGTATGCGCGGCTCAGGGCCAGCTCGGCGGCGCTCGATTCCGGCGACAGGGCAAGAAAAAGGCTGGGGAAGATGACATGCACATCGACGCCCTGGCGGTCCATGGCGTCCAGACGCTCGTCCGGGTCGGTCAACGAGAGGGCCCCGGTCTTCACCTGTCCCTCGGAAATCTCTTCGATGAGGTGAAGGCTGGTGCGGGCGTAGATCTGGCCGTCGATGATCCATACGGACTTCATCGGCGTGACAATCGGGGGCACGATAACGGCCTGGTCCAGTTCCACGGGTTGCGGGCGATGCACGCTCTCCTTGCGGGTCAGGTGTTCCCACACGGGCGCACTCTCGATGATGTGCGTATCGGAATCGATGATCGGCGCTACCATGTTGGAATGATACGCGCACGCTGGTTAGTGGCGGTTCTTCTCCTGATAGCTGCGGCCTTCGTCGGGGTTGCGCAATTCGGCCTGCTTGAGGCGGACTTTGAGAAAGCGCGGACACGCTATGGTTCGCCGCCCTCTCGGTTCATGGAAATCGACGGAACCCAGGTTCACTACCGGGACGAAGGCGAAGGCCGGCCCCTGGTTCTGTTGCACGGCTCCCGCGCCAACCTCCAGCAGTGGGACGGGTGGGTTGCCGAGCTGGGCGCCGACTTCCGTATCGTTCGGGTGGACGCGCTGGGCCACGGCTTGTCCGGACCCGACGGACGGGACGACTACAGCGCCGAGCGAGGGATCTTCCTGCTGCGCGAGTTGCTGGCGGAGCTCGGGGTGGAGCGTTTCATTCTGGGAGGCACGTCGGGCGGAGCTACCCAGGCGGTCCGCTACGCCGCGATGTATCCCGGGCAGGTGGAAATGCTGCTGCTTTCGACGGTGCCCCTGAGACTGCCGTCCGCGTCGCGGGTGCGCCCGCTCGATCGGCTGACCTTCTGGGTCCACGACGAGGTGCTCGGGACGAAAGCCACGAATCTCTACTGGAGCGCGTTTCTGCGCAGCATTTACGGCGACCCCGGGAAAGTCACGGGCGAACTTGTCGACAGGTATCGGACGCTCAACACCCTGCCGGACCAGGAGCAACGGTTTCAGAAACGCCTCGATGTGTGGTGGAGCGGCGGGGGGCCGGAGCGGGACTACGCAACGGCCGGAAACGTTACGGCGCCGACCTTCATTCAATGGGGCGCGTCCGGCCCGGTGCTGCCGGCCGAACTGTTCTGTGAAATTGCAGCAGCGTTTGCGTCAACGTCGCCGCGGATGATTCAGTATTCGGACCTGGGGCACAAGCTGGTGATGGAGGATCCCGTGCGCACGGCCCGGGACGCGCTTGTCTTCATCCGCACCGGCACGGGCGGGGAGACATGCGGGCCTGCCGATACCCGCCGCAATGCTATGGCGGAGTGATCGTGTGCCCGCCGGTCGCGAGCCAGTGCGCGACGGCGTCTATCTCGTCGGCATCGAGCCCGAGTACGTGGCCCTGCATCGATCCGAGCACCAGTATCTCCACGATGGCAGCCGCCTCAAGCCCGGTCATTTCACGCCGGGAAGGCACGTCGGCACGGTCCTGATCGTGGCAGGCGGCGCAGCGCGCCTCATATAAGGCCGAACCTCTCGCGGCATCAATCCCTGCCGAGCCTGCGCCGGCGGCAGGCGCCTCCGTTTCCGCGGCGTTCCTGCGCGAGTAATCCCCGGGAGGGAGGACGTCCCGTCCTCCGGGAAGACGGGCCGCCTTCCTTCCCGGGTGTTCTGCAGATGCGCCAAGGCCAAAAGCCTGGATACGGTCGGTCCCCACGAACACGCGGCCGTCGGTGACCAGCGGTTCGTTGTATTTTCCGCTGGGGTACAGCTGTCCGGGCGCGCTGCGCCACAAGAGTTCCATGGAGAGGGCGTCGACCGCGTACAGCACGGGCTGCGGAGGATCTTCGCCGTAGAGCGAAGCGGAGCGCGGCACGTTCACATCGAGTACCCAGACCACTGCGTCTCTGCGGTTCAGGCTGGTAACGACCGGCGATGCCGGGTTCTGCAGGATGAGCTCCGGCTGAATGGCGTCGAGGCGGAGAAAGGGTGGCAAGTCGGGATTCACGATGATTTCGACGCGCGCCAGACCCGGTGCGACGCTCTCGCTTGACTCTTCGGCAGCTTTCGCGGTGCCTGTCAGGTAGACAAGATGGCGGCCCGAGGCCGCATGCAGATACGCCGGGGTGGTGCGGCTCTTGGCGAAATCGCCCATGCCGATGCGATCGCTGTACGGCCCGAAGACGTTCAGTGGCCCCCGCGTTCCAAAAGCCGGCCGCGCGTCCGGAGCCAGCAGTGATGTATCCGCACTTGCGCCCCTTACCGGGTCGGTGGCGCATGGCTGCCTCCGGACCAGGCTGCCGGGCATTTGTTTCCGATCCAGCAGGTAGGCGTTGCCCTGTTTGCTGCCGCCGTGCACAAGCAGTGCGGTGTTGAGCGACGCTCCCGGCGGCAGGTCCACAAGGATCGGCGTTCCGCTGCCGAGGTCGATGTCCTGGCCGCCGGCCTGGCAGTAGTTGAACGGGGAATAGCTGCCCGCCAGGCGGAATCCGCCTCCTGCATCCACGGCCAGGCGCACAATGGACTGGCTCCAGTTTCCGTCGCTGTCCGGATACACACCTTCGTTGCCCATCCCCTCCAGGGCATTGATGAAGCTGCTGCCGGAGGCAATGTAAAGGTCTCCGTCGGAATCGATCGCGGGCCCGCCCGAGGCCCACAAGCCGCCGACGCCCTCTTCAGTGCGGGCGGTAATCGAAAACGCGCCGGCCACCCCGGGGAGGCGCGTATCGACGGACAACATCCAGCCGCTGATTGGCTCGCCGCCGAAGGCCACGAACAGCCACCGGCCATCGGCGCTCAGGTTCAGGGCGCCACGCTGCAGCATCGCGACCCCGGAAGGAAAGCGGTTGCTGCCGTTTGCGTTGATCCCCGGCCTGTTGACCGCCTCCGCCGAAAGGTCCAGCGGCCAGCCGTCCAGGCTGCCGCCGCTTGCCAGGTCCAGGGCGTGGACATGCCAGGCGCGGCTCTCGTCGCAACCCGCAATGTAGATTCGCGAGAGCGACCGGTCGATTACCGGGGTGCTGAGAATGCCGCGCGTGCCGTTACCGCACGGACGGTCCAGCAGCCGCCGCTGCCAGAGCGTCGCGCCGGCCGGCAATTCGCCTGCCGGGGACGCGTTGATCGCCGCGACGAAACCGGTGGCGCCAGCCGCAAAAACCACGTCCAGCCCGCGCGTGCCTTCACCCATACCCGGAACCTCGAGACCGGTGACGTACAGCGGCGCGGCGAACAGGCGCGGCGGCGTCGCTCCCGCGGAACCGAGCGGCGCCGACTCCCAAAGAAGCCCGAAGTTTTCCGATCTGATCGCCGCGGGCGTAAGGATCGCTTCGTTGTCGTACCAGCCGGTTCTTTGCGGCGTGCCGTGATACGTGAGATTTTCGGGACTGGTGCGCGCGTTATCCGCAATTGCGGGTCCGCCGGCCGCGATCAGGACCGCCGGCAGACAGCACCACAGGCGCGCTAACGCTCTCAAGGGGTAGTGTTCGGCGTAGCGCCCTCGATGTACGCAGCGACGATCTTCGCGAATCTGAGCGGGGACTCCAGGGGAGGGTAGTGGCCCACGTCCGGCATGAACACGGTGGACACCTGGGTATTCTCAAGATAGCCGCCCAGAATGCCTGCCGCCGCCGGGATCAGCAGCGCGTCGCGGCCGCCCCAGATCAGCAGTGTGGGTGCGCGCACGCCGGCCATGGCCTTCCTGGCTTTCTGGTGGTCCTCGACGATCCCGATCAATGCGGTCGAGTTGGACTCCGTCACCCGGCGATTGAAATCATAGTATTCGCGGCGAGTCTGCTCCGAGATGCGCTGCGGGTCCCCGCTGTAGAAATCCAGAAACGTGTTTATGAAGAACTCCGACTCGAAGCCCGATTCCGTGTATTCCTCCAGCGCCCTTGCGAATTCGGGGGTAAAAACCATGTGGTCGGTCCTGACCGGGTCCGACGGGGAGTTCGACATGATCAGCCTGTTCACCCGGTCGGGGTAGGCGGCCGCGAAATACATGCAGGTTGTGCCGCCGCTGGACACTCCGACGCAGGTCACCCGGCCGACGCCCAGGTGGTCCAGCAGCCCGGCCGTAAAGCTCGCCGGCTCAAGGCGCTCCGCCGCCTCATCCGACACCGAACCGGACAGGCCGTGGGGCGGCAGGTCGTACCGAATCACCCGGTAGCGATCGACCAGTTCGGGTGCGATGCGGTCCCAGGTGCGCAACGTACTGCGCGAGCCGTGGATCATCAGGATGGCCGGGCCCTGGCCCTGATCCTTGTAATAAACCTCGACTCCACCGATTTCCGCGATCCGCCCGTCCGGGTCGGAATACGCCTGCCGCAACGATTCGAGGCTCAGGCGTTCCCCGACTGTATCGTCCGACAGGCCGGGGACGGGAAGCGACGGAAGCGCCAGCATGAACAGCGCCGTGGCCAGGCAAAGGTTTCGGTTCATTGCGAATACTGTCTTGGAAAGCGGCGGCAGCGAGCCGCGCCGGTTGCCGGATACCCGCCGGGGAGTATATGCCAGAATTGAAATGCAATAGAGGCCCGAATCCGCCTGCCGGCAGGCCATGAACGAATCAATGACAGCGCAGATATCGCACTCGGTGCTGCACCCTGACTGGGTTGCGGGCGAAGCGGCGCGCCGTTACGCGTTGAACGGCAAGGTCGACGGCTATCTCCTGTACCGCGGCATGAACGACGTTTACATGATCCGGGACGGCGATTCCCGCTACGCCATGCGCGTGTGGCGCAGGAGCTGGCGCGACGTCGATGTCGTCAAGGTCGAACTCGAGTTCCTGGATTACCTGCGCCGGCGGCGTTTCCCGGCATCCACGCCATTGCGGACGCGTGAGGGCGAACTGTATTTCAAGGTCGATTCTCCGGAAGGATTGCGCGCGGTCGCGATGTATACCTGGGCGCCCGGGCGCAAGTTCGGCGAGGCGCTGAACGAGCGCACCGCCGAGCGCATCGGCGCCCTGTTCGCGGAATTGCACCTGTTGGGTCTGGAGTATCTGGGCGGGCGGCAAGTGCCGACCGATGACGTGGTGAATTTCACGGTCAACCTGCCGGCGCTGCTCGCCTTCCTCCATGACCGGCCCGACGATGCCCGCTATTACGAGAAGCTTGCCCCCAGGCTGGTCGACCGCCTGGAGAAGCTAGCACAGGAGCCGGTCCCGCTGGGAATATGTCACCGGGACTTTCATCCGAGCAACGTCCACGTGGACGAATCCGGCAGGATCACCCTGCTGGATTTCGACGGCGTGGGCTACGACTACCTCATGCAGGATGTGAAAAATTTCACCTGGGGCAACCTGTTTTATGATTTCCCGCCGGTTTACGGCGAGGCCTTCGAGCGGGGTTACGCTACGGTGCGTCCCTTTACGGATGCGGAGCTGGAGCATTCGGAGCTGTTCCTGCTGGCCAAGGCCTTTCGGCTGATAGCGGGCATGGCTCACAGCTCGACAGCGGTGGGCCGCGGCACGTTGCGATTCCGCGATCTGGACTGGTTCAGCGCATATATTCGCGACCGGGCCCGCGACGTGGGGCTTCAGGAAATTTGATTGGGAGAAACGGCTTGAGCGGTAATTCGAAATCGGACCAGTGGGACGTAATCGTGGTGGGCGCCGGAACGACGGGCCTGCCGGCGGCTACCACCGCGGCGGAACGCGGGGGGCGCGTGCTGCTTGTCGAAGCGGCGGAGAAGATCGGCGGAACGCTGCATGTGAGTTCCGGACAGATGAGCGCGGCAGGCACCCGCCTGCAGGCAGAGAAGGGCATCGAAGATTCGCCCGAGAAGCACCTGGAGGAGGTGATGAAAATCAGCCGCGGCACGATCGATCCGGTGCTCGCAAGGCTGACCGTCTTCAACGCCGCGGACGCCTTCGACTGGCTGATGGATCGCGGTTTCGACATCCAGGACCAGTGCCCGTCCATCGAAAGCGCCCACGAACGCTATGAGGTGGCGCGTTACTACTGGGGCAACGACTTCGGCAAGTCGATCCTGGCCGTGCTGGAGCCGGCGATGCGCGAGCAGGAGGCCCTTGGCCGTATCAAGGTGCTGACCGGCACGAGGGTAACGGGCCTGCTGCAGGATCTCCAGGGCGTCGTGAACGGCGTCGAACTCGTGGATGCACAGGGCAGGGAATCGTCCGCCGCAGGAAAGAACGTCGTGCTGACAAGCGGCGGATATGCGTCCAATCCCGTGATGTTCCGGCGCCTGTGCGGACGCAGGCTATACCTGAACGGGGCGTACGAATTCGCCCAGGGCGACGGCTACGATCTTGCGGTTGCGGCGGGCGGATACCTGCGAGGGCGCGAAAAGTACCTGTCGAACTTCGGCTGGATCCTGGAGGACGGCCCGTTCCCGAAGGGAATGCTCGGCCGGGCCAATACCTATCCGGAGACGCGGCTGCCCTGGGAAATCTACGTGAATGCCCACGGGAAGCGCTTCGTGAGGGAAGACGAGCCGAGCGTTGACGTCCGCGAGCACGCACTGCTTGATCAGCCGGAATTGCGCTACTGGATCGTTTTCGACGATGCCATCTTCCGGCAGGCGCCGCCGATCGTGTTTGACTGGTCCCGTGAGCAGATGGCGGAAACATTCAATACCTGCGAGGCTTTCCGAAGGGCCGACAGCCTTGAATCGCTCGCCGTGGACATCGGCGTGCCCTGCGAGGCCGTCCTGGAAACGGTTGCGGATTTCAACGCAGGAGTCGCGAAGGGCAGGGATGCGCTGGGCCGGTCCCATTCGCCCGCGCCCATCGACAAGCCGCCGTTCTACGCCATCCGCCAGCAAGGCGGATCGTTGTCCTCCACCGTGGGCGTTGCGGTCAATGAGAAGCTGCAGGTCATGCGGCCGGACGGCGGCGCAATCCCGGGCCTGTACGCTGCGGGTGAGATCCTGGGTTCCGGACAGCTCCAGGGCAACGCATTCGTCGGCGGGATGATGGTCATGCCCTGCCTCGTCTTCGGCCGCTTGCTGGGACAGCAGCTGGTGGAGTTCTAGGGCAGGGGCCATCGGCGACATGCGGCGCAGAACGGTCATCGGGGGCCTGATCGGCGGCGCATTGGCCGGACACGGGAAATGGACAGGCGCGGCAATGGCGCAAGGAGAAACAACAGTGAATGACGGCAAGACCCGTTTCGCGGGCGTGGGAGAAGACTGGAAAGGCGCTTCGGCCCTGGCGGGCGGCAAGGGTTATGCGCAGTGCCGGCTTGGCGCGTTGCATTACCGCCGTTTGGGAAGAAACGCCGACGGCGAACGCAAGAAGGCGATCCTGTTGCTGCATCAAACGCCGTTCGGCCTGGCGGAGTGGGTGGACATACAACCCCTGTTGGCGGAAATGGGATTTGACACCATCGCGCCGGACAATCCTGGCTACGGGATGTCGGACCCGCCGCCGGAATCGGTAACGATCGCCGACCTCGCGGACAATCTTGTCGATCTTCTCGATGGCCTGAACGTGGAACGGGTCGCGGTGGCCGGGCACCACACCGGCGCCGCAATTGCGGCATCGTTTGCGGCCCGCCATCCCGACCGCACAGCTTGCGTCGTGCTGCATGGTTGTCCCGTGTACGACGCGGCCGGGCGAGAGAAAAGGCTTGCTCAGGCTGCGCCGCAGGTTTACCTGCGAGAGGACGGTTCGCACATGTCGGAAATATTCTCGGCAATACACTCCCGCGCGCCCATTCCCCGCGGGCTTTCAACGGCCAACTGGGGAACGCTGGGCGCCTGGTGGGCCGGCTTCGACACACCCACATACAAGGCGGTCTTCGCCAACGACATGGCGGCGGACCTGGACCGGATCAGCGCGCCCACCCGGATTCTCACGGACCGGGACGACAGCCTTCACGAACAGGACAGGCAGGTGGCCGCCCGGAGGGCCGACTTCAGCCTGGAGGTCTTTTCCGACGGCGGTTCGTTCTCGTTGATGCTGGACCCGCGGAAATGGGCCGAGCGGGTCGCGGAATTCGTCTCCGGGGCTATTGCCGAAGGAAGCGCTCAATCTCGCTGACGACAAAATCGCGCCGAATAGTGAGGACGCCGTGGGAGACACCCGGCATGTCGATACGCCGCCCGTTCCCGAACAGGTGCGAGGTCTGATGGGTCACGCCCCACAGGTCGTCTTCGGGATTGAAAATGAGCACCGGTTGGCTGACTTCCGTCATCGCGCCCAGGAAATCATAGCGATAGACGGCGATATATCCCCAAGGGAGCCTCTTTCCGAGGCGCAGGCTCTCAGCCATGCCGACGTGGAGCTGTTCGGCCGGGATCCTCGGATCCGCCAGCTCGCCGATGATCGACCAGAGTTTTTCGACATGAGCGAGCGTCCGGTCCGGCGGCGGGAAACGTTCGCTCAGTCTGTCGAGCCTCTCGGCCCGAACGTCCTCATCATACGCGGCCAGGCCGAACAGCACGCAGCGACGGACCCGCTGCGCGTCCCGGCGCGCCATCTCCGTAGCGGTGATCGAACCCGTGTGATAGCCCAGCACATCGAAGGGCCCCGGCGCAACGACGCCACTACCGGCAAGGTGCCCCATGAAGTCGAACATCACGTCGGCGTAATCGCCGATTTCAGGCGGTTCGGGCGGCGGATCGCTCATGCCGTAACCCGGCGTGTCGGCGGCGACGACCACCCTGTCGTTTGCCAGGTACGGTTGAATGGGTCCCCACTCGCGACTGTTGCTTGGCGTCTGATGCAGGCACAGCAACGGCGGCTGCGAAGCCGCTTCGGGCGTCACAATTCGATAGTGCAGTTGGCCGAAACGGCTGGGTGCATAGGCTTTTCTTGGAATCATCCGTCGCATTTTGACATGCCACGGGTCAAAAGGAAGGCGCCGAGTCGCTATCCGTGGCCTCAGGCAGGCAATCCGTCCAGGCACGGAGATTCCTGGCGGCGATGAGCGCAAACAGGGCGCAGGCGCCGAACGCGATGGTTCCGACGAATGCGATCGACAGGCCTACTGATTCGTCGGACCCGAAGATACGCTCCGTAACGTAGGCGACCAGCAAGGGCCCGCTCGATGCGCCGATCAATGTCATGAAGAACGCATACAGCGCAGTCGCCAGCCCTCTCGTTCTTTGCGGAGCGACTTCCGCTACCACGGACAGCATGGCCGACCCGAATATGGCCGAGGCGAAAGTCACTCCCGACAACAGCGCGACCGCAGCCGTACCGTTGTCGGCAAAGACCGCCAGGCTTGCCGGTATGCCGAGTAGTGAAATGCCCCCGGCAAAGCCGATCAGGCCGGCCGGTCCCTTGCGGCGGGCGACAAAGTCGGTCAGAACGCCCGCCGCTACGGCCCCTGCCACGGCCCAGGCTATGTGACCCAGGCCAAGCATCTTGCTGACCTCGTCCACCGGGTAATCAAACACCCTTGTCATCAGTACGGGGCCCCAGTAGAAGACAACCGAAATCCCCACACCGAAGAGAGCCAGCGCCATATAGAAGGGCAGATAGATCTGCAGGTTTCCCAGCATGGCGCGGATCGATTCGCGAAGGCCGCCGGCGCCGTCCTTGATGACCTCGGCTTTAGCCCGCACTGGTTCCTTGACGGGAACGAATGCCGCCGCCAGCACCAGCCCGAAACCGCCGGCGAGAATAAAGGCGATTCGCCAGGGGGCCCGGCCTTCAAGAAACCCGATGCCGTCGAAGGCGCCCTGGGGCGCGGCTTCGAGGATAAAGCCGGTGATGACCGAGCCGACGCCAAAAGCGATCATCGAGCCGAAGACATACAGGGCCATGGGCTTGCCCCGGCGGCTGACGGGGAAAAGGTCCGCGATCATCGTGACGGCGCAAGGGGCAAGGACCGCCTCGCCGATGCCGATAAACAGCCTGGCCGCAAAAAGGTGACCGAAAGTCTCGGCCAGACCGCTGGCCAGCGTTGCCGCGCTCCAGACCACGATGCCGGCCATGAGCAGGCGTTTGCGATTCACTACATCGGCGATCAGGCCCATCGCGATACCCGCGATCACGTAAAGGACGGAAAACGCGAACCCCTGCAGTATCGCGATCTGAAGGTCCGTGATACCCAGGTCTTGCCGCACGGGATCGACCACCAGCGCCAGCATTCCGCGATCGATGGTGGACACGACCTGCGCGATGCACAGCATCAGGACGGTAAACCAGGCCGAAACCGCCCTGGACCAGGCAGTGGAAATGGCCGTCCCGTTCACCGGTCGATTTGAAGCAGAATAGCTCCCCCGAGACTCGCGTGGCATGGTACACGGAGCAAACCGGAGGGGAGTTGGCGCATGAAACTGCTGGCGTTCATCATGCAGACGGGCGGGCACATCGCCGGATGGCGCCACCCGCTCGCGACCGACAGGGCGCTTTGCGACGTCGACTACTTTGTTTCCTGCGCGCAAACGGCGGAGCGCGGCAAGTTCGACGCCGTGTTCTTTGCGGATTCCCTGGGATACCCGGGTTCCCGCTCGGCGGAGACCTTCGAGGGCCAGGAAACCCCGAAACTCGATCCGCTGCTGTTGCTGTCGGCCGTTGCGCCTGAAACGCGGCGGATCGGTTTGATCGGGACCGCGTCGACCACCTACAACGAGCCGTACCCCACCGCACGGCGTTTCGCGACCCTGGACCACATCAGCAGGGGGCGGGCGGGCTGGAATATCGTGACCTCAACCATGGAGAACGAGGCGCATAACCATGGCTTCGAAAGCCACATGGGACATGCGGAACGATATGAGCGCGCAGCCGAGTTTCTCGAGGCGGCGCGCAAGCTCTGGGACAGCTGGCAATCCGGCGCGCTCTTGGCCGACCGGGCCAGCGGACGCTACGCCGACGCCTCAAGGATCAGCGCCGTGAATCACGCCGGCCGGCACTTCAGGATCGCCGGCCCGCTCAACCTGCCCCGCTCGCCCCAGCAGCATCCCGTGCTGGTCCAGGCAGGCGCTTCCGCTGACGGCAAGGCATTCGCCGCCAGTTGCGCCGAAGTCATATTCACGTCCCATCCCGCCATCGGAAGCGCGATTGCCCTTCGCCGGGAGATGCATGAGAGGGCAGCTGCCTTCGGCCGTGCGAAGGACGCGATCAAGGTGCTGCCCGCCATTACGCCCTATATCGGCCGGACGCGGGAGGAGGCACGGGAATTCAAACAGGAGCTGGATGAACTCATTCCACTGCCCATCGCCCTGGACAAGCTGGAGACGCTGCTCGGCGGATTCGATCTGTCGGATCACGATCTCGACGATCCCTTGCCTGCGCTTCCGCCGGAATACCTCCAGGTGCAGAGCTCTACCCGGGACCGGGTGCTGGAGGCGGCCGGGCATGAAGGCGCCACGATCCGCAAGCTGGCCTACCAGGTCGCAGGAGGACGAACCAGCAGCGCGGCGATCGGCACGGCGGAGGACGTCGCCGACATGCTCTCGGAGTGGTACGAGGCCGGCGCGGCGGACGGATTCATCATCTCACCCCCGGTCCTGGCATCGGGCCTGGAGGTTTTCGTGGACCAGGTGGTGCCGATCCTGCAGGCGCGGGGCCTGTTCCGCAAGGACTATGCGGGCGAAACCCTGCGCGATCATCTCGGGCTCGCGATGCCCGTAAACCGATACGAAGAAGACCCGCGACTGCGCACACAACCCGAAATCTGGTAGTGTTTCAGTCCAGTATCTTTCAGCGATTCGCACCATGTGATTGGGGGGTTGGGGCGGACTCAGACGCCGCCGGAGATTCCACAAATGGAATATTTGCTTTACCTGAATTCAGGTAGGGCGTGCGAATGCCGGAATTGTGTAATACTGCCGCGCGCGATTGAGAATCGCGAGGAGGAATCAAATATGTTCAGGACAATGCATCGCTTTGTGGTACTCGCGCTTTGCGCAGTTGCGGGCGCGAGTTTCCTGTTGCCCGCTTCCAGGGCCGTCGCTCAAGGGGCGGCGCTTGAGGAGATCGTGGTTACCGCCCGCAAGGTCGAGGAGAACCTGATGGAGGCGCCTCTGGCGATTTCGGCCATGTCGGCGGACACGCTGGAAAAAATGAACCTCACGGAAATGACCGAGATCGCGTCATTCACCCCGGGTTTCCATTACGTCAACCAGGTGGGCGGCGGATCCGGGCGCAATGACCGCTCGGCCAGTTCACTGGTCTTCCGCGGCTTGTTCCTGGGCACCCTGAACCGGGAGCAACAGGCAGGCGGCCTGGTGTTTCTTGACGGCTCGCCCCTGCTTGGCGGCCAGGCGCCGGCCCTGGTCGATATGCAGCGCGTCGAGGTGCTGAAGGGTCCGCAATCGGCCTACTTCGGCCGATCGGTACTGTCCGGCGCCATCAACTATGTATCCCGGGATCTCAACGACGAGGAGTTCCAGGGCCGCGTGACCGCATCGGCTGGCAGTCATGACTCGTACCTCGCGCAGCTCAGCCTGGAGGGACCGATCACGGAAGGCCTGGCGGTGCGGGTCAGCGCCAGCCGCGATGAGAAGGGCGGCCAGTACAAGAATTTCGCCAATCCCGACATCGAACTGGGCGGGGAACTCACGGAATCCTTTGTGGTGCAGGTGCAGTTTCGGCCTAACGACCGGTTCTCCGCCAAGGTGTTTCACCAATACATGGAGCACGACGATGGGCCTCCGGCCCAGGCTGCCCTGAAGGGCTTCACCGGAGATTTCAACTGTGATCTCGGCGGACGGATGCACGGCTATTACTGCGGTGAACTGCCGGCCACAGGGGACCTGCCGCGAGAGTACATTTCCGGCCACTACACACTGGACGAGCAGGCGCGCGCCGTGCTCGTGGACGCGGTCGATCAGGCCACCATCTTTGATCCGAGCTTCCGGCCGAAGCCGGGCCTCGGGCGAGAAGCAGTCAACTCGTCGCTGCGTATGGACTACGACACGGAGAGGGGATACACCTTCAGTGCGCTCACCGCGTATCACACCGACAAGGACATGACGATCATCGATTTGAACTTCCGTGATCGGCGCAACGCACCGAACCCGCTATCCGGGATCATCCCGGGCGCGCCCGAATTCAATCGCTGGCAGCTCGCGGTGCAGAGCCGCTTCCGCGACTGGAGCCAGGAACTGCGCGTGACCTCGCCGCAAGACCGGCGCCTGCGCTGGACCCTGGGCGGCAGTTACCTGGATTCCTACTCGCCGGGCGGCTCGGTGTATGGCCTTTCGGTGTTCGGCTCGCTGTTCGCTGCCGGAATCACCAAGGCGGAAACCAGAACACCGGCCGTATTCGGCGGGATTCAGTACGACATCAACCCGAAGTTCACGCTCAGCATGGACGCCCGCTATCAGCGCGACGAACTGCTGCGCCAGTTGCTGATCAATTCGACGGGCAACCCGCCGGAGCCGCCGGGAGGCGCGCCGTTGGAGGCCGAGTTCACCAGCTTTGCCCCGCGCGTTTCGCTGGATTATCAGTATTCGGATGACTCCATGGTCTATGTGCTGTTCTCGCGGGGTTACCGGCCCGGCGGCTTCAACGCCATCCTTCAGGGCTCGCCGCCGGAGGTGCTCGACCAGTTCGCGCAATTCGGCGCTTCGATTGCCTACGAGGAAGAACGGCTGGACAACTTCGAGGCGGGCATGAAGTCCACCTGGTTCGACGGCCGTTTGCAGACACGGCTGGCGGTGTACTTCGATCCGTACCGCGATGGCCAGAACCAGATCACCATCCCGTTCACCAACCCGGACGGAACGCTGAACCTGGCCTCCGTGTTCGTCAATACCGGCGAGGCGGATCTGCAGGGCTTCGAGTTTGAATTTGATGCCGCGCCCACCGAAAATCTGACCCTTTCAGGATCGCTGGGCCTGGCGGACTCCGAGGTCAAGGAATTCGTCTGTGGCGATGGCGTGAACGTGCGCGGGGACAACAACTGCGACGGCAGCCGTTTGCCGTCGGCATCCAAGTGGACCTGGACGCTGTCAGCGGACTACGAAGACGAACTGACCGGCAACTACAACTGGTTCGCCCGCCTCGACTACGCCCACCTGGGCAAGTACTTCGTGGATTACACCAACGAGGCTTGGGTGGCCCCGCAGAATATCGTCAACCTGAGGGTGGGCGTGCGCAGCGAAGCCCTCACGCTGGAAGCTTTCGGCGCCAACCTGCTGGACGAGGACAATCCGCCCAGCGCGGTAATCGGCAACGATCTGTTCACCACCGCCCGTTCCAACGAAATCCGCTACTCGCTGGCGAATAAGTCGAGTTTCGGCGTGCGCGCCATCTATAACTTCTGAGGTCGACGCCCGACCGTTGCTCGCTGGCTTTGCCGGCACGGTTTCCCGGTCAGGTGACCTGACCTGGCCGGATGAAATCGCTCAGCATGCGCGCCAGCGCGGCAGGTTCTTCCTGCATGGCGAATGCGCCGGAATTCGCGATTTCCAGAAACGTCGCGTTCGGGAGTGCGGCTTCGGCGCCGGCGCGGTATTTCCCGTAGGCGCGGTCCTTTTCTCCATACGCGATGAGCGTCGGGGCCGTTACCCGGGCGAGCGTTCCGACGATGTCGGTAATCGCGACGCCTCTTTCCGAGGGCTGGATCCAAAGTCCTGCTGCTTTTCGGCTGCCGAGGCTTTCGACATAGATATCGTGGGTATCGACGATGCCGAACGTCTCGCTCAGCATACTCTCCGGATAGACGATGGGCAGACCCTTCTCGTCGAACAGATCGTCTTGTGCGTCGTCAATCAGGGCGCGGATCTGATCGAGAGACCGGCGTGGCGCCAGCGCGGACGAAACGATCGCCAGCCTGTTGATCCGTTCAGGCCACAACGCCGCCAGGATTACGCTGACGCAGCCCCCCAGCGATGTGCCTATGAGATCGACCTTGTTGACAGCAAGTTCATCGAACGCCCCGACCAGCAGGGAGGCCGACTCGCCGAGGGTCTGGATGTACGGCGGGCGCCCCTGCCACTGCGATCCGCCGTGGCCGGGAAGGTCGAATGCGATGACGCGCCGCTCCCGGCCCAGAATGGCCGCCACGTGGCGCCAATCCGACAGCCAGCCGCTCAGCCGGTGCAGGAGGATGATCGGGGGCTTGCCCGTGTCGTCCGGTCCCGTTGCGGCGTAATGCAGGACGCCGCCCGCACGGCGCAATTCACCCCACGAATCCCAGGGACCCACCGGCGGCGTCACATCCACCCCGGCTTGCCCCGAACCGGGGGTAGGGCCCGCAACGCCCAGGGCGCTTACGCCGGCCGCCAGAACGAAGTCACGTCGATTGATCATCAGCTGTCCCGTCCTCTTCAATTTGCCGATTACCGTAATTCATGTTACGCCCGCAAGCGACCCGCACCGGCCTCGATTCCCCGTACGCGTGCAGGGCGACATAAAGCACGCACTTCGATATATTGAGCCGTCGCCCAAAGGAGTCCTCCTATGCTGCTTAACCGGGACCGCGCCGACGAGATCATGGATCGCGAGCGGGTAGAGGCGCTGGTCGTCTCGACGCCGATCAATACCTATTACGTCAGCAGCTGGGCCACCGATCCGAGCTGGGGCTTCGGGGACCTGGCGCTCGCAATCCTGCCGCGCGATCACGCCAGGGAAGGCGCCGTGCTGACTATCGAAATCGACGCCGGGCAACCGCAACAGCGCGACGGCACCTGGATGCGGATTGTCCGTGGCTACGCGCGCAAGGCGGGGACCGGCCCCGGCGGCATCCTGACGGACCCGTTGATCCGCAACGATCTTCCCCGGAACCACCAGGAAGCGGTCGCGTCGTACCTGACGGAACTGGGACTCGAGCGGTCCCGCGTCGCGTTCGAGGACCAGGGCCTGGCAATCGATGTCAGAACCATTCTCGGCGACGGATTCCGTTTTATCGGCGCACGGGACCTGATGCGCGATATCCGAATGGTGAAGACCCCCGAGGAAGTCGCCCACATACGCTCCGCGTCCCGCAAGACCGAACTGGCCCTGCAGATCAGCGCCGAAGCGATCGCCGCCGGCGCCACCTGCGCCGAGGCCGAGCGTTGCTTCTGGTCGGCCGCGGCGCTGGCCGGCGGCCGGCCGGTATTTCTGCTCATCACGCCGTACCGGCCAGGTCACGGGATCCTCAGGAAAGACACCGCGCTGATCCCCGGCGACATGGTGACCTTCGACGCCACGGCCGAATTCGCCCACTACACAAGCGATATCGGGCGCACCGCCATCATCGGCGAACCCAACGCCGAGCAGCTTAGGCGCTACAACGCGACACGCCGGGGCTGGACCAATGCGCTGGATGAATTCCGGCCCGGCAGAAAGTCGCTCGACGTCGAGAAGGCAGTGGCTCAATCGATCCGCGATGCCGGGAACCCCGACTTCAGGGCCTGCGGCGTCCACTCCGTCGGCCTTGAGCATACCGACCACCCGCACCCGGGCGGCGGAATCCACGATTTCGAACTCGTCGACGGAATGGTGATCAGTTGCGATCTGCCGTGGTACCAGCCCAAAATCGGCAAGTTCCATTTCGAGGACCTGATCTACATGAAGGAAGGGGTGGTCGAAGTCGTGAACGACGCCGACGGGCGCCTGTTTTCCTGTGTCGGCGGACGCACCTACCGCGTCGAATGAGCATTTCCCACCCGGACATTCGCAGCACCTGAAGGAGACCGCATGCCGGACAGACACCAGTTGATCCTGGCAGTTTTCATCCACAACAGCGGTTCCCATCCCGGCGGCTGGCGCTATCCAAGGGAAGGCCCCCTGGATCAGCATGATTTTAGTAACTTCGCCCGGCTGGCGAAGAAGGCCGAACAGGCAAAGCTGCATATCTACTTCTCGGGCGACTCCATGGGTTATCCCAATATCAAGGGCAGGGATGCCTTCGCCGCCACCGATTACGCGGGAAAGCTCGAGCCCAGCACGCTGCTGGGGGCGCTCGCCACGGTCACACAACATATCGGCCTGGTCGCGACGATGTCCACCACGTTCAACGAACCGTATGCGGTGGCCCGCCGCTTCGCGTCTCTCGACCATATTTCGGGAGGCCGCGCGGGATGGAACGTCGTCACGTCCACCAGTTCGATCGAGGCGCGCAATTTCGGCTTCGAGAAGATCATGGACCACGACCGGCGCTATGAGCGCGCCGAGGAGTTCGTCGATGTCGTCCGCGGGCTCTGGGACAGCTGGGAAGACGACGCCATCATCCGCGATGCGGCCGCCGGGCGCTACTTTTCGCCCGACAAGGTCCATCAACTGGACCACGAGGGCGAATTCTTCCGGGTTGCCGGCCCGCTGAACATCGGACGCCCGCCCCAGGGCCACCCCGTCATCGTGCAGGCGGGGGGCTCTCCGCCGGGAAGGGCGCTGGCGGCGAGAACCGCCGACCTGATCTTCACCGCCCAGAACAACCTGGGCGACGCGCGAGCTTTCTACCAGGACATGAAACAGCGCGCCGCCGGTTTCGGCCGGGACCCCTCAAAGCTCAAGGTGATTCCGTCGGTCCAGTTCATCATAGGCGGCACCGAAGAAGAGGCAAAACGCAAACAGCGGGAACTGATCGAGCTGATTCCGGACGCGCTGGCCATACAGACCCTGCAATTGCAGATCGGTGCGGACCTTTCGCATTGCTCCCCCGACGACACCCTGCCCGAGATCGCGATAACGGAGGGCGGGCAATGGGTCCAGGAACAGATCGTCAAGATGGGGCGCGAGGACAGACTCACGATACGCGAGCTCGCGAGACGCGTGGTGGTCTCGCGCGCCAGCCTGGTCCGGGCCGGAACGCCGGAGCAGATCGCCGATTTCTGCGAGGAATGGTTTCGCGCCGGCGCCGCGGACGGCTTCTCGGTTACGCCGAACTACCTGCCGGAAAACCTCGACGAATTCGTCGGGGAGGTGGTGCCCGTCCTCCAGCGACGCGGGCTTTTTCGGACGGATTACGACGGCGACACACTGCGTGAAAACCTCGGTCTGGAACGGCCCGACAACAGTTTTACACTCGACCCCTCACTCGGTACCGAACCCAGGATCTGGTCCTGATCCCTCCCCGGACTACATGATCGACGGCTCTTCCACGTGCTCCTGCAGACAGCCCCGGAATGCCTCGTCCGGAGGGAGGTCCACGTCCCAGAAACGTGCGATCACCCGCTCGCCTGTCATCCCGTTGGTCGCGTCCGTGCACAGCCACACGGCCGGCGGCACGATGATGTCGCCGGGCAGCAGGCGGCCGCCGGCCCGCTCGCCGACGACGCCGGGCACCATGGCCGGCGTGATCAACTCGGTATCGGAGGGACCGCCGGGCAGCAGGATATTCACGTCGACGCCGGTGCCCTTCAGCTCACCCGCCCAGCACCGGTGCGCGGTTTCCAGCGCCGCCTTCGAGGAGCCGTAAACGGAATTCCCCGGCCGGACCATGTTGAGCAGGCTGGTGGAAATGGAAATCACCTTGCCGAACTTCCGCTCCAGCATGTGCGGGATCGCTGCCCGGGTCATGAAGAAGACGCCGAACAGGTTGGTTTCCACTATGGCGCGAAGCTGCGGTTCCGTGACGTCGTAAAAGGGCGTGATCTTCGACATTCTGTCTCCGAACTCCCCGTATGATCGCCCGGCGTTGTTCATCAGAACATCGATCCGCCCGAATTCGCGAATGGTCTCTTCCACGGTACGGGCGCAATCCTCGGGCAGCGTTACGTCGCCGGCGACCGCGATGCACCGGCCGCGCCCGGAGATGCGCTTCGCTTCGTCCAGGACAGTAGCCAGCGTGTCGCTGTTGCGCCCGGTCAACGTCACCCGCGCCCCGGCGCGCAGCAATTCTTCGGCAATGAACCAGCCGAAGCCCCGGCTGCCGCCGGTGACAATGACGACGCGGTCCTTGAGCGAAGAATGATGCAAGGCTCTCAAGGCGCTCTCGGACCAGGTGCCGCGTGGCGCAACTGCTGCCGGCCCGGCGGAATTCATGCTGTCGTTACTCATGAGGATATTATCGTCGCCCTGATGCGCAGCCCCGAAAGCAAGCTCCCCGGCGTAGGGACGACGATTTTCACGGTGATGTCCAGGCTCGCGGAAGACTGCGGCGCGATCAACCTCTCCCAGGGGTTCCCGGACTTTCAACCGCCGGGGGAATTGCTGGACCTGGTCAGCCACCACCTGAAGGCCGGCCGCAACCAGTACCCCCCGATGATCGGAGTGGCCTCCCTGCGCGAGGAAATTGCCGGAAAGCTGGCCGGCCTTTACGGAGTCCAGACCGACCCCGACACCGAGATCACTGTCACCAGCGGCGCTACCGAGGCGCTGTTCTGCGCCATCCACGCCATCGTCCGGGCGGGCGACGAAGTCATCGTCTTCGATCCCGCCTACGACTCATACGACCCGGCGATCCGCTTAGCCGGCGGCACTCCGGTACACATCCCGCTGCTCGCTCCGGGATTTGAGCCGGACTGGGAACGCATCCGTTCCAGCCTGAACCAGCGAACGCGGCTTGTGATCGTCAACACCCCGCACAACCCCACCGGCGCCGTGCTCACGGAGGAGGATCTCGGACTGCTCGCGGACCTGATTGCGCCCTACCGAACCTACGTGCTGAGCGACGAAGTCTATGAACACATCGTCTTCGACGGCCGGCGCCACGCCAGCGTGCTGGCCAACGAGGCGCTCGCCCCGCGCAGCTTTGCGGTGTTCTCGTTCGGCAAGACCTATCACGCCACCGGCTGGAAGGTCGGGTATTGCGCCGCCCCGGCGGCATTGACGGCGGAGTTTCGGCGCGTACACCAGTTCAACACCTTCACCACGACCACTCCGCTGCAATACGCGCTGGCCGACTACCTGGCGCAATGTCCCGGGCACTACCTGGACCTTCCGGATTTCTACCAGCGAAAGCGCGACCTGTTCCTGCAACTGATGGAGCGCTCGCGCTTCCGGCTGACGCCCTCGGCAGGTACCTACTTCCAGCTGGCCGACTACAGCGATGTCTCCGACCTGCCGGACGCGGAAATGGCCCGATGGCTCACGAAGGAGCATGGTGTCGCGGTCATCCCGGTATCCGCGTTCTACGAAGACCCGCCCAAGACGCGTTTCATCCGCTTCTGCTTCGCCAAGGAGTCGGCGACGCTGACCGAAGCAGCGGAGCGGCTATCGGACCTCTGAGCCTTGTGCACGAGCGGAGCAATCCATGGCGGGGCGAAGACGTCTCGTCCTCGCCGAGGGCGTGGCGCAACCGCTGTCGGCCCGCCGAATTTCATGTTGTCGGTTCGCATAAAGCTTCTACCTGCCGGTTTCCGGTCTGCTGATTCATCCGGGAATTCGCATATTGGAATTATCCGCCAATTCCCGGCCGCCGGGTTGCTCTTGCAGTCCAGGCAATGGCAAGCTGGGTTTCGTGGAGTTCTGCTTCCTGAGGTTGGGAGCAGTATGAACTTACAGGGAGTTCCAATCGGGAGGAATAGGTCATGGATAGAAACTCATACTGGCGTACCTGCCTGATAGGCAGCCTGGCAAGCTCTGTTCTTCTTGCCACCCTGGACTCGGCCGCGCAGGAGATTGCACTCGAGGAAATCATCGTTACGGCAGAGCGGCGCGAGGCGGATATTCAGGATACACCGGTTGCCGTCACTGCGCTGACGGCCATGACACTCGAAAACCTGCAGGTGGCCAACACTATCGAACTGGATCGCACGGTCCCCAACCTGTCCATTCGGGAGTTAACGGCGAATCCTTCCACTTTCAATATCTCCCTGCGTGGCAACACGGAATCCGTGGGCGGTTTGTCGGTGTCGGAATCGAATGTGGGAGTTTATGTCGACGATATCTACCGGGGCCGTCTTGCAGGCGCCAATCTCACTTTCAATGACATTGAGCGAATTGAAGTGCTGCGTGGGCCTCAGGGCACCCTGTACGGCAGGAACACGATCGCCGGCGCAATCAAGATCGTGAGCCGCAAACCCCGTGACGAGTCCTGGGTAGACATAAGCGCCGGGTACGGCGACTGGGAGCATACGGAATTCAAGGGTTCCATAGGGGGGCCGATCGTTGAAGACACCTGGGCCGCATCGTTTTCCCTGATCTACCTGGAAAACGAAGGCTACAAATTCAACCGCGCCATCGGGGAAGACGTGGGGGCGATGGAGAACGTCGCTGCCCGTGCGATCCTGAACTATCTCGGTTCCGATACGCTGGACATCACATTGACGGCGTTCTTTGCCGCCGATGACAACGACGGATACATACCCAGCCCAACCACGTATGGCGGCTCGCCGCCCACCACTTCACAGGCAATGTTTGCCACAGGAAATATCTACACCAGCCAGTCCACGACGCCGAGCCGGGGCAAGACCGACCAGTGGAGCATCACATTGAACGTTTCCTACGACGCCGGTGCTTTCGAGTTCCGGTCCATTACGGGTTACATGGATCTCGAGGACCTGTTTCGAGCGGATTTCACGGGCGGGCGCGAATTTGCTCCGGGAGTTTACGGCGCCGGTTTTGACCGGACCGCCCTGGCCAATCACGACCAGTTCACGCAGGAATTTCAGTTGCTGGGAACGACCGCCGGGGAGCGCCTTGACTGGTTGGCGGGGCTCTTCTACTTCACGGAGGCGGGCGATCAGGTCATCAACGACAAGTTCGGCACCTTCCCCCTGCTTCCCACCAATTTCGACCTCAAGACGGACAGCTATGCGGTATTCGGGCAGCTCAGCTATCAGTGGAACAGCAGGGTAAGCATTGTCGGAGGCCTGCGCTACACGCAGGACAGCAAATCGATGGACGCGTCGATCCAGGACGGATTGTTCGTTTTTCCGGTGACGTTGGCGGAAGTCAGCCTCGACGAAGACTTTTCCTCCATTTCGCCCAAACTCGGAGTGGATGTCCAACTTAACGACGACACCCTGGCTTACGCATATGTTGCGCACGGCTTCAAGGGTGGCGGCTTCAACGGCCTGGCGGTCGGGAATCCCCTGGTACTCGCCCAGCCCTACAACGAAGAGACCGTGTGGACGCTTGAGGGAGGCGTCAAAACGGACCTGCTCGACAATCGGCTCAGGCTGAACGCCGCCGTCTTTTATAACCGCTACGACGACATCCAGATGACAGCCATCATCGACGTCGCGTCCTTCTCTTTCGCGGAGCAGAACGTTGGCAAGGCCACCGTCCTGGGCCTGGAGGTCGAGGCGAGCGCCCGCTTGAGCGAAGGCCTGCGCGTATTCGGAAATCTTGGATTCATGACCGACAAGTACGACGAGCTGGACCCCCTGAGCAGCGCGGCACAGAACAATGCCGCCGATCTTCCGTCGACACCGGCGGTTACAGGTATGGTGGGGTTCTCCTACGAGCAGCCCCTTACCGCCTCCGGAGCGGACCTCAAGCTGCAGTTCGGCGCCGACTACGGTTACGTGGGTGACCACTTCGGAGAGGTAACCAACAGTGTCCTGGTCGACGCCTATTACCAACTGAATGCATACGTCGCGATCGGAGCCGACGACGATCGATGGCAGCTGCGCCTGGCCGGGAAGAACGTGACTGATGAGCAGGATGTCCTGTTTGGTTCGACTGCTTCGACCGGTTCAACGGCGGGGCCGCCGAGGTTCTGGCTTCTGAGCGCCCGTCTGCGCTATTAGCTGCCGGCTACCTAACGGCGCTTCGCCGGACCCGTTACCGGATACCGGCTTGAGCGGTTTCGGTCGGCTTCATCCTGCCGGAGATCAGTGAGGACGCGCCATGTTTCGGGGAATGCAGGAGATCGTTGTATCCGTCTGGAACATGGAGCATTTGCGCTCCGTACTGATGGATATCGGCCGCTGGAGCGCCCATCCCCTGCCTGACGCGCCGGCCGAACAGTTCGCGGGATGGCATGTGCCTGAGGCGTCCAGCCGAATCGAGCAGGTGCTGCTGAAACCCGAGAACGATAGCCGCGGCTTCATCCGGCTGGTCCGGTTTCATGGGGTGGATTCGGAACCCATGCGGCCGTCGCAGCATACCTGGGACACGGGCGGGATCTTCGACATCAACGTCTATGTGCAGGACACGCAAACCATCTACGATGCGCTGCAGCGGGTTGGCTGGACCGCCCTCGGCCCTCCGACGGACTATCACCTGGCCGATTTCAGCATCCGTCAGGCAGTGATGGTGGGGCCGGACGGCGTGGTCATCGTATTGCTGCAGGCTTACGGCGGAGTCCTGATCGAGCTTCCGGAATACACGGGAATGTCGCGCACTTTCAATGCCTTGCAGATTGTTCGTGACTACGATGTCAGCTTCGATTTCTTCGCAAACGGACTCGGCTGGAAACCACTCGTGGAGACCGTGGTGGAAGATGCGGAGGAACCCGGCCGAAACATGCTGGGCATTCCCGCCAACATTGCCCGCGGCCTTCGGCGCCGGGTGAGCATATTGCACCCGGAAGGCGCCAACGACGGTTCCGCTCAGATCCTCGAGATACGAGGGCTGGAAGGCAATGATTTTGCCGGCCGGTGCGTCGCGCCGAATATCGGCTACCTGTGCGCCCGTTTCCCGGTAACCGACGCGGCGGCCTACGCGGACGAACTGCGGGCACGGGATGTTGTTCTCTATACGGAACCCCTGGAGCTCTTCATGGCGCCCTATGGAACCGTCGCGCTATTCTCCGTTCGAACGCCGGACGGGGCCATTCTGGAGTTCTTTACCCCGCGCGGCTCGGCCTGAACGGGTTCGATTCCATCGAAAACGCGATGAAAGGTTGCGGCGTGATGATCGTGGGCGCGGGTCTTGGCGGGCTCGTGGCCGCCCTCGGGCTTCAGCGCCACGGTGTGCCATGCCGCGTATTTGAAAGAGCGCCTTCATTGGATGAGGTCGGCGCGGGCCTCTCGCTGAGCCCCAACGCGACGCGCGTATTGATTGCTCTTGGGCTGCGGCGGCAACTTGGCCGGATCTGCAACAGCCCGGAAGCGCTGTGCACAAAGCATTTCGATACCGGTGAAATCCTCACCCTGGATGAATCCGTCAACTACGAGGAACAGTACGGAGCACCTTACTATCAGGTCCACCGGGCGGACCTGCACACCCTGTTGACGGAAACGATACAAGGCAATGATGCTCAGGCAATCCGCCTGAACAGCGACTTCGTCGGCTTTGAGAGCCGCGGGGACTCGGTTGAGGCCCGGTTTGCCGATGGCTCACGCGCCTCAGGTGAAGTGCTCATCGGCTGCGATGGCGTCAAGTCCCTGATGCGCGACCTGTTATGGCGGCCCGGCAAGCCCCATTACCTGGGATACGTGGCCTATCGGGGCCTCACCCCAGTTGACCGCCTGCCTGAGGGCCTGATTGCTCCATCGTCCGCCACGTTCAGCGGGCCGGGCCGGCATTTCACGCGCTACCTGATTCGTGGCAGGGAACTGGTCAACTACGTGGCTTTCGCGCAGCGGGCCGAGTGGACGGACGAAAGCTGGTTTGTGGGCGCCGGGATTGACGAAGTGCTGGAGAGCTTTGCGGGGTGGGCCCCCGAGGTTCTGCACATCATCGGGAACACCCAGGAGGAGCGTTGTCACAAGTGGGGTCTGTTTGGCCGCAAGCCGCTGCCACGCTGGACCCGGGAACGCGTGACGCTGCTGGGCGATGCGGCCCACCCCATGCTGCCTTTCCTGGGGCAGGGGGCGTCCATCGCGATCGAAGACGGCTTCGTGCTCGCGCGGGCGCTTGCCGAATGCAAAGACCCTGCAATCGCGCTTGCAAGGTATGAGGCGGCCCGCCTGCCGCGGGCCAACGAGACTGTCGAGCAGTCGGCGGCCCAAGGGGAACGCAAGCACCGCAAGCCCGGACCTGGCGATACCATTCACGAATTCCTGCAGACGCGGCTGTTCACCTACGACGCAACAAGCGTCGCTGTCTGACTGGTGTCGAGTCGCGCCCCCAACGCCCCGGCCGCAAGGCCGGCCTATGCGTGGTTCGTCGTCGTGACGATCTCCCTGCTGCAGATCGGGAGCTACATCGACAGGATGGTCATCAACCTCCTGGTGGAGCCCATGCGGCTGGCGTTCGAGCTCAGCGACACGAAAGTAAGCCTGCTCCTCGGTTTTGCCTTCGCCATGCTGTACGCCTGCATGGCCATTCCCGCGGGAAGACTGGCGGACAGCTACAGCCGGGTCAAACTCATCGTGTTCAGCGTGCTGGCCTGGAGCCTGGCCACCCTCGGGTGCATGGTCGCCGACGGATACTGGTCGCTGTTTGGCGCCCGGATGCTGGTTGGGCTTGGCGAGGCAGCGCTTGTTCCCGCCGGTTTCTCCCTGCTCAGCGACTACTTCCGCCCAGGAAGGATCGCGCTGGCAACCAGCACCGTTACCGCCGCAAGCTTTGTCGGTTCGGGGCTGGCGCTCGCGCTGGGCGGCGTCGTGATCGGCCGTTTGCCGACCACCGAGTTCTTCACCCTGCCGCTGGTAGGAGACGTGCGGTCGTGGCAGCTCGCTTTCGGCTTTGCCAGCATTCCCAGCATTCTTTTCCTCGGCCTTTTTCTTTTCGTTCGCGAGCCGGCACGGCGCGGCCTTGCGAAACAGCACGGCGAGGGCATGACACTGGCGAAAGCGGCGGCATTCCTGCGGCGGGACAAGGCCATGTGGATTTCGATCTTCGCGGGCATGTCGCTGATCAATGCCTTCCAGTACGGGTTGACGGCATGGGTACCGACTTTCTTCATCCGTACCTACGGGTGGACGGCCGCCGATATCGGTCAGCTTTACGGTGTCGCCTTCCTGGTATGCGCCACCGCAGGCACGGTATCAGGAGGTTGGCTGTGCGACAGGCTGTTTCCGCGATTCGGTCCGCGAACCTTCATAGTCACGCCATTGATTTCCGCCGCCATCACCATACCGCTGGTTCCGGCCTTTGCGCTCGCCGGCTCAGGCCTGGGGAGTGCTGTGCTGGTGGTGCCGCTGACCTATTTCGGGACCATGTCATTCGGGGCCGCCATAGCGGCGATTCCGAGTCTGGCGCCGAACCAGATCCGGGGGCAACTGGTGGCTGTGTACACATTCGTCGGCACGTTGATCGGGCAGGGATGCGGTCCCTGGTTCATCGCCCTGTTCACGGACTATGTCATGGGCGATCCGATGATGATCAGCCGCTCCATCGCCGTCGTCAGTACTTCACTGATACTGGTTGCGGGACTGATCCTGTGGGCCGGATTGCGGCACATGCCACGCGCGGCAGGCGCCGGAGCCCGCCTGTCCTGAATGCCGCGGGAAACTGAAGATGGCGCCGCCGGAAATCCATGGAAACGAGTTTCTGCACGGCCTTGAGCGGGTCGTCGGCGGCGAACACCTCATTGTCGACGGCAGGCGGGAATTCTTCACCACGGATGTCTACCGGCGCGGCGAACTGCCGATCGCCGTTGTCCGCCCGGGCTCGGTCGAGGAAGCGGCGCAGGTGATCGCTCATGCGTACGCCAACGACGTCGCCATAGTGCCGCGCGGCGGCGGAGCGTCGTACACGGCGGGCTATTTGCCGACAACCGCGAAAGCGATCCTGATCGACGCAGGGCGGCTTGATCGCATCGTCGAAATCAACGAGCAGGATATGTACGTGACGGCCGAGCCCGGCGTCACCTGGGCCGAACTGGATGCGGCGCTAGCGGCGCGCGGATTGCGCACTCCGATTCGCGGCCCCTTCTCGGGAATTGCGGCCACCGTGGGAGGTTCCATCAGTCAGAACGCACTGGGACTGGGCACCAATACCTGGGGCGTGTCCTGCGAAATCGTGCTGGCCATGGAGGTCATCGCGGCAGAAGGGCGGATCGTCCGGACCGGGCAGGCGGGTTCAAAACTCGGGGTTCCCTTCTACCGCCACTACGGACCTGACCTGACCGGGCTGTTCGCGGGGGACTGCGGCGCCCTGGGTTTCAAGTCGCTGATCACCCTGAAGGTCATGAAGACGCGGCCAAGATCCGCTTGCCTGTCCTTCGGGTTCGGAACATTCGAAGACGCGATACAGGCAATGTCCGGGATTGCGGGGCACGTCGTGGAGGAAAAGTCGTTTGCGCTCGACCGCGCGCTGCAGCAGGGACAGATCGGAAAGGGCCAGGACATATCGACACGGCTGGAAATGGCCCGTTCCGTCATCGCCGCGTCGGACAACCCCGCCGCCGGACTGCTCAAGGTCATGCGAATGGGCCTGTCGGGCAGCAAGGCGCTGTCGGCCGCACCCTATGCCGCGCACTACATATTCGAGGGAGAATCCGCCGGCGAGATCCGCGGCAAGAAACGGCTGTTGCGCCGGCTGGCTCTCCGCAACGGTCGGGAGATTCCGAATTCCGTGCCGTCGATCGTCCGCGCAACGCCTTTCGCGCCGCTGCACAATGTTCTCGGGCCGGCCGGCGAACGATGGGTGCCGGTGCACGGAATCCTGCCGGCCTCGACCGTCCTCGCTTTCCACCGGGAATTCAGGAAGTACCTCGACGTCCGGCGGCAGGACATGGCCGAACACGGCGTGCACGTCGGGCTGATTTTCTCCGCCCTGGGCGCCGGTTCCTTCCTGTACGAACCCGCCTTCTACTGGAAGGACGAGCAGAGCGTGTACCACCGCACCGTTCTCGATCAGGCGTACCGGGACTCGATTCCTTCGTATCCGTCCAATCCGGCGGGCGCCGAACTGGTGCAGACCATGCGCCAGGCCGCGATCGAGCAGTACCACCGCTATGGCGCCGGCCACCTTCAGGTCGGCAAGCAGTATCCGCTGCTGCGCGACCGCGACCCTGCAGCAATAGAGCTTATGCGCGCGCTGAAGTCGGCGGTCGACGCAAAGAAGCTGTTCAACCCCGGCGCCCTCGGTCTGTAAAGGCGTTGGTGACGCTGCGCCCCCGACGCTATCATTCCCGGGTTTCCGTTTCGCGTTTTGCAGGTACCCGCGATGTCGAATAGGAGTGCGACGGCGTCAACGGACTCCGCTGTGCCGACACCGGCCGAACTGGTCTCCACCGCCGAAGCGCTGGCCCCGCTTGTTCGCGAGAATGCCGAGCGCTCCGAGGAACTGCGCGATCCGGTCCCCGAGGTGGTGGAGGCGCTGAGAGGGGCGGGGCTGCACAAGCTGTACAGGCCTCGCCGCTACGGAGGCTACGGTCTCGACTGGGGGCCTCATTTCACCGTGAGCGAACGGCTCGCGCGGGAGTGCGGATCGACGGGGTGGCTGGTGTCACTGGTCTTTTCGCACGTGATGTTCGTCGGCCGGTTCCTGCCGGAGGCCCAGGACGAGTTCTTTGCCAGCGCCGGCGACGACGCCGTGCTGGCAACCGGTTCCGCCGGCGGGGGCGCCATTCACCGCGATGGTTCCGGCTGGCTGCTGACGGGGCGATGGGCGTTCGTCAGCGGCGTGAATGTTGCCAGCGGCGTGATGGTCACCGCCCGCGAGGATCCCGAAGGCGGGATTTCGCACTTCGCGTTGCTGCTCCCGGGCGAGTACGAGGTCCACGACACCTGGCATGTCGAGGGGCTTCGCGGCACCGGCAGCCACGATGTATCGGCCGACCAGGTTTTCGTACCGGCCTGGCGGGTTGTGACCATCGAAGAGTTTGCCAGCATGGATCCGCCGGGCGCCGCAATTGCCGAGAGCTACGTGCACCGCGTTCGCACATTTCCCTATCAGGGAAGCTGGTTCCAGGGACCGCTGCTCGGCGCGGCGCGGGGGGCGCTGGAGTCCTATTGCGCGCAAACCCGCACCCGGAAGGGGAAGCTCTTCGGTGAATCGATCGTGTCGCAGGTGCCGGTGCAGGTTCGCGTCGGTGAAGCCTGCGCCAGACTCGATGCGGCGGAACTGCTGTTCGAGGACGTGATCAGGGACCTTCATGCGGCCGGAGCGGCAGGCGAGGAAATTGTCGGCGAGCGGCTGCTGCGCATGCGTCGCCTGGTGACGTTCGGATCGCGGCTGTGCGAGTCCACGGCGGACTCCCTGGCGGCCATGATGGGCGTCACGGGGCAAAAGGCTTCCAATCCCGTCCAGCGGCTGTACCGCGACTGCCGGGCCATTTCCACGCACATCGAACTGAACTGGGAGCAATCCATGGCGCCGACCGGCAAGGTCCGGCTGGGCGTGCCCACCGGGGACCCGCTGCTCGACGGGGGAAAGACCGCGCCGGGCGCCTCGCCGGTTCTCGGAAAGCAGATCTGATGGCCCTTTCCCTGCCGCGTGTCGCGCTCGGCTGCATGGGTTTCGGATCCAGCGCCTGGCGGCCCTGGGTGCTGGACGAGAAGGAGTCGCTCGAGATTCTCACGCGGGCGCTCGAGCTC
The DNA here is from genome assembly GCA_022820625.1 of Gammaproteobacteria bacterium. Classification (GTDB taxonomy): domain Bacteria; phylum Pseudomonadota; class Gammaproteobacteria; order Steroidobacterales; family Rariloculaceae; genus UBA6522. The sequence continues at coordinate 4,412 of JAJEFE010000165.1, read as the reverse complement.
GGCGTGACCTTTTTCGATACCGCCAACGTGTATTCGACCGGACGCAGCGAGCGCGTGCTGGGGCGCATGTTGCGCCGGGCGGGGGCGCGAGAGCGCGTCATCATCGCAACCAAGCTCTATTTCCCGGTCGGTGAGGGTGAGATGGGCCTTTCCGCCGGTAACGTGAAGGCATCATGCGAGGCATCGCTGCGGCGGTTGGGCGTCGAGACCATCGATCTGCTGCAGATACACCTCTACGACGATGAAACTCCCGTGGAAGAAACGATGGAAGCGCTTGCCCGGCTGGTGCGCGAAGGCAAGGTGCGCCACCTGGGCGCGAGCAATCTTCGCGCCTGGCAGCTGGCCAAGATGAACTTTACGGCGCGGGCCAACGGCTGGCCCGGGTTCGAGACCGTGCAGGTGCATTACAACCTGCTGTATCGCGAGGAAGAACGCGATCTCCTGCCGTTCTGCATCGATCAGGGCATCGCCGTCCTGCCCTGGAGTCCGCTCGCGCGCGGCCGGCTGGCGCGCCCGCGCGCGCCCCTGTCCACTCCCCGTGCAAGGGTGGACGACGTGGCGGAGCAGATGTATGGGGCGCCGCGCGACGAGGTGCTCGACGTGCTGGCGGAGGTGTCGGACGAATATGGAATCAAGCCCGCCTGCGCGGCCCTGGCCTGGCTGTGGACCCGGCCGGCCGTGACGACCCCCGTGGTCGGAGCAACCCGTCTTGAACACATCGAGGATGCGCTGGCCGCGGCCGAAATGTCGCTTCCCGGCGCGCTGCTGAGCCGGTTGAATGAAGCCTACGGCACCCGTCCCTACATCGAGCTTCCGGAAACGGCTGGTAATCAGACCGTCCTGGAAACAATAGATTCATGCCAATAGACGTACACCTCAATTTCATCGGGAGGAACAGATGAGCAATACCTGGTTGATTTCCGGCGCCAATCGGGGCATCGGCCTCGGCTACGCAAGACAACTTCTTGCCATGGGAGAAAAAGTGATTGCGGGCGTCCGTGACCCGGAAAACGCCGAATCGCTGACCGAACTGTCCAGGAAATACAAACCTTTACTCAGCATCGGTCGATTGGACATGAACGACTGGGACTCCATCGATTCCTTTGCGGGGAATCTCAAGGAGCGGCGAATCGATTATTTGATCAACAACGCCGGTCTGTACGGCGGCAGCTGGACCAGAGACTCTCAAAGGCAAAGCGTCGACAGCATGGACTACGAGCTTTGGGAGGAAATCATGCGCGTCAACGTGATCGCTCAATTCCGACTGACCAGGGCATTGGAGGGTTCCCTGATGCGGAGCGACAATCCGCTGGTGGTCATGATGTCCTCGGACCTGGGGTCGATCGGCAACAACGAGCACGGGCAGAGTTACGCTTACCGGACAAGCAAGGCCGCGCTGAACATGATCGCCCGGAGTCTTGCGGTAGATCTCCGGGCACGCGGGATCCGGGTCATTTCCATGGCGCCGGGATGGGCACAGACCGCGTTGGGCGGATGGAGCGCCACGTGGAGCGTCGAAGACAGCGTGGCGAAACAAATCAAGGTCATCGCGGCCCTGGGGCCGGAAGACAGCGGCAGGTTCCTGAACCTGCATGGCGAGTCCGTGCCCTGGTGACGTATGCCGGTTGACGTACTCCTCGTTATCCATATCGCCGTGCTCGGCTACTGGCTGGGCGCCGAGTTCGTCATCAACAGCGAATTCCGCTTTGTCTGCCGGGCGGCGTCCATGCCCTTCGAGGAACGCAAGCGCCTGATGGAGCACGTCATGGACGTGGACCAGCACGTTCGCTATGCGCTGGTGCTGCAGGCAGGCCTGGGAACCGTTCTCGCGGCCTTGCTCGGCTATTTCCCCGGCGGCCCGACGCTGGCGTGGGCCGCAGGCTTTGCCACACTGCTCTGGCTGGCGTTCGTCGAGATCGTCCACCGCCTGAGGCACGGCGGCGGCGGCAGGCAATTGGCGTTGCTGGATCGCCTGATCCGTTATTTGCTGCTGGCAGCGCTGGTACCAGGCGGCCTTGCCGCGATCTTCGTCGGATTCGCACAGGGCTGGCTGGCCTGGAAGCTTGTTCTGTTCGGCGGCGTGATCGCCTGCGGCATCGGCATCCGCTACTACATCATCCAGTTCTTCGCCATCTGGCGGCAAATCGAAGCGCAAGGTTCCAACTCCTCGCGCGAGCGCGCAATCCGACGAAACTACACGGCGGGCACCTCAATGCTGGGACTGCTATGGCTCTGCATCGCCGCCATCACTATCCTCTCCATCATCAAACCCGGCGCCTGAACGCCGGCTAAAGCCTCTTTTCTCCCCCCTTCGCTGTGGAGAGCGTTGAAGCCAGGGTGGCGAAATCGAGCCAGTGAGCGCCGATGACCCGGCGCTCACAGCGCCTCGCCACATCGAAGGGGGGAGAAAAGAGGTGAGGGTTGGCAAGACTTAGGTCAGCGGTGGTGCAACTCAAGAATGTCGCCGTCGTGAATAAGGTGCTTCGGACTCACCTGCTGCCCGTCATAAGCCTTCTCCCCCCATATCCGCGCAAACCGCAAGCTACCCGCGATGTCCTTATGCACCAGCGAAGCCAGCTCGCTGACCGTAGCCCCATGCCGCAGCGTGAACGGCCGTCCCAGGTCGGGAGGCTTGCCCGGCGTCTTGGTGTAGGCGCGCACCACGCCCAGCCCCCTGAACAGAAACTCCGGCACGGCATCCAGGTTCTCCCGCGTCTCGGCCGAAACCGCAACCGACGGAAAGCCCAGCTTCCTGCTTAACGCGTCCAGCCGGTCATCGTAGTTGCCCAGGTCCGTCTTGTTGGCCACCAGCAGGGCAGGGAGGCGAATCCGGAACAGGTCCTCGAAGGTCTCCTCCCCGCGCGCCCGGCGCTTGTTGCGGCGGCGCTTGCGCGGGTCCGGCAGTCCCGGCCATTGAGGAACAAACGTCACGCGCTTCTCGCCCATCTTGTCCAGCACGATACCGATCTCCCCGGCGCAGTCCGGCGAGGCGATATCCACGACCAGCAGCGCGCCGTCGGCCGGCTGCAGGGCGGTCGCCAGCCAGGGCTGGGTGCGTTCGACCGCTACCGGAGGCAGGTCCACCAGCTGAAAGTGGATGTCCTGATACGGCGCCATCCCCGGTATCGGCGTCTCGGTGGTATGCGGCCAGGCGCCGACGGTGGACTGCGACCCCGTGAGCGCCGAATGAAGTTGCGACTTGCCGGCATTGGGCGCGCCCAGCAGCGCCACCTGGGCCGCTCCTTCGCGGCGCACGGCGTGGGCGGGCCCGGAACGCGCGCCGCCCTTTCGCGGCCGGGAAAGTTCGGTGGTGAGCTGCTTGATCCGGGTCTTGATGTCCGCCTGGACGTGTTCGGTACCCTTGTGCTTGGGGATAAGCCGCAGCATCTCGCGCAGGCAGCGCAGGCGGTCCTGCGGTTCCCTGGCTTCCCGAAATGCCTGCTCGGCCTTCTTGTATTCCTGCGTGACGTTGGTGGGCATGGCGGCGAAAAGTTTACCCCCGGAGTCGCTCGGCGCGACACCGGGACACCATTCAACGATAATGGCGGCGGTATGGGGAATAGCGGGCTGTTTCACGTCATCGATACCCGGCAGTTCGACCGGCCGATGCTCGACCGTCTGTGCCGCGTGGCGACCCACGTCCGGACCCTCGCGAAGTCGCGGGCCGGCGCGCAAACCCTGCGGGACCTGGCGCCCAACCGGCGCGCAATGCTCTATTTCACGCAACCTTCCACGCGAACTTTCCTGTCCTTCAACAGCGCCTGCCATATCCTCGGCATGCAGACCAGCGAAATCCGCAACCCTTCCATTTCCTCGGAGGTGAAAGGCGAGACTTTCGAAGACAGTATCCGCACCTTCAGTTCCTACGCGGACATCATCATCATGCGCACCCCGGAAGGGGGAAAGGCCGCGCGGGCGGCCGAACTGATGGACTCCATTCCGCGCCCGGTTCCGGTCATCAACGCCGGCAGCGGCCCGGATCAGCATCCCACCCAGGCCCTGCTGGACATCTACACGCTGGAGCGCAGTTTCGAACAGCGCGGCGGCATCGACGGCAAGACCATCGCCATGATGGGCGATCTCCGCCGCGGCCGCACCGTGCGCTCGCTCAGCTACCTGATGAAGAACTACAGCAAGGTGCGATTGCGTTTCGTCGCGCCACCAGGCTTCGAGATCGGGCAGGATATTCTCGAGCATCTTGACGAACACGGGGTCGAGCACGCATCCACCAGCCGGCTCGACGACGTGCTCGGCGATCTGGACGCCTTGTACGTGACGCGGCTGCAGGAGGAATACGACGAGCAGAACGAATCGGAAGACGCCGATTACGCCGCCTACACGATCGGCCCTGAACAGTTACGGCGTTTCCCTGCCGACGCAATCATCATGCATCCCCTGCCGCGCGGGCCGGA
>JAJEFE010000036.1 GCA_022820625.1 Gammaproteobacteria bacterium | reverse complement strand
CGGCGCCGGCACGGCGGCGAGCATCGAGGTGACGGGCCTGCCCGGCGCCGCAAGCATCGAGGCGGTGGTTCTGCAGATCGGGGTCGATCACGCCAATGCGGCGGATCTGGGCATTTCGCTACGCTCGCCCGCGGGCACGTCGAGCGTGCTCAACCCGCCGTTCAATGACGGGTTGCGCGATACGTTCGGAGGCTTTCGGGGCTGGCGGTTGCTGAGCAATGCCTTCTACGGCGAGAATCCCAACGGCACGTGGACCCTGCATGTGGCCGATCTGGCCGCCGAGGACACCGGAAGCCTGACCGACTGGCGGCTGCGATTTTATTACGGCGAGCATCCACAGTAGCGTGTGCGGACAATTGCAGAACTGACGGTTCGGAAGCCTTTCTTCGGCGATTCGCTGGAACATTGGCAGAACCTGACCCGGAATCAATACGAGAACCCGTGGATCAATCGAGGTAACCAAAGCGCCGGAACCACTCGATCGCGTCACCGATCCCATCGTCCGCCGGCCGTGCCCGATACCCGAGTTCGGATCGTGCCCGCGCGTCCGAGAAGTACATGTGACGGCGAGCCATGCGTATCCCGGCGATGGTTGCGCGTGGCGCCCCTCCGGTGAAGCGGGCCCTTGCTTCGCTGACTGCTGCAACCGGCCAGAGCGACCACCTTGGAAGTCGCAAAGCCGGAGGGCGGCGGCCCGTGCGTTGCGCGACCCGTTCCAGAATTTCCAACAGGCTCAGATCGGTTCCGCCAAGTATGTAGCGCTCCCCGGCCCTTCCGTGCCGCAGCGCCAGCAAGTGCCCCAGCGCGACATCGTCCACGTGTACGACATTCAGCCCGGTATCCACATACGCGGGCATGCGCCCGGCGGCGGCATCGAGAATCAGTCGTCCCGTCGGAGTGGGCCTGAAATCGCCGGGGCCGACCGGTGTGCTGGGGTTCACGGTCACCACGGGAAAACCCCGCTTGCGGGCCTGAGATCGTACCGCCTCCTCGGCCAGGTACTTGGAGCGCTTGTAGTGTCCGATCATGTCGTTCAGCCGCGAGGGCGTCGCCTCGTTTGCAGGCGTGCCGTCCGGGGTTTGGCCCAACGTGGCGACGCTGGACGTATACACCATGCGTCGTACGCCCATGCGATCGGCGGCTTCGAGCACGTTCAACGTTCCTCGAACGTTGGTCTCGTACATGTTTCTGGCCCTCCGGACCCACAAGCGGTAATCGGCAGCCACGTGAAAGACGAATCGGCAACCTGCGGTGGCACGAAAGAGCGAATCCGGATCGCGGATGTCTCCTTCGGCGAATTCCACGCCGGTGCCGCTCAGGTTGCGGCGGTCGCTGCCGGGACGCACGAGGGCGCGAACCTCGAAATCCTCAGCCGCCAGCACCCTGCAGAGGGCCGCACCGACGAAGCCGTTTGCGCCGGTCACCAGTGTTGTCAATGCGCCACCCCGAAAATCGCGGGACCGTCCAGATGTACGTCGCCGCACGGCACGGCCGAAACGGCAGCTTCTGCGAATGCGGTCAATCCAATCCCTCGGCCGCAAGGATCGACGCGCAGCGGTTCAATACGAGCCGCGCACGTCTGAACCGGCGGGCCGCCAACAACAAGGGTACCCACTGGGCGGGACGACACAGCAGCGGCGCCAACCCCGCCGGACCGATACGGCCGGTGGAGTCGATCAGCTGCGAAGTCTCCGGCAGTCGGTCGCCGACAGCGTCGAGTATCACCCGAATCACGGCAAAGCGCCGGCGAGCCAGCACGGCACCCTCGCCGATGGCCGCCGATTCCATGTCCACCGCGACAGCGCCTGACGTGCCGCCGGCCGCCTTCGCCTGTGGCGTGCACAACGCCTCCTCGACACTCACTAGTTCGCCCTCATGGACAGCGGTGTGGGGCGAAAGCAGGCGCCAAAGCCGACGGCGCCAATCCATATCCGTCCGTATACGCTCTCCTCCAGCGTGGCGAACCGCGGAGGCAAGCACGACGGTGCCGGGGCGCACGCGCGAATCCAGGCTTCCGGCGACACCCCACGACAACACGCTACGGGCACCTTCGCTCAGCGCCTTGCGAGTCGCGGCACGGGCACCGGACGGCCCCACGCCGCACCGGCGCAGCAGAATCCCGGGCGGTCGACTGAAAACCTCCGAATCGGTTTCCGTGTGCCGAGACCTCCGTAGCGCGCCAACCAGGCACTGAAACTCAAATTCCAGGGCACAAATGACCGCGATCGGGCAATGTGCGGAACCGAATCCACGGTCGCTGTCACGGCAGAATTCACGTGAGCCGGTTCTCTCGGAATGCAGTTGGTCTGTGGACATCAATCGGGCGATTCTCCAATCGGCTGTGTCTGGCTCATGGGGAATTCGGACGCAGCCGCTGTCCTGCCGCAAACGCTATCCGCGCAACCCTTGCGGCCCGCCCACGCGAACCGAGGCCTTCGAGTCTGCTTGCCAAAGCGGCAACCCGCTCGTGGCGAGCGCGAAGAGCGAACGCACGGCCCGGTTGCTGGAGAGTGCGAGACCGGTCGTGACATCGGCCGACATCAGGGGAACCATATCCGAGGCAAACGCATCGGCGTCCTCACGACCCTTGATGACCGTCAAGAAACGGTTGCGGAACCGAATCTTGCGAAGTTCACTGAGTACCGCATCGACTCCTGGCTTTCGTCAGGCTGGCTTTGCACCCGAAAATTGCGACATCTCCCAGGCGAGCAAGGGGCTCCCAGACTCTGCCTACGCCCGCAAGCAGGCAGATCGTCAGCGTCGCCAATACCGTTTCCGGGAAGAACATCGTCAAACCGCCAGGGAGTTGCCAGACCTGGGTCGTGAGTGTCGTTTGGCTCGCTTGGCTTCAGAAATTTCATTACCGAGTTCATCGACTTGGCAATTCAGCGTCGAGATGGCCGAATGCACCGCAGACACGTCTTCGCTGAGATCGTCGACCCTCGCTCCGAAGTCGTCGATGCGCTTGTTCTGTTGATCGAGCCGTACGGCTTGTTTGTCAAGCTGTCTCGCATACGCGTTGCCGCTGTCGGCACTCGGCAGGTAGCTTTTCGATGCCACCTCCACGCGTACTTGCCGCGAGGCTTGCGCGAGCGGGTCGATGCCGCCAGGTAACTTCAATGACATATCGGGCTTCCTCCACGCAATACTATACTCAAATCTGCATTGTTGCTTCGCCCTGAGTCTGGTGAATAGAGTTCGCTCGTGTTTTCCACCCTTGGCACGACACTCCAAGGTTCGGCTCTCGGTAACCTCGAAGAGTCTCGTGCCTTCTCGGGATTGGCCACCGCTGCATCAAATGGGACGATCCCACAGATTCACCCGACTGAAATCAGCCGTTCGCGGATGAAACATTGGCTCCGGTCGCGTAGCGCGCGGGAGCTTGCACGCCGTCCGCGGGCAATGTACCGATTTATCGATAGCAGTCTCTTGCCCGGTTCCGGGGAGGCAACCGGCGGCAGCGTCCGGATGGCGGCCATGCCGGACAGTGCGTGCCAACCGGCCAGCTACAGGATGCGCGGGTGACTTCTTGTCCATTCCATTTGAAAACGCTTCCAGTGGAACGCCAATCAAATCGGCCGGCTCATGTATTCGTTCCGGAAATGCGAGTACTATTCGCGGCCATGCGACACCGAAAAACACACATGAAACCGATCATCAGCATGCATGCTCGTCTGGTCGCCGTAGTCCTGGCCGGATGCTTCGTCCCGCCCGCTGCGTTCGGAGACCCGTTCTCGTGGCAGGTGGCGGGCCGGTACGAGGACATGAATGCAGCACACGCCATGGAATCCAGCAGCACGTCGGTGCGCGCCACCTGGTACCCCACCGCGGTGGACGACCGGGCCGGCCCGTACGAGCTGGCGCCCTTCCTGAACCGCAGCAGCTACGTGACGGTCGGTACCTCGCGCTCGAAGCATCGCGAACAAAACCGGTTTCCGGCGCTGGCCATCGACTCGTTCGGCACGTTTCCCGACGACGGGAGATTCGTGGGCGTGGGAAGGGTCGGCTTGGCCGCTCCGAGATACGGCGCCTTTCCCTCAGAGCCGGGCATCGACACCTCGGAGTACGCGGTGGACGGCCGCTATGTGTGGCCCGGTTCCGGCTGGTACGCGGGCGCCAACGCCCGCCGCAGCGATGCCGACACGTTGCCGGACCCGTTCTTCGCGCAAACTACCCTGGACCAGGACAGCGCCGGCGTGTTCGCGGGCCGATACTTCGGTACGCGCACCACCGTCGAACTGGGCCTCGAATCCGAATCCATGAGTCAGGAACTGCGGACGCGTGCGCTGAGTGTCGATCCTTTTTTCAATTCTGCCGATCCACTCGGCATATTCGAATCCCTTTTGCTTCGAACCGGTGTGGAAACCGATACGGAGAACGCACGGTTATCGGTTCGTCATGTCGGCGACCTCGGCGACTCGACGTTTTCGCTGTCGGCGAGTATCCATTCCAGCCGTACCGATACGCGCCTGCTGTTGCCGGCGCCAACGGACATCTTCACGGGAATTGACCCCTTCAATCCTCCGGACCGGGATTTCGTTTCGGGTAGTCCGAATTTGATGCCCTTCGAATTTTCCGAGTCCGAGCGCGAACGCCAGGTCAGCCTTTCCGGCGCATTGTTCCCGACCCGGGCTCTGGGTGTGCGCCTGACGTTGTCAAGCCTGGACCACGACACCCTTGGAACCAGCGACCTGGTGGGCCTGTCGGCCAACTGGTTCTTCGTCCGCAACGCCGCCGTTGAAGCCGAGCTGATCCGCACGGGCTCCGGGAGCGGGTACCGCGCGGGCCTCGCGGACACGGACGCGGTCGCCGTGCGAGTGCTCGGCCGATTCTAGCCGAAAGGCTTTCCGGCGCGCCCAACGAGATCGTCGGGATCCCAGAGGTAGGCGTAACGGATAACGAGGCCGGGTACCGGGTCAGGAATCGGCGTCACACACCGCCGTCATTTCGTGTTCGTACTGCGCCGCCTCGGCCGGCGGTTCGGCGCGAAGAATCGCGTCAATGCCGGCGTCGGACAGGTTCTCCACCGCAATCGCTTGCCGGTCCCGGCGCTTGAGGCGCGTGTATTCCACGGCGGACAGGATCACCAGCCGTTCGCGGCCGTTTCGGGTGATCGAAAGGGGCGCCTTGAGCGCCTCGTCCTGAAACCGGCCGAAGTCGCGTTGAAACTCACGGGAGGTTTCTTGCTGCATGACGGCACCCAGAAGACAGTGGAAAATCGTACAGTACAAACCGTCCGATAACCCGTGGGTGATTGCCGGTCGTAAGCCCAACACCCACCTGAAGAGCCTGGACATGGGCTGGAGGACGTTGCGGGCGCGCGCACGGCTCAAGGACGTGCGGATTCACGATCTGAGGCATAGCTACGCGTCCCGGGCGCCGGCGCTGGGCGAGAGCCTGCCGATAATCGCGAAGTTGCTGGGGCACAGGCAGATCGAGACCACGGCACGGTACGCGCACCTGGTGGACGATTCGGTGCACGCCTCCGCGGAGCGCATCGCCGAAAGCCTCGCGGAGGATTTGGGGATCGCGGTCGCGGGCGTCGATCGGACTTGAAGCGACCGCGGTAGCCATGACCGTGACCGGGGTCCGTGTATCGGCCGGACTGAACGGCGCGGCCGGCCGGGCGGGATTCGTTGCCGTGGTGACTCAGTCCAGCGGGATCCGGATCACGATGCCGCCCATGACATCATTCAACTCGAAATCCGTCCGCGGGCTGTCCAGGTGGTTGTTATGGCAGGTGACACAGGCCTGCGAGACCGCCACGTCGGCGTAGACAGCCGTGAAGTAGTCCCTGTCGCCCAGCGTCTCGGTGCCGTAGTACGGCGTCGCCGGATCGGCAGCGACTGCTTCCAGTCCCTCGGTCTCCATGGGCGTGCGCGGGGCGTTGCTCGAGTTGATGGGCCAGGCCGACAGCAGGGCATAGGTGAATGCGTCGGTCATCTCCGCTGCCAGTTCCGCGCCCATGCGGAACATCTGCGCGGGCAGCGGCAGCGCCTGTTCGTCCTGCCAGTGCTCGCTGGCCTGGATGACCTGTTCCTCGTCCTGAAGTCGGTTGACCACCCGCTCGGCATAGACCGTGCGGTCGGCTTCCATGATGGCGTGCAGGGCGTCCGCCATAACCTGCGGATCGATGCCGCCTCCGTCACCGGAACCCGTGGACGATCCGCCGCAACCGGCGAGTCCGACAAGGACGGCGGTGGCGATCAAACAGGGACAAATTCGATGCAAGATTCTCATGATCTTCTCCCTCCGACAGTCTAATGCTGTTCCCTTGCCGGATCAGTTCTGCTCTATTCTCGACAGCGCCATGTCGATGCTGGAGACATGGAGTGCCGGTATGTCATTGAAATTGTGCCGGATCAGGTCCGTGTCGGCCAGTGCATCGATTGAAAGCTCCAGGGAATGACACGCCAGGCAGACGTCGCGGATCATCTTTTCGTTGGGCCGCAGATTGGCGTTCTGGTTGTGTTGCACGACGATCCGGTCGGCGCCGGCGATGCGGCGGGACTCCCGGGGCAGGTGGCAGGAGGCGCAACTGACGCCGCTGCCGGGGCGCGCGTCGCCGCTGACTTCCGCCTGCCACAGCTCGAAGTGAGGCGATTCGACGTATGCCAGCGTGTGTTCATCTGCGTGGCAGGCCAGGCAGGCATCGACCGCGGCAAATTGCACATCCACCGTGTGCACGTCGTGACAGGCGCCGCAGTCCAGCGATCGCGCGAGCGCTTCGGTGTGCATCGGCAGGCGCGCCATGGAGACCGGCATCGGCGCAAGGCCCACGAATTCCCGCATGCCGTGTTTGCCGGAGACGTAATCCGCGGGCTCCAGTTCGTGGCAGGTCGCGCAGACTTCCAGGGCCGGGAAGTCGTTCCAGGGCATGTTGGCGGCTGCGTGGCAAGCGGTGCAGGCGACGCCGGCGACGGCGTGGGCGGATCCGGCCCAGGCGCTGACGAGTTCGGTGGGGCTCGACGCCGGCGGTCCATCCGCGCCCAGGGAGGCCGCGGGCGCGGCGTCCATCGCGCCCTCGGCGATCCAGGCGTTGCGCTCGGGCAGGATCCCGGCAAACGTGGCCGCGTCGGCGGTGCCGTGCTCGATCAGGAAGTCCTCGTACAGCGCGCGGTTGTCGTGATAATTGTGGCAACCGGCCGACGCGCAGGTGTCGAATGCCAGGTTCAGGTGCGATGGCCGGTCTTCGCCCACGGCCTCGTGACAGCGATGGCAAAGGTCCTGCGGCAACGTGACCCCCATCACTTCGGTGATCTCCGGGCGGTGCTCCGTGTGGCAGGTGATGCACTGGCGCGCGTTCAGGCGCGCGAGTTCGCCGGCGAATCGCGGATCGTTGAATTTTGCTTCGTCGTGGGAATCCTGCGCCAGTTCCAGTTCGGCCTCGTGGCAGTCCAGGCAGGCGTCCTGCCTCACGCCGCCAAAGGGTGTGTGACAGCTCTCGCAGGCCAGTTCGATCTGGTGATGTCCGCTCGAAGTCTCGCCCGGGAGGAATACGGAGCTGTTATCGCCCGTGAGCCGGTATGTCAGGTAGCCGGCCGCGCCGACCGTGGCCGCAAACCAGACGAGTGTGAGACGGCCGGTACCCATGCGCTAGAAATAGTACGAACTGAGGATGTGAAAGATCAGCAGCGCGGGCAGGGGCCAGGCCGCAAGCACATGGAGCAAGAAGGTCGTGCGCGCGCCCTCGCGGCCGAAGCCGGCGGCTGCCGCGCCGCCCAGTACGGTGGTGGCGAGAAACGCGATCATCAGCATGCTGTTGAATCCGGAGCCGAGGCGCAGGCCCGTATGAGCGACCAGCGCCGTCAGGGCCATGACCGCGATGGCGGCGTGTCCTACCCGCCACCAGTCGATATTGCCCCATTTCAGGCGGCGCCATCGTTTGCGAAGCGAATACCCTGCTGCGCCGATGGCGACGCAGCCGAGCAGTCCGAAGCCGGTGAACTGGCGCCACCACTTGTCGCGATAGAGCGTGTCGAAGATGTTTCCTTCCTGCACGCTTGCGGCCGGTGGAATCGGCTCGCCGCCGGCTATGATCAACGCCAGCGTGACCGCTGCCGCGGCGACTCCCCACTCCCACCAGCGCATGGACCTGTCCGCGGCCTCCGCGTCGCCGACCAGGTCCGAGAGCAGCGGGCGGCAGGAACCGCATATGGTGGACGCGCCGGTGCGTTCGGCAAGTGCTTCCACCGATGCGCAACCCTCCTCGCATGCGGTGCCGAGGATCCCCCGGGTCACCTCCAGGCAATTGCACACCATCGACGAGGCCGGCCACTCGGTCACCGGGATGGCTTCGGTCAAACCGGTAAAGCTGCCGGTGTGAATGAACTGATGCAGGACCAGGGCCGTGGCGCGTCGCCGCTGACGGATCATGTCCTGGGTGTAGCCGATCTCATGCCAGGGCCCGATGGCCGCCGCCGCCTGAATTCGCGTCGCCCGGACCGTCACGCGGCGATAGACGCCGTCACCGCTCCAGTTCACCCGTACGCCCCGTTCGTCGGGCTTGCCCAGAGCCCACACATCGATGCCGCTGAGCCGCAGCCGCACGGCCGGGACAAAACCGTTGAACCGCCTTTTCCGCCCGGCCAGGATTTCCGCGAGCGTCTCCGACATGCGGTATCCGGGAGCCACCAGACCGTAGGAGACTTCTTCATGAGACGCACAGTCGCCGATGGCGTGAATGGCTGGATCCGTCGTCAGTAGCTGATCATCGACGACGATGCCTCCGCCCAGAGGATCGACATCCAGTCCCGACTGCCGGGCGAGTTCATCCCGGGGGCGCACGCCCGCCGCGAAGACGATCATTCCCGCAACCAGGGCTTCGTCGCTGTCGCTGTACGTCAGTGCCAGCCGGTGGCCGTCAACATCGATGCGCTGGGCGCGGGCGCCGGTGACGGTCGGGATCCCCTTCCCGGCGAGCGCCTGTTCGAGATGCGCCGCCGTTTCCGGGTCGAGCTGACGTTTCATCAGGAAGGGACCTGACTCCAGCAGGGTTACATCGAGCCCCCTCCGGTGGAGTGCTTCGGCCGTCTCGATGCCGAGAAGCCCGCCTCCCACGACGACGGCGCTGGACACGGTTTTGGAGTGCGCACCGATCTGCTTCAGGTCGTCAAGCGTACGGTAAACGAACACGCCATCATGGTCCGCTCCCTCGATGGGCGGGCGATATGCCGATGCCCCCGTGGCCAGAACGAGTCGGTCATAGGAGACGCTCAGTCCGCTTTCGGTGTGGACCGTGCGGTTCTCGCGGTCGATGGCAATGACCCTGTCGCCGGTGAGGGTACGGATTCCCGACACCTCGCTCCAACCCTCGCGTCCCAGCGCCAACTGGTCGAAGTCGCCATGGTCGAGCCATTCCGTGAGGTGGATGCGATCATAGACGGGATAGGGCTCCTCGCCCATGAGCGTGACATCAAACCGGTCCAGCGCGTCCAGGTCGGAAAGACGTTCCACGAGCTTCAGGGCGACCATGCCGAAGCCGACGATGACCAGTCGCTGCGGGTGCTTGGACGCGTCGGACGATGCTCGCATGATCGGCGCAGCGGACAAGGATGCTCAGGGCGCCATCGTTTCGGTTCGGGTCCGGTCAGCCATTTGGCCGTCGAAGACGCTTAACGCTTCGTCCCGCGTGGCATGTACCGAAATGATCCGATCGAATCCGCTGATCTGAACATTTGAGAAATCATGCCGGATTGCGCGCAAGCTGCATACTGGCCTTCCCGCCGCTGGATCGGTTTGGCGATGGAAAGCAATGCGCGCAAAGCTGCCCTATTGATATAGGTGAGCGTCTCGCAATCGATCGGCAACGGTCCCTTGTTGTCTTCAAGCGCATCCTGCCCGGTGCTCTGAAACTCCATTGTGTTCGTGCCATCGATACGCCCTTCGGCGGCAACCGCCAGCGGGCCGTCATGGAGTTCGACGTGGATGCGCATCCCGGATTGTCGTTCGCGCCGAAGGTGGGGTGGAGTATAACAAAGGGGTCGCCGGCGAAGGCAGCGATTGGACTTCGGGACTGCGGACGCCCGGAAAATCGTTCCGGCGTGGAAACGGGCGGCGGTTCCCGGTGCGGCGTGCCACGGCGTGGAGCGTGGTGGACGAACGCGGAAACAGGCAGGGACAGGCGGTCGCGTTCCCGCACTGGAAGCCCCTCACGCCTCATCGCTGAAGAGATGTGCAGGGGAACGGCCGGATGCGAAGGCGGTCCCGGCGGGTACGGTGAAGGAGTTGAAGCCGACGACTGGGGTGAGCGGGCATGGCGACGGACGGCGGCCCGCGGGCGTGGGCGTTCCTGCGGCGCAACCCCGACTACCGTGCCGAATGCCGCCGGGCGTTTGTCGGGCCTGAGCTTGAAGCGGCGCCGTTTCCCGTGCGCGTGCAGTCGAAGGCCGACTGGCAGGCACGGGCGTGGGGCCTGCTGGCGTGGGAAGACCCGGATGCGGCGGACGGGCCGGCCTCGCCGTTCTGGGCCGAGGCGCCGATGCTCCGTGCCGGATGGGCGCCGGACCCGCCGCCGCTGCGGGGATTTCTGGCCGGGGCGAGGACTCGGGTCGAGGGCCTGAGGCTGCCCGACGGGACGATGATCCTGAAGATCGAGAAAGGCGGGGCCGCCGTGCAGGTTCGGATTCCGGCCGGGACCGGCGCGGCGGTCGGGGCACGACTGGAGATTCGGGTCGGGTTCGGTCCCGGGCTGGCGCAGGACATCGGGCGGCTGAGAGTGCTGAATGACCTGGCGTGCAGCATCGAGCGGGCACCGCGCAGCGCACGGATGCGGGCGGATCGTGAGCTTCTGGCCGTGCTCGACGGACGCCTCGCCGGCAAGTCCTGGCGCGAGACGGCGGTGGACCTGTACGGTGCGCACCGCGTGGCGGGGCAGTGGCACCCGGACAGCTGGATGCGCGCAAGGGTGCGCCGGCGCGGGCAAAAGGCCCGCGCATTGATGGAATCCGGTTACAGGGAACTGGCGGCCGGACGCAGGGACTGAGTCTGAATCGGGCCTGCCGGTACAGGGGGGACGTTCGGGGCGCCGACGAGTTCGTCCCTTCTCCCGTAGCGGCGTTTCGGCTGCGATGCCCCGGCAATTGGATGCCGGGAGCTGCCTAGGGTCCGCACGGAAGGAGAACGCAATGAATGCAAGGATGTTTTTCTCCACGGTCGCGGCGGCCGAACGGCTGTCGCTCTCGCCGCGCACGCTGGAACTGTACCGCCGAACGGGCGAAGGCCCGGCCTTTTACCGTTTCGGGTGCCTGGTGCGCTATCTTGACGAGGATCTCGAGGAGTGGGCCGCAGCCCGTCGGAGGGAGGGCATCGCCCGGCAGCGAGACGAGCGTCTGGGAACCGTTGGATGGCAACGGCGCAAACCGCCGCGGCGCGCCTCTCTCGGGGACGGAGCCGGGACGAAGGTGCCCGCGCGACCGGCCGCCGCGGGAAGGGTGCCGGCCAGAGAATACGGCAATGGTTCCCGGACATCAGGCGGTCGTGGGCCGGTCCAGGATCAGCCGACCGGCATCGAGAGCGGCCGGAAGCTGAAGTCCGGGTCATGACGCACGCGCGTGCGAGCCGCAGTGTAGAGTCGAGGACTGGCGCGCCGGCGTTAGGGTCGCCTCCTTTCAATGTTGTTCCCGAACCAGGGCTCCTTCCCTCCGCCGGCATTGCCCGGCATCCTCGGTCATACGAGCCCATCCGTCACCCTTACGGCCCGGCCTGCACCTCGCGGAGTTCCGGTTGGCGCGTGCCACACCACCGACAGGGCTTCCCGTGTTGCTGCTTTCTTCATCTTCCATGCGTGCCGACGCCAATACCCCGGCAGAAACGGATCGGTGCTTGTGTCGCTCGCTTCCCGACCATCGGCGGCCTTCCCCTAAACAACGAAGGGTCGGCTTCTGCATCATGTGTTTCGAGGCCTGCTCGGCGTTCACTCGCGTTCCGGCCCGCATGGTCGCTGAACCGCCCAGGGCGGCCCTTTGTCGCCAGAGTGCTTCAGTCCACTTCGTTACCTCCGTAAACCGCCCTGGCTGCTACCAACCGGAGCGACAGTTGTTGGGCGGGGTTCGCACCCGCCAGAAGATGTCACCGACAATCTGAAAGTGCACTAATTCCATCAGTCTGAAATTGTCGTTTTTTCGGCGGCGTCTTCTTCGGAAACCTTCCTCAAAAAAACTTCTTCGTTTTCTTCGGTCCCTTGTACATCAGCGCGCCGACCCGGT
>JAJEFE010000107.1 GCA_022820625.1 Gammaproteobacteria bacterium | reverse complement strand
TTACCACCGCCGACCGCCATATCAAAATCACTAGGCACAACAAAACGCCTTCGCGGAACCCCCGAAAAAAACGCCCGCGAAAACAGCAAGATAGTAAGATCGGTCCCGACAGTTAGGGACTCAAACCGTCGAAGTCAAGAGTGCGTCGCCACCTTGGCGGGTGCGCTTGAAATACCCCGTAATCGCCGCGACCACCACACTTGTAATGACCGTACCAAGGGCGCCCGAAAACGCGGTGCCCACCGGCGTACCGCTGGCCATAGCGACCGCTTCCTCGATCTCCGCGGCCGACAACCCGGCGGCAACCGCGCGCTGGCGCGCCGCTTCGGCGAACTCGGCGTAGTAATCCGGGAAGACCACGGCGGTCATTACCCAGGAACTAAGGAATATGATCGCCGCGCCAACCACGCCGAGCACCAGGCCGTTAAGCACCTGGCGGCTCCAGTTGGAATGCGGCGCCGTGCGTTGCATCGCGAGAACGACCACGACGACATTGATGACGATGGCGGCGATGACGAACCCCATCGGCGCCGTTTCGCTTGTGTGAAGTCCGAGGATCGCAAGAGCGAATCCCATGGCTCCGACGATGACGCCGAGAACGATTCCGTACCTGATCGGTATTTCCATTTTGCTCCTCACTCAATGCACGCTGCAGTCGTACTGGCCGAAGGATTCGCCCAGGGCCAGCCAATAATATTCGGCTGTCGCCGGTTCGGTGAAGGTCTGCGGGTCGGCGGTGGTGACGTGGAAATTCAGCCGTGTCTGGTCTTCGCTCAACATGTAGCGCTCCACCACTTCCACTTCGTCGGATAACAGGATGCCGGTGAAACCCAGATAGCCGGCGCTGATGCGCGAAGTGTGGATCACCAGCGTGCGTTCGTTCTCCCACTGGCCGACGGAGTACCCCTGAAGGCTGTACGGCTGGGTAGCCGGATCTTCGGCGTCCTGCATGTGGACGGTTCTGACGACATCGCCCTCGTGGCCGCGGATGGTGATGGTGTCGCCGTTGTCGATGAATTCATAGGGGTTGGGCGTCAGCATGCTGCCGGGCAGGGTTTTCTGCTCGCAGCGCATGACGTAATTGTCCACCGGGTCCCACTCGGCGCGCGCAGCCTCCGCGGTTGCCGTCAACGGCAGGTGCTGGACCGTCTGCACGTTCGGCGACGGATAGCTCCAGACCCTGGAGATGCCGCGGTTTTCGGCGGCGGCATCGACCACCCTGGCGCCGGTCTCGATGGCCCACAACTCCTGCCCGCCCAGGCGTTGGCTCTCGCCCCAGTACGGATTCTCCTCGCGCCTGAGTATGGCCTCGGTCCCGTCGGCAAGAAGCATGTGCGTGGCCAGGAAGCGCCCGGGACGGCGGTTGGAGGCCAGCCCGTAGACCCTGACGGTGTCGCCCGGGGCGAAGCGATCCTCGGTAATGCCCGCCCGGTCGAAGGTATACAGTGAACTCCAGCCCTCGACCTGCCAGGTCTGCGATTGCCCGTTCTCGCTGACTTCCACGGTGAACGCAGGGTGCGGATTGCGCCAAAGGATGTTCACCAGGCTGCCCTGGAACTCGATCGGCTCACCGGTGTATTCGGCGCGGGAATGGTGCGCCGATGCCACCATCGGGACGGCCACAAGGATTACCGACAAAACCCTGAATATCATTGCACTTACCAGATGCCTCATTGCCCAGCCAATTATCGCCGAGCGATTCATGGTTCACCAAACTGTCGTGGGGGTTCTGAAGATCAGGATTTTCGCCGCGTAAACAGCAGGCCCGACCATGTCTTGTCGATGGCGCAGATCTTGTAGTCGACGAGGCCTTCGGCGAGCCCGGCATTGCGGACATGGGGTTGCGTCAGATCGGTTACGACGCCCGAGGCCTTTTTCGGCCACGCGATCCAGACCCGGCCGTTTTCCGGGAGGTCCCGCGCCATCCGCCGTATACCGTCGTCAACGTCCTGCCGGGATCGATTGAACCAGATCACCAGGGGACAGCCGGTCGGTGGTTGACCGCATTGCTGCCGGTGGAAAGCCACGCCGGAAGGTACATCCCCGAGAGTGGTCTCGAAATCGTCGGGCGCGTCGATCAAGGCCACCGCCATATTTTCCTTGATACCCAGCTTCTTCGGCAGCGGAGTGCCCGAGTAGCCCGCCAGGGCGGAGTCGGGGACAACCGGGTCGGCGGGAGGCGTGCGGATGGCCAGGTCCAGCAACCCGTGAATCCGGCTCCAGGACGAGTAGGTCGCATCCGGAAGCATTTTTTTTATGGGGGCCACCTTCGCGGGATCGCCACCGGCAAAGACCAGCGGCACGCCGCGGGTGCTCCTTTGCTTGCGCAGGAAGAGCCCCATGTCGCGTCCGGCAGAAGGAAGCCGATGAAGATCGATGATGACGGCGTCGGGTGGATCGGTGGCCAGGCCGCGAAGGTCGCCTCCGCCCTTCAGCACGGCGAAGTCCACCTGGTAGCCGGCGTCGCGGAGTTGTTGTATACGCTCCCCAGCCTCGTCGGCATTCCAGTGGATGAGGCGAATGCGGTTCATGGCGAGAATCGGAAATCTACCAACTCTGCAGGGAAATTGTATTGATAATGTAGTCGGTCTGAGAAGCTTCTAGGAGCGTGCGCCGTAGGATGTTTCGCGGTCAGGCGAAGGGCGCAATTTGGCGATGAACCCGCATGGGCGACCGCGGAATCGGCCGATGGCTCGGCGTGGGCGCACAAAGGCCCCTGGGCGCGCTCCAATCGGCCGTC
>JAJEFE010000062.1 GCA_022820625.1 Gammaproteobacteria bacterium | reverse complement strand
CTTCAGGGAAACAGGTGGCCACGCAACCCTTCCGGAGACAAACCGGCCGGAACCGCTCCCCTCAGTGACCGATCCGCCACCTCGGACAACCCAAGAATCGTTCCAACAGGCAAACTCAATGTGTTAGCGGGAATCGCTGTTGGATTAGACTGATCCTACCCCCGATACGAGAATTGCGGTACAATGTCGCCCGATTTGGCGGGAAGTCAAGCGTTTTACCGCTGGTTGTTTGACTTATTATTCAACTAGTTGGTATTGTTTTTTGAGGTAAAGCCTTGCTTAGAAGGCCCCGTTTGGGGCCTTTTGTTTGGCGCCGCCGAGCATGCGCATTGCGGAGGGCGATGGAATAACAATGGGCCGCGGGCCCATTTTTTGTACCTGCGACGGAGTATGGATCACGCAATACGTAAACAGCGACTCCTGGAACTGCTGGAGCCACCGCTCGAGGCACTCGGTTACGAGTTGGTGGATATTGATGTCCGTGTCGGCCGGCGGGGACTGCTCCGGATCTTCATCGACAAGGAGAGTGGCGTGAATCTCGCGGACTGCGAGCTTGTCAGCCGTCAACTCAGCGCCTTTCTGGATGTGGAAGATCCGCTTCCCGGTCAGTACGTACTGGAAGTGTCATCTCCGGGACTCGATCGGCCGCTGCGCACTCTGGAGCACTTTCAGCGGTTTCGGGACTGCCGGGCGAAAGTCCGCCTCAGAGAGCCAAGGGAAAGCCGCCGCATGCTGAACGGGCGCCTGCTGGGCATTCGCGATGAGTCGATCGTGATGGACGTGGACGGCGAGATCTGGCGGTTGCAGCCGGCGGAAATCGCCTCGGCGCGGCTGGTTTCGAATCTGTGACGTTTTTCGTGGGGACATTCGAGCGATGAGCAAAGAGATTCTGATGGTGGCCGACGCCGTTTCCAACGAGAAAGGCATGGACAAGGAGATCATCTTCGAAGCCATCGAAGCTGCGCTCGCCTCCGCCTCACGCAAGAAACACGGCGAGGACATCGATGTCCGGGTTGCCATCGACCGAAGGAGCGGCGAATACGAGACCTTCAGGCGCTGGATGGTATTTGCGGACGACTCCGACGAACTGGAGGAGCCTCTCAGGGAATTGAGACTCCAGGACGCGGTGGAAGTGGATGCCGAGGCCGAGCCCGGCGGATACGTCGAAGTGCCGCTGGAATCGGTGGAATTCGGGCGGATCGCTGCGCAGACCGCCAAACAGGTCATCGTCCAGAAGGTTCGCGAGGCCGAACGCGCGCAGGTAATCGAAGACTACCAGGACCGGGAAGGCGACCTGGTCGGCGGTATCGTCAAGCGGGTTGACCGCAATGGAGCCTACGTCGACCTCGGCGGCAACGCGGAGGGGTTCCTGGCCCGCGAGGACCTGATTCCTCGTGAGCCCATAAAACCCCAGGACCGCGTCAAGGGCATGCTCCGTGAAGTTCGATCCGAGCAGCGGGGTCCGCAACTGTTCATGACCCGCACCTCACCGGAGTTCCTGGTTGAACTCTTCAAGCTCGAGGTGCCTGAAGTGGGTCAGGGCCTGATCGACATCATCGGCGCGGCGAGAGACCCGGGCCTGAGGGCCAAGATCGCGGTCAGGAGCAACGACGCACGCATCGATCCCGTGGGCGCCTGCGTAGGCATGCGCGGCTCGCGCGTTCAGGCCGTATCCAACGAGCTGGCGGGAGAGCGCGTGGACATCATCCTCTACGACGAGAATCCGGCCCAGTTCGTCATCAACGCCATGTCGCCGGCCGATGTGGTGAGCATCGTCATGGACGAGGAAGCCCACAGCATGGATATCGCCGTCGACGAGGAGAAGCTTTCCCAGGCCATCGGCCGGGGCGGGCAGAACATTCGCCTGGCCAGCGAACTGACCGGCTGGGAACTCAACGTAATGACCGAGACCGATGCCGAGGAGAAGAGCGAGCAGGAGGCACGGGAACTTCTGACCAGTTTCATGACGGAACTGGACGTGGATGAAATCGTGGCCAGCATTTTGGTGCAGGAGGGCTTCTCTTCCCTGGAAGAAGTCGCCTACGTGCCGGCGAATGAACTGATTGCGATCGAGGAATTCGACGAGGAGATTGTCACGGAACTCAGGGCTCGGGCCAGGGACGTACTGATTACCCAGGCCATCGTCACCGAGGAGGTCCTGGACCAGGCCGAGCCCGCGGAAGACCTGCTGGATCTTGACGGCATGGATCGGGAACTCGCATTCCAGTTGGCAAGCCGCGGTGTCGTGACCCGCGAGGATCTGGCCGAGCAGGCGGTGGGCGATCTTGAGGATATCGAGATCCTGGAACCTGAGCGGGCGGCAACGCTGATCATGGCGGCGCGTGCCCACTGGTTCGAAGGGGACCCGGGAGAACCGAATGGCTGATGTAACGGTTACACAATTTGCCCAGGTCCTGCGGGTGCCCGTGGAGCGGTTGCTGTCCCAACTGGACGAGGCCGGGATCGACGTCAGGGGGGCTGAAGACACGATCAGCGACGACGCCAAGCTGGAGCTGTTGACCCACTTGCGCCGCGCCCACGGCCGCAAGGATGCGAGCGCATCCACGCCACGCAAGATCACGCTGAAGCGCAAATCGCAGAGCGAAATCAGGCTATCCGGTGGTCAGGGCCGTGCGCGGACCGTGAGCGTGGAAGTACGTCGTAAACGCACGTACATCAAGCGGGATGTACTCGAGGAACAGGCCCGGAAAAAACAGGAAGAGCTGGACGCCAAACGCGCCGCTGATCTGGAGCAGCAACGTGCCGATGCGGAACGGGTTGCACAGGTGGAACGCGAGGAGCGCGAGCGCAAGGCCGCGGCAGAGGAGGCCAGGAGAGCCGCGGAAGAATCCCGACTCAGAGTGGAACAGGAACAACGCGAACTCGAGGCGCGGCGGCAGGCCGAGACCGAAAGCAGGCGGCGGAAGGACGAGGAGGCACGGCGAAAGGCGGAGGAAGAGCGCCGCAGCAAGGAACAGAAACAGCGGGAGCGCACCGCACAGGCGAAAATGGAGATGCAACGTGCGCGGCAGGCGGCAAAGCCGTCATCCGACAGCACGCTTCACGTGGCGCCGGGAACCACCGCCCGGCGGCGAAGGAAGCGGCCCCGCCGGCGCCCCGTGCACCTCAGTGTCGAGAGTCAGCATGCCTTCGAGAAGCCCACCGCTCCCGTGGTTCGCGAGGTGGCGCTCGGCGAGACCATCACGGTAGGCGATCTCGCGCAACGGATGGCCGTCAAGTCCGGCGAGGTGATCAAGTCGCTCATGAACATGGGCATGATGGTGACCATCAACCAGGTCATCGATCAGGACACTGCCGTGCTGGTGGTGGAGGAGATGGGCCACACCGCCAGGCCCATAACGGAAACCGGGCTGGAAGACCAGCTTCTCGAATCCGTGGTGAAGGCGAGCGGCGAGGCGCCGCTCGGGTCACGCCCCCCTGTGGTGACGGTGATGGGACACGTGGACCACGGCAAGACCTCGCTGCTGGACTACATACGCCGGACGCGTGTGGCGGCAGGCGAGGCCGGCGGCATCACGCAGCACATCGGCGCCTATTCGGTGGCTATGGACAAGGGCCGGGTGACATTCCTGGATACCCCGGGACATGCGGCGTTCACCGCGATGCGTGCCCGGGGCGCCCAGGTGACCGATATCGTCGTACTGGTGGTTGCTGCGGACGACGGCGTGATGCCACAGACGGAAGAGGCGGTCAAGCACGCCCGGGCCGCTGAAGTCCCGCTCGTGGTTGCCGTCAACAAGATCGATCGGGAAGACGCCGATCCGGACCGTGTTCGACAGGAACTGTCCAAGCTTGAGGTGATTCCCGATGCCTGGGGCGGCGACAATCTGTTCGTGGACGTTTCCGCCGTAACCGGCGCCGGGATCGATGATTTGCTGGACGCGATCCTGTTGCAGGCGGAGGTACTCGACATACAGGCGCCCGACAGCGGACCGGCCTCCGGGGTGGTGCTCGAATCCAGCCTGGAAAGGGGTCATGGAGCTGTCGCCACGGTCCTGGTCAGCCAGGGTCGGCTGATGCCGGGTGACATCGTGCTGGCGGGTCAGGAATATGGCCGGGTTCGTGCCATGTTCGACGAGTCGGGCGCCCCGATCAAGGACGCCGGGCCGTCTTCGCCCGCCGTCGTGGTCGGACTCTCGGGCACGCCGCTGGCGGGCGACGACATGCTGGTGGTGGCGGATGAGCGCAAGGCCCGGGAAGTCGCCGACCTGCGGCGGACCAAGACACGCGATATCAAGCTGGCGCAACAGCAGGCGGTCAAGCTGGACGACGTCTTCAGCCAGATGGCCGAAGGCGAAATGGAGTCAGTGCAACTGCTCATCAAGGCCGATGTGCACGGCAGCGCCGAGGCGATCCGGGAGGCGCTGGAACAGGTGTCCACTTCCGACGTCAAGGTCCGTATTACCTCCAGCGGCGTCGGCGCCATTACCGAATCGGATATCCAGTTGGCGGCGGCTTCGAAGGCCATCGTGATCGCCTTCAATGTCCGCGCGGACGCCTCCGCCAGGGAAGCGTTGAAGGAAACGGGCGTGGATGTGCGCTACTACAGCATCATCTATGAGGCCATCGACGACGTTAAGGCGGCCGTCAGCGGACTGCAGGCGCCGGAAATCAAGGAGCAGATCGTCGGCCTCGCCGAGGTGCGCGACATCTTCCGTTCACCGCGATTCGGAAATGTCGCCGGATGCCTGGTCGTGGACGGCCATGTACGCCGGAACAACCCGATCCGGGTATTGCGGGACAACGTGGTGATTTATGAGGGAGAACTCGAATCACTGCGACGCTTCAAGGATGACGTGAACGAGGTTCGGGCGGGAACCGAGTGCGGTATCGGCGTCAGGAATTACAACGACGTCAAGGTGGGCGATCAGATCGAGTGTTACGAGCGGACGGAAGTCGAGCGCAAGGGTTGAGGACTATTGCCGGCTAGAACGCTACGGGTGGCATCCCAGTTGCAGCGGGCATTGAACGACCTGCTGCGCGGTGACGTAAAGGACCCGCGTCTGC
Source organism: Gammaproteobacteria bacterium (assembly GCA_022820625.1). GTDB lineage: Bacteria > Pseudomonadota > Gammaproteobacteria > Steroidobacterales > Rariloculaceae > UBA6522. Next base: position 80,858 of record JAJEFE010000062.1, on the reverse strand, counting down.
AGGGCGTCAGCGTCACCGAAGTACGGGTTTCGGGCGATATTCGGGTAGCGCGCGTTTTCTTCAGTACCCTGGATCCCGATGCTGACCCGGAGCCTGTGCTTGCGTCCCTCGAACGGGCCACCGGCTATCTCAGATCCCGGGTCGCCGGGCTGCTCCGCCTGCGGCATACGCCCGAACTGAGATTCTCACTGGATGAAGGTTCGAAACGGGGACTCGAGCTGACCCGCTTGATCGATGCCGCCGCCGGAGAATCGGTCGGCGGGGAGACGTCCGACGCTGAATCGAGCCTGTCCGGCGGGGAGTCGTCCGCGTGAAGCGCAGCGCCCGGCGCGCCGTAAACGGTATCGTATTGCTGGACAAGCCTGCCGACCTCACGTCCAATCAGGCGCTGCAGCGGGTGAGACGACTCTACAGTGCCGAGAAGGCAGGGCACACCGGCAGCCTCGATCCGCTGGCGACCGGAATGCTGCCGGTGTGCCTGGGCACGGCGACGAAGGTCTGCGCCTACCTTCTGGACGCGCGCAAGAGTTATCGCGTGAAGGCGCGCCTGGGCCAGTCCACCGATACGGGGGACGCTCAGGGTTCGATTGTCGGCGAAAGCTCCGAGGTAGATTTTTCGCAGGAAGCAGTGGTAGGGGTTCTTGCCGGTTTTATCGGCGAGTACGAACAGGTTCCGCCGATGTATTCGGCCCTTAAATTCAAGGGTCAGCGTCTCTACACGCTGGCCCGCCAGGGAGTCGAGGTCCCGCGCAAGCCGCGCACTGTCAGGATTTTCCGGTTGAAGCTGCGAAGCCTGCACTCTTCGGAACTTCACTTCGACGTGACGTGTTCGAAGGGCACCTATGTGAGGACCCTGGTCGAGGACATCGCCGTCGCGCTCGGTACCTTCGGGCACGTGAGCGCGTTGCGCCGCACGGCCGTCGGGCCGTTCGGCGAGGCGCAAATGGTCACGCTGCCGGCACTTGAGGATCTCGCCCCCGAAGGACTGGAGGCGCTGGACAGATGCCTGTTGCCGGCGGACAGGGCGCTGAAATCGTGGCCACGCGTCGTTGTTCCCGCGGCGCTCTGCGGGCCTTTTGCCAACGGTCGCGCGGCGGCGGCGCAACCGGGATTGCCGCCAGGCCAGGTTCGGGTCTACTCCCCGGACGGAGAATTTCTGGGTATCGGCGAGGTTTCCGCCGCGGGACGCCTGGCGCCGCGGCGCGTATTTGCGGTATCCCGGAACGCCGATTGACGGATTGACAAAAAAGGCGTGGAACGAACGGGACGGTGCGAGTAGAATACGCGGTTTTTCCGGCAGGCAGAACATGAACGGTCCGGTTACCGGACCAACTGTGGCGACCGGTGCGGAGTGACACTGATGGGGCTGAGTGCAGCAGAAAAATCCGGGATTATCGCCGAATATCAGCGCAGCGAGGGCGATACGGGTTCGGCGGAGATTCAGGTAGCGCTGTTGTCGGCGAGAATCAAGCAGTTGACCGGTCATTTTGCAAACCACAAGAAAGATCACCACTCTCGACGAGGGTTGCTCCAAATGGTCAATCAGCGCCGCAAGTTATTGGATTATCTGAAGAAGAACGATCAGGCACGCTATCAGGACCTGATACGTCGCCTTGGTCTGAGACGTTGAATCCTTATTTTCTCAGAGCCGCGTCGACGGCTCTGATTCGTTATGGCATACAACGATTCTGTCCGCTTTGCGGGCAGCGGTCGTTTGCGCAGGGAATGGAAGAGTGAAGCTAAGTAAATCGTTTGAATACGGTGACCAGACCGTCACCATCGAAACCGGGGAAATGGCGCGTCAGGCGGACGGCGCCGTCCTGGTCACCATGGGCGACACCGTGGTACTGGTTACCGCGGTGGGCCAGAAAGGCCCCGGAGGTGAACGGGATTTCTTCCCGCTCACGGTCAACTACCAGGAAAAGACCTATGCTGCGGGCCGAATACCCGGCGGGTTTTTCAAGCGGGAGGGGCGGCCCAGCGAAAAGGAAACGCTGACCTCGAGGCTGATCGACCGGCCTATCCGGCCGCTCTTTCCCAAGTCGTATCGCAACGAAGTGCAGGTGATTGCGACCGTTCTTTCCGTGGACCCGGAGATCAATGCGGACATCCCGTCGCTGATCGGCGCGTCGGCGGCCTTGTCGATTTCAGGGTTGCCCTTTCAGGGGCCGATCGCCGCCATGCGCGTGGGTTACCGAAACGGCGCCTACCTCGCCAATCCGAGTATGACTACAGTGGCAGAGTCGGATCTGGACCTGGTAGTGGCCGGTACGCGAAACGCGGTGCTGATGGTGGAGTCGGAAGCCAATGTGCTTTCCGAGGAGATCATGCTCGGGGCCGTGCTGTACGGGCACGAACAGATGCAGACGGCTATCAGCGCGATCGACGAACTGGCGGCCGAAGTGGCTGCCGAGCCGTTCGACTGGCAGGAGCCCGAGGCCGATGAACTTCTGTCGAAGTCCGTGGAAGTCCAGGCCGGCGATCGGGCGCGCGACGCCTACGGGATCGTGGAGAAGCAGGCTCGCCGCGCGCGGCTCGCGGACGTCAGGAACGATCTGATCGAGGCGTTGGCGGGCGACGATGGCTCCGAGTGGAGTGTCAAACAGATCGAAGCCGAGTTTGGCCGCCTTGAGAAGGCCATTGTTCGTGGGCGTGTCCTCTCAGGTGGAGCGCGGATCGACGGGCGGGAAACATGGAAGGTCAGGCCCGTCGACGTGAAGGTCGGCCTGCTGCCGAGGACCCACGGCTCAGCGCTCTTTACCCGGGGCGAAACCCAGGCGCTGGTGGTCACGACGCTCGGAACGGGCCGCGACGCGCAGATCATCGATGCGCTGGAGGGCGAGCGCAAGGACCAATTCATGCTCCACTACAATTTCCCGCCGTACTGCGTGGGCGAGACCGCCTTCATGACCGGTCCGAAGCGCCGCGAGATCGGTCACGGGCGATTGGCGCGAAGGGGGATGGAGGCCGTTCTTCCGAACCCGGACGACTTCCCGTACGTGACTCGGGTCGTCTCGGAGATCACCGAGTCAAACGGCTCCAGTTCCATGGCCAGCGTGTGCGGTACGAGCCTGTCGCTCATGGATGCCGGTGTACCCATTTCGGCCCCGGTTGCGGGCGTCGCCATGGGCCTGGTCAAGGAAGGGGACGATTACGTCGTGCTCACGGATATCCTCGGTGACGAAGATCACCTGGGCGACATGGATTTCAAGGTGGCCGGTACGGCAAAGGGCATTACAGCGCTGCAGATGGACATCAAGATCGACGGCATCACCGGCGAGATCATGGCCGATGCCCTGGAACAGGCACGCAGCGCCAGGCTGTTCATCCTCCGACGGATGAATTCAGTGATCAAGGCGCCGCGGGAGAAGATGTCCGACTGGGCGCCGAGCATCATCACCATCAAGATCGATCCGGAGAAGATACGCGACGTCATCGGCAAGGGCGGGGCCGTCATACGCGCCATGACCGAGGAAACCGGCGCCACCATCGACGTTGAGAACGACGGCACGGTCCGCATTGCATCGGTGGACGGCAGCTCGGGCCGTGAAGCCAAGGCCCGGATCGAAATGATCACGGCCGAAGTGGAAGTGGGACGGATCTATGAGGGCAAGGTGGTCCGGTTGATGGACTTCGGTGCATTCGTTTCCATCCTCCCCGGCAAGGATGGCCTGGTGCATATCTCGCAGATATCCAATGAGCGGGTGGAAAAGGTCAGCGACAAGCTCGCCGAAGGCGACGTGATCAAGGTGAAGGTGCTTGAGGTCGACCGCCAGGGCCGGATACGGCTGAGCATGAGGGATCTGGAAGCGGCCTGAATGCGAAGTCTCGCGATGGCCTGTTATGGCCCGTAACCGTTCGTACCTCGCCGGACAAAGAAAAGCCCCCGCAGAACGGGGGCTTTAAAATGACCGGCCGAAGCTCGACCGGTAGCAACGCGCTGGGGGAGTAACGCACTGCCGGCGCGCATTATAGACATCGCAAATTGAATTGTCACCACCCAATCGGCGTATTTTCGCGGTATTTTGCGGAAGATTTCCGCCTGGAAGCACATTTTTGTCCCGGACCGTCAAACGCGGCGAAATTTCCCGGTCAATGAGCTTCCGCGTCCACCAGTCGGGCGTTCATCTGCCGGGCTATGGTCGGCGCCGCGTCGTACTGGATCGCGTGCATGCGCGCTTGCGGATCCAGGAGGATATTCGCCTGCTGGGCTTCAATGATGGGGATGTCCTCGTTTGCAAACCCGTGGTGAACGATTTTGTAGGTGAAGTCCAGTTCCTCGTCGCCGCCCGCGTCCGCAGGATTGGCATGAGTCCAGAAATACCAGGTGCTCGTCTCCGTTTCCGGAGTGAATGCGTGTGAACTTCGAAATACCAGCGGACGCGGGTATCCGTCGGTGTAGTTGGACTCGTCATTCGGCGTATAGGTATTTCGCACCCGCATGAACACGGGCGCCGTCCAGTCGAGTTCATGAGTGCGGTCAACCGTTCCTGACCAGCCGGTGAGATTCCGGTGAAACTCGGTCAACTCGGTACCCCGGTAAACATACTTGAGTTGAACCCCGTTCTCTCCCGGAGTCACTTCGGGCACGACCGTGGCCGCGCCCGAAGTGCCGAAGGTTTCCAGGTGCGTCCATGCCAGGTGCGTAAAGTCGAGGATGTTGTCCGTGATGAGCTGATGGTTGGCCTTGACGTCGTCGTGGATGGACTAGCGGTAGCGGTCCTCGCGGTCCCGGAATTGCCGCTCCGCCAATTCCCTCCGTTCCTGCGCTTCCAGGCAAAGAGTCGCAACGGGACGCGCTTCCAGGCGCCTCAGGCCGATTTCGTCACCGGTCTCATCGCAATAGCCGTAGCTGCCTTCTTCGATGCGCAACAGCGCGGAATCGATCTTTCTCAGCAACTTCCGTTCACGGTCCCGGGTTCTCAATTCCAGCCCGAAATCGGATTCCTGGGTCGCGCGATCGCTCGGATCCGGGAAATTCGCCGCATCGTCCTTCATGTGGAGCATCGTGCGGTCCACCTCTTCCATGAGTTCCCGCTTCCAGGCGTTGAGCAACTGCCGGAAATGCTCGATCTGGCCTTCGCTCATGTAGGGTTCGCCCCGTTTCGGCCGATAGGGCTCGAATCCGCGCACCGGACCTGTGAACAGGTTGGCTCTGGCGCTGGAAGCGCGCGCCCTTGTCGTGCGGCGCGTCGTCGCTTTCTTGGCGGCCTGCGTATCAGCCATGGGTCAAGACATACCAGTGGTTGAGAAACGCGCGATTATACCGCGATGGCGCCAGAGCGGAATACTGATCGTGGCAACTTGAACTCAAACACGAGACTATGGAGTTGCGCGCTACGCGGGTCGACTCCAACGCCAATATCACATCTTCGGATGAACTCCGTTAATCGCCCGCAGCAACCGATTTGTGCAATCTCTCCGTACCGAGAAATGGCCAATAATCACGAAACCTCCGGACAAGGCATTCGAGCGGACTATTTTCGCGCCGATCCTTAGGCCTGGTTCCGGGTTTGCCAATGTCGAACCGGTACCCACAGCGCCATTATCCAGTGTAGCCACTTCGCTACACTCCCATAAGTCGCGCTGGTGTTCCTGAGCATTGCCGGTTCGCCCTGGCACTCCGTGGCGGACATGGTTTTCGAGCCGGTTTCCATTATTCCAGGGTCTTGGCGTTCGCCGGTCCCTGTGCGGCGTGCGACTCTTGCCACGGCGTGCCGGACATGATTCCTCCTTCGCATGGGCTGTTAGCCCTGAGTGCAGCATACGAGTTTAATGTGAAGCAAATATGGAGTTTTCCTGCTCCTCCCGAACTACGTTGTACAGATGCCCGATGGAGAGCTACGCCAAGCGTTCGAGGCGGGCGTCGCCGAACACCTCCCATTGACGGCGCAGCACCACGCTTGCTTTGGGTTGTCCGGCGTTTTCCGTTACACTAGGGCCGTTGGAGCAGAAATCGCGGCCTGGTTTTGCTCGACGGTCACAAGTCTGTATGCGCCTGATCAAGATTAAGCTTTCGGGCTTCAAATCTTTTGTGGATTCCACAACGATCTCGTTCCCCGGAAATTTAATGGCGATTGTCGGCCCGAACGGGTGCGGCAAGTCCAACATCATCGACGCCGTTCGCTGGGTTCTGGGCGAAAGTTCCGCCAAGACACTGCGCGGCGACTCCATGGCCGATGTGATCTTCAACGGGTCCAGCGTACGCAAGCCCGTCGGCCGAGCCAGCGTGGAACTCATGTTCAACAACGCCGACGGAACCCTTGGCGGGCCCTGGGCGGGTTATTCGGAAATCGCGGTGAAACGCGTCGTTTCGCGCGATGGCACCTCGAAGTACTTCCTCAACAACAGCCGTTGCCGGCGCAAGGACATTACCCACATGCTTCTGGGCACCGGATTGGGGTCCCATGGGTATTCCATAATCGAGCAGGGGATGATTTCGCGACTGGTGGAGGCCAGGCCCGAGGAATTGCGGGCCTTCCTGGAGGAGGCGGCCGGGATATCCAAGTACAAGGAACGCCGCCGCGAGACAGAGCACCGCATCCGGCGTACGCGCGAGAACCTGGACCGGCTCAATGACCTGCTGGAGGAAGTCGGCAAGCAGATCGGCCACCTGCAACGCCAGGCGCGGGCTGCCGAACGGTTCAAGTCGCTGAAGGCCGATCAGAGGCGGATGGAAGCGGAGTTGCTCGTGCTGCGATTGTCGGCGCTGCAGGACGACCACGCATCCAGGTGCGCCCACCTGGACGAGAAACGAACAGGCCTGGAAGCCGCGCTGGCCCGGCAACGCGCCACGGAAGCGTTGATCGAAGAATTGCGGCTTGAACTGGACAAGCGCAACAGGCAACACGGCGATGTGCGCAGCCGGGCGCTGGAGGTGGACTCGGAGATCGGTCGGCTCGAACAGTCTCTTGAGCATCACCGCAGGCTTCAGCAACGACAGAAGCAGGACCTGAAAGAGATCGCCGGACAGTTGGTGCAAAGCCGGGCGCTGTCCGACAGCGACCGCGCAGCCATTCAGCGCGTCGATCGCCTGCTGGAGGAACTCGGGCCGGGCCTTGCCAGTGCCTGCAGCGCGCACCAGGACGCCCTGGACGATCTGCGCAAGGCCGAGCAGGCGTGGGAGTCGTCCCAGGAGCAGTGGGGACGCATCATCGAGACGCTTGCTGAAGCCGAGCACAAGGAACGGATCGAGGATGAACGTCTTGGGCATATTCGGGCGCATCAACAGCGCTTGCAGGAGGAGCGCAGGCAACTGGAAGAGGCGCAGTCCGTCCGTAGCGTGGAGCGGCTGGGGCAACGCCTGGAAGAACTGGCCGCAGAGGAAAAAAGGCTCAAGCGCGTCAGCGAAGCGGCATCCGCCGCGCTTGAAGGCACGTGGAATCAGCTTCAGTCGTTGCGGGAATCCGAGGCAGACGCCGCACGGAGCCTGGACGGGGCACGGCAGCAACTGCATGAACAGCGCGGCCGGTTGGCTTCCCTGAAGGCACTGCAGGAAGCGGCCGCCGAGCCGGCGTCCCAGCAGGTCGGTGATTGGCTCAGCACCAGCGACTGGTTTTCCAACGCCCGCTACGCCGACGCCCTGCAGGTGGAGGAGGGATGGGAAACGGCCGTCGAGACGGTGCTGGGCGACTATCTGCAGGCGGTATGCGTGGAGGGAATCGATGAGGCGGCGCCGCGCCTGGCGCAGCTCACCGTGGGACAGGTGACGCTATGGGACGGCGGTATTGCCGAGGATCCGGCCGGGCGCGGTCCCAGGCGCATGTTACGCCATTTTGTCAGTGGTCCCGCGGTGGACAGACTGCTCGAGGGCGTCCGCGCGGCCGAGACCGTGACGGAGGCCCTGGCGATTCGAAGGCGGTTGAGGCCGCATGAATCGGTGGTCACGCGCGACGGTCTTTGGATGGGCCAGCAGTGGATCAGGATCAGACGGGACGCTGATCCGCAGGCAGGCTTGCTGGCGCGTGCGGAGGAGATCAAGAAGCTGCGCAAGAGCATCGCTTCGAGCGCGAAGCAGGTCGAGGCACAGGTAACCGGGCTGGCGGGGATCCGAACGGAACTGGAGCGAATTGAGGCCGGCCAGGAAAGTGCACAGGCGGATACGGGCGAATGCCAGCAGCGCTACGCCGATGTCCGGAGCGAGCTTGAGAGCAGCCGTTCGCGTCAAGAGGAATTGCTCCGGAGGAATCAGGCGGAGCAACGTCGTATCGGCGAGATTGCCGAGGAACTCCGGAACCTTGCGGATCGCGAGGCGCAATCCGTGGCGGAGTTCGAAAGCGCACGGACGCGAGGGAAGGAATTGGCGGACATGCGGGCGGAGCTGGAAGTCCGCCGCGATGAACATCGGCGCAGGCTTGATGAATCGCGCGCTCGTGAGGACCAGACTCGAGCCGATGTACAGAAACTCTCGCAGCGTATCGAGGCGGAGAAGAACACCAGGGAGTCGGCTGTCGGCGCCCTGGAACGGGTACGCGATCAACAGGATCATCTGCATCGGCGCCGGGGCGAACTGGAATCTGAAATTCAGGCGGCCGTCGAGCCCATGGCCGAAGAACGGTGCGTACTCGAAGAGCAACTACGGGAAAAACTCAAGGTACAGGACCAGCTTCATGCGGCCCGCGGTGCGGTCGAAGATGTGGAATCGCGCTTGAGAGACTCGAAGTTCAGCCACGCCGAGCAGGAGCGCAACGTCGAGGCGTCGCGCCAGGCGGTGGAGGAGGCGCGGCTCGACGTGCGCGAAGGCGAAGTGAGGATGGATTCGGTCAGCACCGAATTGTCCGCAACCGGTTTCGATGCCGGTCAATTGCTGGAGTCGCTACCCGAGGACGCATCGGTTTCGTCCTGGGAGACGGGTCTTGCGAAACTGGAGCGGCGTATTCGATTGCTGGGATCCGTCAACCTGGCAGCCATCGACGAACTCGAGCAGCAGTCGCAGCGAAAGCAGTACCTCGACGACCAGTACGCGGATCTCGGCAAGGCGCTGGCCACGCTGGAGAACGCCATCCGCAAGATCGACCGCGAAACGCGGACCCGATTCGACGAAACCTTCAAGGCCGCCAACGCCGGTCTCGCGAGACTGTTTCCCAGGCTCTACGGCGGCGGGCACGCGTACCTTGAGCTTGACGGCGACGACCTGCTCACTTCGGGGGTCACCATCATGGCGCGTCCTCCGGGCAAGCGCGTGAGCACGATTCACCTGCTCTCCGGCGGCGAGAAGGCGCTGACCGCCGTGGCGCTGGTCTTCTCGATCTTCGAACTCAATCCGGCGCCGTTCTGCCTGCTGGATGAGGTTGACGCGCCCCTCGACGATGCCAACGTCGGACGATTCGCCGAAATCGTGAGCGAGATGTCGCAACGCGTGCAGTTCGTTCTGATAACGCACAACAAGACCACCATGGAATCCATGCAGCAACTGACCGGCGTGACCATGAGCGAACCGGGAGTATCCCGGTTGGTTGCCGTCGACATCGACGAGGCGGTTCAACTTGCTGCGGTGTAATAATGGACTCCGCAGAAGCTGTCCAGAAGACGTTAACAGGCCCTGATGACCTGGTCCGAACTGGAACTACGATGGGTACTGCTAGGACTCGGTCTGCTCGTGGTTCTGGGCGTTTTCCTCGGAGGTTTGATCAAGTCGCGTTCCAGGCCGTCCGAAACGCCCCGGTCTGAGCCGGTGGTCTGGCCCGAGGAACCGGAGACATCCGTCCCGGCAACGGAGTCGGTCCAGGCGCAAGAGGGGTTCCCTGCAGGCTTTGAGGAAAGAGGCGGTTCGCCCGAGGCCGTCGTGGTTGACACCCGCTCCGGCAATGGTGCCGGCGAGCAGCCTGACGAGCCACAGCCCGATGAGCCCCAGGCCGCACCCGGTACTGCAGATCCCGTGCCAGAGACGGAGCGGGTCGTCAGCCTGCGCCTGGTCTCCGGGGAAGTCGAGCGACTCGACGCCGAGCGCACGGTCCAGGCGTTGCGGGAGGCGGGCCTGCAGCACGGCCCATATGGGATTTTCCACTATTGCGAGGATCGCAATGTGCCGGAAAGCGGCTTCAGCGTCGCCAACCTGGTGGAGCCCGGTTCGTTCGATCTGTCCAATATTCCGGGTACCATACTGCCTGGCATCACCTTTTTCATGGTCCTGCCCGGATCCCGCGATCCGGTCGAGCGGTTTGACAAGATGATCGGCATTGCACGCGATCTCTGCCAATCGCTGGATGCCCGACTGCTCGACGAATTGGGGAATTCGTGGAGCATCCAGGGCGAACGGTACCTTCGCGAGGAATTGATCGAATACCGCCGCCGGCAATCCGGCCGCTGACCGCTACGCTAAGTTGTCTCTTGTTCCGGTTTCGATGATCGACCGGAAATCCGATTCGCCGATTATTCGGATGGGTTGTCCCGCAAGGGCGAGTTGTTCGGCCTTGCGGTGCTTGGAACTCTTGGTTCGGCCTGCGAGTTTCCGTAAATCTGTATCGCCGACCACCACCAGCGTCGTACGCTGCGTCACGCTTTTCCCGACTTCATATCCCGCCGCAGACGCAAGGTCGGCGGCATCGGCGCGAGCAATCCCGAGAGTTCCTGTAAACACCACAACCTCGCCAGACAGCCTCGGTACCCGAGGTGTTGTCTTGCCAAATTCGAGTCCTTCGGCGCGCAACCTTTCGATCATGCTCCGATTTGCATCTGAATCGAAGTATGCGCGGATCGACTCGGCGATGCGGGGACCTACTTCCTCCACCTGCTCAAGTTCTTCTACGGGCGCCACGATTATGGCATCCAGGGTACCGAAGCGATGGGCCAGCAATTCCGACGTGCGATCCCCTACGTGGCGAATGCCCAGACCGAATACCAATCGCTCCAACGGCGCGTGCTTCGAACTCTCCAGGGCATTGATGACCTTGTTCGCCGCCTTCGCGCCCAGTTTGATCGTCGTTCTAAGCTGAGCCAGTTTCTCTGCTTTCAGCCGATACAGGTCCACCGGGTTCTTCACCAGCCCGTCGTCGACCAGCTTGCGAGCAACCGTCGGACCCATTCCGTCGATGTGCTTGGCACATCCGATAATGAACTGCCGGAGCGCCTTCTTGCACTCCTCGCCGTCATCCGACGGAGACGGTCGCTTTGCGCCTACTGCGTGACCTGGTTTGGATTCGTTCGCAAGCACATTGCGCGACTCCGGCCCAACGGGCAAACCTGCCTGTTGCAACATTTGCAGCAGCCGGCGGTTCGGCTCCATTCCAAGAAATGTCCGAATCGCTGTGGCATTGGTGCGGCTGATGCCCTTCACTTTTTCCAAAGCCTCCGAGTCTGCCGCTACAAGCGCTTTCAGGCTATCGAATTCTTTGGCCAGCGCTTCAGCCTTGGACGGGCCTATTCCCGGTATGCCCAACGCAGTTACAAGCCTTCGCCAAGTCATTTTGGACTTCGACCGGGCAATGGCCTCGACATACGACGCAGCTTGCTCCTCACCGAGAACCGAGACCTTCTCCATTTCTGCCAGTTGGTTCGTTTGCAAGTCGTAGAGATCGGCAAGGTTGTCCACCAATCCCTGCTCGACCAACTCATCGACAAGCCAGGCGCCGAGGCCGTCAATATTCATCGTTGAGCGGTGTGCAAAATGCAGGATCGACTCCTTCAGGCGTGCGCCACAACTGGCGTTGTTACACCGCGCCACCGCCTCGTCTTCCTCGCGTACCACGGGCGCGCCGCAAGACGGACAGTCCGATGGCATTCGGAAAGGCTTGCGCTGCGCGCCTTCTTCGACGACCCGCACGACCTTCGGGATAACGTCGCCGCTACGCACCACAATCACCCGGTCTCCGATCTGTAGTCCCAGGCGCTCAATCTCCTGCGCGTTGTGAAGAGTGGCATGAGATACGGTTACACCACCTACCGGCACCGGTTCCAGCACGGCGCGAGGCGTGACGGCGCCAGTCCGCCCGACCTGCACCTCGATGGCTTGAACAACCGTTTCCGCCTGCCGTGCGGCCGGCTTGCAAGCGATTGCCCAGCGTGGTGCCCTGGCGGTCGTTCCGACCCGCTTCTGAATCTCTACGGAGTCGACCTTGACCACGAGACCATCGATTTCATACGCAAGCGAATCACGTTTCGACAGCCACTCGTCACGGAACTCCGACAATTCTTGGAGGCCGTGCAGCCGTTTGCGGTGTGGATTGACTTTAAAGCCGATAGCCGCCAGCGCATCGAGCGCCGTCCAGTGCGAACCGAATACGGCAGTCCCGTCAGCCAGCAGCAAGTAGGGAAAAAAGTCCAGGCGGCGGGATGCGGTGACCGCAGAGTCCAGCATGCGCAGCGTCCCCGCAGCGGCATTGCGAGGATTGGCGTAGAGTTGCTGGCCATCCTTCTGCTGTCGCGTGTTCAGCTTTTGGAACGCGGACTTGAGCATGACCACCTCGCCCCGCACCTCGAAGTCTGCCGGCACACTGTTTGCTTCAAGCGTCTGCGCCGGTATCGATAGCGGTACGGTGGGCAAAGTTTTGGCGTTCGGCGTGATCACTTCACCCTGCTCGCCATCGCCTCGGGTCAAGGCCAGTACCAGTTGGCCGCCAGCGTAGCGGACGGCCATCGATACGCCGTCAAGTTTCAGTTCGCCGACGTATTCGATGGTTTCGATCTCCGCGAGCTCACGTAACCTGCGGTCGAAGTCGCGCAGCTCCGCGTCATCAAGGGCGTTGTCCAGGCTGAGCATCGGCGAGGAATGGGAAGCCTTCTCCACTCCTTCCCGGGGCGCGCCGCCGACCCGCTGCGAGGGTGAATCGGGCGTTATCAGCTCAGGATATTCCTCTTCAATCCGGCGCAGTTCGAGCATGAGCGCGTCAAACTCCTCGTCCTCTATTTCGGGCCGGTCGAGGACATGGTAGAGATGTTCGTGCCGCCGCAATTCGGTGCGCAGTTCATCGGCACGACGGCGCGCGGAGTCAAGCGCGGTATTAGCCATTGGTCCAAACGTTCCTCGGGCACAAGCGTAAACACCGGATGGGGAGTCGATCAGTCATGGTTAGTCCATAGCGTCGTAGTGTTTCCGCGTGACGCTACTGGTCGGAAGCGGTAGATACATTCCACAAGTCGAAAACTCAGGTGCCCACATCCTTGCGCCCCCAATGCCCGTCATTATCTGCTCTAGAAGACACTGGCGGCTCAACAAGGTTTTTTCACCACCGACCGCTCGGCTACGAAATTGTGCGCCCAAGCTCCTTCTTGGAGACGCCAAGAGCGAGAAGCGATTTCACAAGTAAGTCGATGGACACCGTAGGATCGCCAGCCTCCATTTTCGCGACGCGGGACTGGCTGGATTCAATCGCCGTTGCAAGTTGAGCTTGCGTGAGCTTCTTTCGCAGCCTTCGCTCCTTGAGTTTTTCACTAAGGGCAAGCTTCATTTCGATATAGGTAGATTCCTCAACGGTCAGATTCAGAAACTCGGCAACTGTTCCGACTTTCCAGCCTTTTTTCTCCAATCTTGCCTTCTTACCCTTGTCCATGCTCGTACTCCCGCAGTCTCGCTTTACAAGTCTCGATTACAGTGTTGGGTGTTTTTCCTGTTTTCTTGGAGAACACCTCAGCAATGACTATTGCTTCCGAATCGATACGGTAGATGATGCGCCAGTTCACTCCCCCATCCGATATACGCAATTCGTGGCACCTCTTTCCGATTGATGGCATGGGCCGGGAATGAGGCATCCCAATCTTGTCACCGCGTTGCAACAGCCTCAATAGATATCCCGCTTCAAGTCTCGCCGCCTTGGAAAACGGAGGTGTCTTGATCTCACCGTGCATCCATGCGAGCGGTTTATCCTGAGGACTCATGGTGACGGCGAGAGTATATGTCAGAAATGATATATTATCGAACTGATGTTCTCTATGCTTGGCCGGGGTGTCGTCGAGGGGATTCTGTTCAGATTGAATACTGGCCAGTCGCAATTGTCCCGGTGCCTATTCGCCGATAACAATCTCCGCCTGCTCCCGCAACGAATTCAGGAACGCCTCGACCTTCTGCTGTTCCACCACCGAGGTGATGTCGGCGCGTACCGCCTCGAGCCCCGGTGGCGCCCGATCTTCCATTTCTTCCAGGAGAATAACGTGCCAGCCGAACCGCGTTTGGACCGGCTCGGGGGAATACGTGCCCACTTCCATGGAGCGGACGGCGTTGGCGAAGGGTTCGACCATGGTATCGGCCGAGAACCAGCCCAGGTCGCCGCCATTGGGTCCCGAGGGTCCGGTGGAGCGCTCCATGGCCAGTTGCGCGAAATCGGCGCCGCCGTCGAGTTCGCCGATGATCGCCGCCGCTTCCGCCTCCTGTTCCAGGAGGATGTGGCGGGCCTTGTACTGGGGACCGGATAACTGGTCGATGTTCTGTTCGTAGGCGTCCTGGAGTTCGATCGATGTCACCGGGTTCTCGTCCAGGTGCCGTGTGGCCATCAGGCGGCTCAGCGTCTGCAGGCGTTGCAGTTCCAGGTCGATGGCGATGTCCAGTTCCCCGGTCAGTCCGGCGTCGACGGCCGCTCCCGCCAGTAGCTGGAACTGGATCATTTCCTCGAGCAGGCCATCGCGCTCTTCGTCCGACAGGTCGTCCATGGATGTCTGCAGCCGCGCAACGGCATAGGCCTCAAAAACGGAGGCATAGAGGGGCGCGCCGTTGATCGTTGCGACCCTGGCCTCGCCGAAGGGGTTGGCCTCTGGCTGTTCGGAGTCCGGTTGCTCGGCGCAGCCTCCAAGCACCAGGGCCAATACGAGGAAAGTCGCATTCGTGCAGTTTTTGTTCATGGTGATCTCGTCGTCAGTTACCGCCGGTATCCGCGGCGGTCGGGGGTTGTGCGGAAATGCTCAGGGCGTGGATGTCGGTCTGCATCAGCTCCCCGAGCGCCTCGAATACCATTCGCTGCCGCTGAATGGGCCGGGTATCCCGGAATCGGTCTGAAACGATTCGCACCCTGAAGTGACCCTTGCCGTCAGCGGCGCCGGCGTGGCCCACGTGCAGATGGCTCTCGTCAACCAATTCCAGTTGCGCCGGTTCAAAAGCGGTTTCAAGCCGTGAACGTATCAGGCGGAGCCGGTCCTTGCTCACGGCAGGACCTGTTTGAACGGGTGCACTTCCACGGATTCGTAGGCGCCGGACTCGACGAACGGATCCGACTCGGCCCATTCGCGGGCGTCCTCGAGCGATTCGAACTCGGCGATGGTCAGGCTGCCGGCCACGCCGGCCGGACCCGGGTCCGGCGCATCGATATTCGGCAGGGGACCGGCGGCGATGAGCCGCCCTGCCTCGACCAGTTTCCGGTAACGGCCCAGGTGCGCTTTCCTCGCCTTTGCTCTGAGCGGTTCGCTGTCGGGCACGTCCCGGGCCAGGATGCAGTACAGCACGATCAACCCTCCTGGTGCTGTCGATCGGCTGTCTTTGCGGCGATCCAGGCCACCTGGACGATCACCATCAGCAGCGTGAACCCGAGCATGCCGAACAGCTTGAAGTTCACCCAGACAGCTTCGGAAAAGTTGTACACGACATAGATGTTCGCCACGCCGAGGAAGGTGAAGTTGCCGACCCACATGAGGTTTAACTGCCGCCACATGTTCGGTTCCAGTTCCACGGCCTCGCCCATGAGGCGTTCGGTAATCGTCTTGGAACCGATGTAGCGGCTGACCAGAAACCCCGCCGCGAACAGCCAGTTCACGACCGTGGGCTTCCACTGGATGAAGATCGGATTCCGGAAGAGCAGGGTGATGCCGCCGAACAGGAATACGAGGCCCCCGGAAATGAGCAGCATCCTGTTGACCGTTCGGGTCCGCAGCCACTGGTAGCCCATCTGCAACGCCATGGCGACGATAAGCGCTGCGGTGGCAACATAGATGTCGGCGGCCTGGTAGACCGCGAAGAAGACGATGATGGGCAGAAAGTCGATCAGGGCCTGCATGACGGTGGCGCCGCTTCCGAGCGCTGCATCTTAACGCAAGTCGGAAGTAGAATGCCCCGATGAGCCAGTTTTTTCGGATTCACCCCGACAATCCCCAGGGGCGCCTGCTGGAAGGGGCGGTGCGGATCATCCGGTCCGGTGGCCTGATCGTCTATCCCACCGACTCCTGTTATGCCCTGGGCGCGTACCTCGGGAACCGGTGGGCGGCGGAACGCATCCGCCGGCTCCGCGGCACCCGCAAGGGCCACCATTTCACGCTGGTGTGCCGGGACCTGTCGGAAATATCCACGTACGCTCGCCTTGACAACTGGGCCTACCGGCTGCTTCGCTCCCTGACGCCCGGCCCGTATACGTTCGTTCTGCGTGCGACCGGAGAAGTTCCCCGGCGCCTGCAGGATCCGAAACGTCGATCGATCGGCTTGCGAATACCGAACCATCCCATTGCTCAGGCCCTGCTGGCGACCCTCGGCGAGCCTCTGATCAGTTCCACCCTGCTCTTGCCCGGCGATGAAATCCCCCTGACCGACGCACAGGAAATCCGCGATCGCCTGGAACGCCAGGTGGACCTCATCGTGGACGGAGACTCGTGCGGTATCGAGCCGACCACCGTCCTGGATTTGAGTAAGGGCGATGTGCAGGTCCTGCGCGAGGGCAAGGGCAGCGTGGCCGGTCTGACGTAGCGGCGCCCGGCACAAGAGTCTCGCCAAGCCTGAGCGGCATCGTTGCCCCCCACGGAGCGGTAGCAGCCGAGGCGTCAACCGGGCTATGCTACGCGGATGCCGGACGCGCAAATCATGAGCATCGTGATCCTGGTGGCGACGGTCGCCATTCCGATGATATTTGCGATTACCGTGCATGAAGTCGCCCACGGTTGGGTGGCGTTGCACCTCGGCGATCCGACGGCCAAATATGCCGGTCGTCTGACGCTCAACCCGATCAAGCACGTCGATCCTCTCGGCACGATCATCGTGCCCTTTGTCATGGTGGTAGCAAGTTCCGGCATGTGGGCCTTTGGTTGGGCCAAGCCGGTGCCGGTGGCGTTTCACAACCTCCGTAACCCGCGGCGCGACATGATCCTCGTGGCCGCCGCCGGTCCGGCAGTCAATTTGGCGATGGCGCTTGGCTGGGCGCTGTTGCTGTCGCAACGGATCGCATTCGATCTGGGCCTGGACCTGGGAAGCGACTGGATAGTGCAAATGAGCTTGTTCGGGGTCGTCATCAACGTCCTCCTGGCTGTATTCAACATGTTGCCGATTCCGCCCCTTGACGGTGGGCGTGTGCTGGCGGGCCTGCTGCCGCCGCAATTTGCGCGCGCCTTGCAATACGTGGAGCCGTTCGGGTTTCTGATCCTGATTGCGTTGATGTTCACCGGCGTTCTCTGGACGCTGGTGGATCCCCTGCGATTGCCTCTGTTGAGATTCTTCCTGCGAACGGTAGCAGGACTCGCATGAATGACTGAAACCCGGAGTTCATCAAAACCCAGGCTCAAGCTGGTTCCCACGGCGCCACCCATCTCCGGCGAGGCGGGCGATCCCCGGCAACGTGAGATGCCCTTCGCAGTGGTTGAGGGAGAACCGGTTACGGAGCTGCCACGGGACCTCTATATCCCACCGCACGCCCTCAAGGTCTTTCTCCAGGCCTTTGAAGGGCCGCTCGACCTGCTGCTGTACCTCATAAGGCGGCAGAACCTGGACATTCTCGACATCCCCATCGCCGATGTCACCGAGCAGTACACGCGCTATATCGAACTCATGCAGGACATGCAGTTTGAATTGGCGGGCGAATATCTGGTCATGGCGGCCACCCTGGCCGAGATCAAGTCGAGGATGCTATTGCCGCGGCCACCGGGAGACAGCGAGGAGGAGGAGGACCCCCGCGCCGAACTGGTCCGCCGCCTTCAGGAATACGAGCGATTCAAGACGGCCGCCGAGGACATGGACGCGCTGCAGCGCATGGAACGGGATATCGCTCAGGCGGCCGCGGAGGTCGAGGGAAAGCGATTGGTCACCAAGCCTCCGGAGGTCGACCTGAGGGAACTGCTGCTGGCGTTCCACGATGCCGTCCGGCGGGCTGATCTGTACTCTCACCATCACGTCCAGCGGGAGCGCCTGTCCGTCAGGGAGCGCATGTCACAGATCCTGGACGCGCTCAAAGACACCGGGTTCACCGAGTTCAGACGGCTTTTCGACCCTGCTGAGGGCCGGCCCGGCCTGACGGTGACGTTTCTCGCCATCCTGGAGTTGATCAAGGAAGCCACGGTGGATGTCGTGCAGAACGAACTCTACGGGCCCATCTATCTGCGGGCCGCTGCGGACGCACCGGGCCCGGACAGCGCAGGCCCGGACAGCGCAGGCCCGGAAGAACAGCGCGCCTGAGCGGCAGCGATGGAAATCGCGGAGATCAAGCATGTTGTCGAGGCCGCCCTCCTTGGGGCCGGGCGACCGTTGAGCCTGGACCAGCTCGACGAGCTGTTCGCGGCCGGCTCCGGGGACGTGGAGCGCAGAACGATAAGGGCCGCTCTCCAGGAACTCGGCAACGACTACAAGGGCCGTGGCATCGAACTCAGGGAGGTTGCCAGCGGCTACCGGATCCAGATCCGCCAATCCATGACCTCGCGGCTCGCCCCGCTCTGGGAGCAGCGCGCTCCCCGGTACTCCAGGGCAATGCTGGAGACGCTGGCCCTGATCGCCTATCGGCAGCCCGTGACCCGGGGTGATATCGAACAGGTTCGCGGTGTTTCGGTCAGCACCAACATGGTCAGGACCTTGCTGGAGCGCGGCTGGATTCGCGTGGTCGGCCGCAGGGATGTGCCCGGCAAGCCTGCTCTCTACGCCACGACGAAGGAATTTCTGGACTACTTCGGGTTGAAGAAGCTAGACGATCTGCCGCCGCTGTCGGAGATCCGGGACCTGGACGATCTCAACGTGGCGCTGGAGCTTCCCGAACCCGGTCTGCCGGCTGAACTGCCGGACCAGGCAGCGCTGGAGGATCCGGATTCGACCGACACCGGTGGCTGAGCGCATTCAGAAGGTGCTGGCGAACGCCGGCGTGGCTTCGCGCAGGCAGGTGGAGCGTTGGATCAGGCAGGGGCGCCTGGTCGTCGAGGATGTCCCGGCCAGGTTGGGCGATCAGCTCTCGGGCAACGAACGCGTCTACCTCGACGGACGCTTGTTGCACCTGCCCACCGCGGCCGGCCCCGCGCAGTGCATCGCCTACTACAAGCGCGTGGGCGAAGTCACCACCCGCCGGGACCCTGAGGGGCGGCCGACCGTTTTTCAGCAGGTCAGACCGCCGCGACGGGGCCGCTGGATCGCGGTGGGCCGCCTGGATATCAACACCGCCGGTCTGCTGCTCCTCACCACCGACGGTCAACTCGCGCATCGCCTGATGCACCCGAGCTACGAGATTCCCAGGCAATACGCCGTGCGTATACTCGGGCGGCTTTCGACCAGGCAGTTGAAGCAACTGCGAGACGGAATTGAACTGGAGGACGGAGTCGCGAAATTCGATAGCATAGCGATGCACGGCGGCTCGGGCGCCAACGCCTGGTACCGTGTTTCGCTCCACGGAGGCCGTAACCGGGAGATTCGGCGCCTGTTCGCGGCGCTGGACATCCCGGTCAACCGGCTGCTGCGAACCGAATACGGTCCGGTAGCGCTTGGCGACATGCATCGTGGCATGACAAGACAACTGACCGTACCGGAGCTTGAGGCCCTGTACGGCGCAGTCGGACTGCGATCCGAATCCGGCGGCTGAGCCGCAAAAGGGTCTGCGCTTGCAACAGACCGTGTGCAAGCGCTCAGGGCTGTGCCCTTATGCGTTCTCCGTTCACCCGCCGGCTGTCAGGCCCCAGGAGGTACAGGTAGGCGCCGGTCAGGCTCTCGGGCGTTGGCAGGGTCCGGGGATCTTCAGCCGGGTAAGCTGCCTGCCGCATGGCAGTGCGAACGGCCCCTGGGTCGATACAGTTCACCCTGATGTTCGTGTTTTCCAGTTCATCAGCCAGAGTCTGCGTCAGACCCTCCGTGGCGAATTTGGAACAACAGTAGGCGCCCCAGTAGGCTCGCCCCTGGTTGCCTACTCCGCTGGTCGTGAATACCACGGAGGCGTCTTCGGAGCGGCGCATGAGGGGCAGCAGGCACCGCGTGAGAATGAAGGCCGCGTTGAAGTTGACGTGCATCACCTTCTGCCACAGGCCGATATCGTAGTGCTCGACGGGACTGCGGTCGCCGAGAATGCTGGCGTTGTGGAGCAGCCCATCCAGTTTGCCGAATCGGGTCTCCAGTTGGGTGGTCAGGTCATGGTAGTCCTTGCCCTGGGCGAATTCGAGGTCCAGTGCCGCGACGGCGGGTTCGGGACCAAGTTCACTCAACTCGCGATACAGGCCATCCAGTGCCTTCTCGTCCCGCCCGTGCAGGATGACGGTGGCGCCATGGCGCGCGAAATCCCGGGCCACCGCCAGGCCGATCCCTCGATTGGCCCCCGTGACGAGGATCACCCGGCCCTCCAGCAGATCGATGCGCGGCTTGTAGGTGCGCAATGACATGGGGCGGTTCATGCCAGGCCGTTCACTGCATCGAGCAGTTCCCCGGGGCGCCGGACGACCGCAGAGGCGCCCCATTGCGCGGGATCGTCGGAAGCGCGGATGTAGCCGTAGGCGGCGGCGACGGTGGCCATGCCCGCGGCCCTTCCGGCGTCGATGTCGCGGCGTGCGTCACCGACGTAGATGCAGCGCTCCGCGCCGATGCCCAGTTCCTCGGCGCCAAGCAACAGCGGGGCAGGGTGGGGTTTGCGCTGCGGGAGCCGGTCTCCGCTGACGACGCAACCTGGCAGATGGGGCAGGTCGAGTGCTTCAAGTAACGGAGCCGTCATGGAGTGAGGTTTGTTCGTGACTATACCCCACGAGACCGATTCTTTATGTAATTTTGAAAGAATATAATCTAACCCGTTAAATAAACGGGAATATACGCATACGTTACGTGTGTAGATTTCAAGAAATTCCAGGCGCAACGGTTCAAGCTCTTCGTCGCTGCCGTGCTCGGGAAAACCCAGCCGCAAAAGTCCCAGGGCGCCGTTGGAAACCTCGTTGCGGGCGATGGCAAAGGGTACGGGCGGACGACTGCGGTCAACCAGAAGCGTGTTCAGCACGCCGACCAGGTCCGGAGCGGTATCCACCAGCGTTCCGTCCAGGTCCATGAGAACGGCCTTAACGTTCATTCCGCAATTTCTGGCTGCGTCTCGACAAAGTAGTTGACATCGACATTGCCCCCGAGCCGGAAGCTCCGGGTCAGGGGGTTGTAATGCAAACCGGTGATATCCAGTACCTGCAGTCCGGCTTCCCGGCACCAGGCGGCCAGCTCTGACGGGCGTATCAGCTTTTCGTACTCGTGGGTGCCTCTCGGCAGCATCCCCAGCACATGCTCCGCGCCGACGATGGCCAGCAGAAAACTCTTCAGGTTGCGATTGATCGTGGAAAAGAACACCGTTCCGCCCGGTTGTACTGCGCGGGCACACGCTGCGACGACCAGAGAGGGGTCCGGAACATGCTCCAGCATTTCCATGCAGGTCACGACTTCAAATGCTCCGGGCTGCTCGGCGGCCAGCTCCTCGGCGCCCTGGCACCGGTATTCCACCTCGATATCGTGCTCCCGGGCGTGATCGGCGGCCACGTCGAGGCTGGCGCGGGCAAGGTCGATGCCCAGGACACGTGCGCCGCGCCGGGCCATTCCCTCGCTCAACAGGCCCGCACCGCAGCCCACATCCAGTACGCGCGCGCCCTTCAGGGGAGCGCGTCTGTCGATGTAATCCAGACGCAACGGATTGATTTCGTGCAGCGCTTTCATTGGGCCGTCGGGGTTCCACCAACGGCCGGCCAGCGCTTCGAATCTGGCCAGTTCCTCGGGGTCCGCGTTGCGCTCGGTCCGGCTCACGAGACGTGCATCCTGTTCGCCCATCGGTCGGCCCTGTCGCATACGGCAGCCGTTTCCATCCGTGTGAGCGTGCCGTCGTCCAACAGGTGCTGTCCGGCTACCCAGACATCGGTGACGTGTTCCCGCCCGGCTGCATAAACCAGTTGAGATACCGGGTCGTGCACCGGACGCGTCTCCGCCGCGCCCAGGCGCACGCAGATCACATCCGCGTTTTTGCCCGGCTCCAGCGAGCCGATGGCGTCTTCGAGTCCCAGCGCCCGGGCGCCGTTGATGGTGGCCATCTTCAACAACTCCGGAGCGGGCAGGGCAGCGGCGTCGCCGGCGACCCACTTGCCGAGCAGCGCCGCGGTGTCCATTTCGGCCCAGAGATCCAGCCGGTTGTTGCTGGCCGCCCCGTCGGTTCCCAGCGCCACGTTAACGCCCGCCGCCAGCAAGTCGGCCACGGGACAAGCGCCGCTCGCCAGCTTGAGGTTGGAGCGCGGGCAATGGATCACGCTGCATCCGTTCAGCGCCAGAAGATCTATTTCTCCGGCGCTCAGTTGAGTGGCGTGCACGGCCATCAGGCCCGGATTGATCAGCCCCAGATCGTCGAGGCGCCGAATCGGTCGCCGCCCCGTCTCCGAGATGGAGTCGTCGATCTCCCCGGCGGTCTCGTGGAGATGCGTCTGCACTGGCACGTCGAGCTGGTCGGCGAGCTGGCGAATGCGTTTCAGTGTGCCGTCCGCGACGGTGTAGGGGGCGTGGGGCGCGAACATCGTGCTCACCAGCGGCTCGGAGCGAACCGAGTCGTGAACGGCAAGTCCCTTGCGTATGTACTCGGCGGCATCGGCCGCCCACGGAGTGGGAAATTCCAGCGCGATCATGCCCGCCACCAGCCTGATCCCGCTCTCCGCGGCCACCTGGGCTGTCGACAGCGGGTAGAAGTACATGTCGGCAAAGCAGGTGATCCCTCCCCGCAGCATCTCCGCAACGGCCAGCCGGGCGCCATCCGCAACGTACTCCGGCGCCGCGAATCTCATTTCGGTGGGCCAGACTTTCTCGGTGAGCCACTGCTTCAGGGGCATGTCGTCCGCGAAGCCGCGCATCAGCGACATGGCGGCGTGGGTGTGGGCGTTCACCAACCCCGGCATCAGCACGTGGTCCGGGCGCTCGTATACCTCTGCGGGAGCGTAGCGCTGCAATGCCTGCTCTCTCGGTAACAATTCCAGGATCTTGCCGCCCTGGACCGCGAGACAAAGCGCCTCCCGTACAGCGGTATCGGGTTCCACTGCGATGGTCCAGCGCGGGCAAATCAGAGCATCGATGGGTTGGCTCACGGCAGACGGCGCACCATGGCGAAGTCGGGTACAGGCGCGAAGTATAGCGGGGTCCGGCGACCGCGGGCCAAGCCCTCGCTTATGGTAGAATTACGCGGTCATCCTGAACGCTTGGATTACGGTTTCTTCAAGTGCATTTCGGCAGCGTGAACCGCAGGTCGCACAGATTCTGCGGTAGCCCGCTTTGCCTGCATTAACAGGGGTTTTTCCGGGGAAAACTGAGCCCGTCGCGAAGACCGCGAGACGGTAGTGGATTCTATGGTGGAGGCGGCGAAAGAGATCCTGCCTGTCAATCTCGAAGACGAGATGCGGCAGTCCTACCTGGATTACGCCATGAGCGTGATCGTGGGCCGGGCGCTGCCCGACGCTCGCGACGGCCTCAAGCCCGTACACAGGCGCGTGCTCTACGCCATGCGCGAACTGGGCAACGAGTACAACCGCCCCTACAAGAAGTCGGCGCGCCTGGTGGGCGATGTGATCGGAAAATACCATCCCCACGGCGACAGCGCGGTCTACGACACCATCGTGCGCATGGCCCAGGAGTTCTCCATGCGCTACATCCTGGTGGACGGGCAGGGCAATTTCGGTTCCGTCGACGGCGATGCCCCCGCGGCGATGCGCTACACCGAAGTGCGCATGGCGCGGATCGCCCAGGAGTTGTTGGCCGACATCGACATGGAGACGGTCGATTTCGTCGCCAATTACGACGAAACCGAACATGAACCGTCGGTCCTGCCGACGCGCCTGCCGCAGTTGCTGGTCAACGGTTCGTCGGGCATCGCGGTCGGCATGGCCACCAATATCCCGCCCCACAACCTGGGTGAAATCATCGACGCTTGCCTGGCGCTGCTGGATAACCCGGAATTGAGTATCGCCGAACTGATCGAGCTGGTTCCGGGCCCCGATTTTCCCACCGCAGGACTGGTATACGGCGTTCAGGGCGTGTTCAACGCCTACAAGACCGGCCGGGGCAAGGTCTACATTCGCGCGCGCACCCATATCGAACCGCTGGACAAGAAGGGCCGTGAAGCCATTGTCATCACCGAACTGCCCTTCCAGGTCAACAAGGCGCGGCTGATCGAGAAGATTGCCGAACTGGTGCGCGAGAAACGCCTGGAGGGCATCACCGAACTGCGCGACGAGTCCGACAAGGACGGATTGCGCGTGGTAATCGAGCTGAGGCGGGGTGAGATTTCCGACGTGGTGCTGAACAATCTCTTCAAGCACACGCAGCTTGAAAGCGTCTTCGGCATCAACATGGTCGCCCTGCTGGACGGCCAACCGCGGCTGTTGAATCTCAAGAGCCTGCTCGAGGCGTTTCTCCGTCACCGCCGGGAGGTCATCACGCGGCGTACTCTCTACCAGCTTCGCAAGGCCAGGGAACGGGCCCACGTGCTGGAAGGGCAGACGGTTGCCCTGGCCAACATCGATGAAGTGATCGCGCTGATCAGGGGGTCATCGTCGCCCGCTGAAGCGCGGGAAGGGTTGATGGGGCGCGTCTGGCCGCCGGGTCAGGTCGTGGCGCTGCTGGAGCGGGCGGGCGCCGACGCCACAAGGCCCGAGGGCCAGACGGAAGATTTCGGGCTTGAAAGCGGTATCGATGGAGTCGGATACCGCCTGTCGAGGACCCAGGCCCAGGCAATCCTCGATCTCCGTCTGCATCGTTTGACGGCGCTTGAACAAGACAAGATTAGCAATGAATACATCAAGATAGTAGATAAAATTAATGAGTTAATTGAAATACTGGCCAACCCGGACCGCTTGCTTGGCGTTATTCGCGAGGAGTTGACGGAGGTCAGGGATCGGTACGCGGACGAACGCCGCACGGAAATCGTCGAGGACTACGCGGATCTGACCATCGAGGATCTGATTCCGCAGGAAGACCTGGTGGTGACGCTGTCCCACGGTGGATATGCCAAGGCGCAACCCCTGACGACGTACCAGGCACAGCGCCGGGGCGGAAGGGGCCGGGCAGCGACCCGCGTCAAGGAAGAGGATTTCGTCGACCAGTTGTTCGTCGCCAATTCCCACGACACATTGTTGTGTTTCTCAAGCCGCGGAAAGGTTTATTGGCTCAAGGTCTACCGGGTCCCCCAGGCGAGTCCGGGCGCCCGGGGCCGGCCCATCGTGAACCTGCTGCCGCTGGAACAGGACGAACGGATCAACGCAGTCCTGCCCATCAGCGAGTTCGAGGATGACCGTTACGTGTTTTTCGCCACCAGCCGGGGCCGGGTGAAAAAGACACCCCTGAGCGCTTTTTCGCGGCCGCTTGCTCCGGGAATCATCGCTGTGGGGCTTCGCGGGAACGACCATCTGATCGGTGTGGGAATCACCGACGGAGACAAGGACATCATGCTTTTCTCGCGTTCCGGAAAAGCAATTCGGTTCCAGGAGTCGGGTGTTCGTCCGATGGGGCGCACCGCGGCAGGCGTTCGCGGCCTGAAGCTGAAGGGCGCCAACGATGCGGTGATCGATCTTTGCATCCCGGATCAGGATGACGTGCTCGTGGCCACGGAAAATGGATACGGGAAGCGCACCGCCGTCGACGCTTTTCCGGTTCATAAACGGGGCGGCCAGGGCACCATCGCCATCCAGACCACGGAACGTAACGGTCCTGCGGTTGGCGCGCTCCGGGTGGGCGAGGAAGACGAAATCATGTTCATCAGTTCCGGCGGCACGCTCGTGCGCACGATGGTCTCGGAGATTTCGGTTCTCGGCCGAATCGCCCAGGGAGTGCGCCTGATCCGGCTGGATGAAGGCGCCCGCCTGGTCGGAATGGAACGCATCGAGAGCTTGCAGGAGTCACTTCCGGCGGAATGAAGCGCGGTCGCACAGGGCAAGTGCAGGTCATGGAACGCATCTACAACTTCTCCCCGGGTCCGGCGACGCTCCCGACAAGCGTTCTCGAACGCGCCCGGGACGAACTGCTCAACTGGCGCGGAACGGGCATGTCGGTGATGGAAGTCAGTCACCGCGGCAAGGAATTCATGGAGCTTGCCGAACGGTCCGTAGCCGCACTTCGCGAATTGCTCGGGATTCCGAACGACTACAGGGTCTTGTTCCTGCAGGGCGGCGCCACGATGCAATTTGCCGCCGTTCCGTTGAACCTTGCCGGGCAGGATGATGCCGCAGACTACGTGACCACAGGGAACTGGGGCGTCAAGGCATTCGGCGAGGCGCGGCGGTACCTGCATGCCAACGAGGCCGCCACCGGGCGCGACGGCAACTTCACGAGTATTCCCGATCCGGCGACGTGGCGCCTGTCTGACGATGCCCGGTATCTTCACCTGGTCGCCAACGAGACCGTGGTCGGTGTGGAGTTCCACGAGACTCCCGACGTCTCCGACGCTCCGATCGTTGCCGACATGTCCTCGACACTGCTCTCCCGTCCGGTGGACGTGGGCCGCTACGGGGTAATCTACGCTGGCGCCCAGAAAAATATCGGTCCGCCGGGCGTCACCGTGGTCATCGTTCGCGACGACCTGCTCGGCCGGGCGCGGCCGGAAACTCCGACGGTCGTCAACTATCGGGCCATGGCGGATACGGATTCCATGTCGAACACGCCGCCGACGTTTACCTGGTACGTGGCCGGACTGGTATTGGAATGGATCGGTGAGCAGGGCGGCCTCGACGCCATGGCGGAGCGCAATCGCCGCAAGGCGGGCAAGCTCTATGCGGCCATCGACGGTAGCGACTTCTTCGACAACCCCGTGGACCCCGCCTGCAGATCTTGGATGAACATCCCGTTCACCCTGGCCGATACGAGTCTGGACGCCTTGTTCCTGAAGGAGTCGGTCGAGGCGGGCCTCGCCAATCTGAAGGGGCACCGGCTGGTGGGTGGTATGCGGGCCAGCATTTACAACGCTCTGCCCGAAGTGGGCGTGGATACGCTGATCGAGTTCATGTCGGACTTCGAAGCCCGGCACGGCTAGAGGCGCTATCGCCGGAGACACGGAAGAGTCAATGAGCAGATTCAAGGTATTGACGTTCAACAAGCTTGCCGAAGAAGGGCTGCGCCGGCTGCCCGCGGAGCGCTACGAGGTGGGTCCCGACGTGTCCGAACCCAATGCGGTCATGCTGCGCTCGCACAATCTTCATGACCTGGCGCTGCCTGATTCCCTCTTCGCCGTAGCGCGTGCGGGCGCCGGCGTCAACAATATCCCGGTGGAATCCCTGAGCCGACGCGGAATCCCGGTCTTCAACGCCCCGGGCGCCAATGCCAACGCGGTGAAGGAACTGGTGGTGGGCGCGCTGCTCATGGTCGCCCGGAACCTGCCTGCCGCCAGGGACTACGTGCGCGGCCTCACCGGCGACGACGTGCGGATCAACGCAGCGGTGGAAGCCGGCAAGAAGCAATTCACCGGATTCGAACTGCCGAGCCGTACGCTGGGTGTCATCGGCCTGGGCGCCATCGGAGTGGAAGTCGCCAATGCCGGGTTGGCTCTGGGCATGCGGGTCGTGGGTTACGACCCCAAGGTGACGGTTCGCCGGGCGTGGCAACTCTCTTCCGGAGTCCAGCAAGCCAACAAACTGGACGAAATCTTCGAGCGCGCGGACGTGATCAGTCCCCATGTGCCGCTGAACGGCGATACCCGGGCACTGGTGAATCGCGCCCGTCTTGAACTGCTCCCGCCTGGCGCCATCGTGCTGAATTTTTCCCGCCAGGGTGTGGTGGATGACGCCGCCGTGCTGGAGTTGGTTCAGGCAGGGCGCATCGGAGCCTACGTCACCGACTTTCCGACCGCGGCACTCAAGGGACAGTCTGGTATCGTATGCCTGCCCCACCTGGGTGCGTCCACGACCGAGGCGGAGGCCAATTGCGCCGTCATGGTGGCGGAAAACCTCAAGTTGTATCTTGAGCATGGCGAAATTCGAGCGTCCGTGAATTTTCCGGATGCGCTTCTGCCCAGGCGACGCCCCCACCGTCTGGCCATCGCCAATGCGAATGTGCCGGCCATGGTTGGGCAGATCTCCATCGCGCTGGCGGAAGCGAGCATCAATATTGCCGATCTTCTGAACGTCTCGCGGGGCGAGCTGGCCTACACCCTCATCGATGTGGACGAGCCCGTGAGCAAGGCGACAATGGAGCGTATCGCTTCCATCGATGGCATACTCTGCGCCCGGTTGCTGGTGGAGGACTAGCAACCGACGGAGTTTGCCCTGTTCCGCGTTCAACGCATATGACAGAGATGCGACATGAATGATCAGCCCGCTGCCGACGGCGACGCAGCGCTTGCAAAACTGCGTAACCGGATCGACGAGATCGATGCCCGGGTCCAGTCGCTGATCTCGGAACGGGCGACCATTGCACGCGAGGTTGGCGAGGCCAAGGGATTCTCGCGTTCGTCGGAATACTATCGGCCGGAGCGTGAGGCCCATGTCCTGCGCGAGGTGGTGAGGCGAAACGAAGGTCCGCTCGGAAATGAGGAAATGGTTCGCGTATTCCGCGAGATCATGTCTGCGTGCCTCGCCCAGGAAGAGCCCCTGAAGGTCGCCTTTCTGGGCCCGGAGGGTACATTTACGCAATCGGCGGTGCTCAAGCAGTTCGGCCACTCGGTGCGGGCGCTGTCCTTGCCGACGATCGACGAAGTATTCCGGGAGGTCGAGGGCGGGACCGCCGATTTCGGCGTGGTGCCGGTGGAGAATTCCTCCGAGGGTACGGTGACCCATACCCTGGACATGTTTCTGAGTTCGCCGCTGAAGATCTGTGGCGAGATCGAACTGCGGATTCACCAGCACCTGATGGGGCGAATGGACGACATACGCAGGATCGAGCGCATCTGCTCGCATCCTCAGTCCCTGGCCCAGTGCCGTGCATGGCTCGCGCAATCGCTGCCGAACGTGGAAACGATTCCGGTGTCGAGCAACGCGGCGGCCGCCCGGCGCGCCCGGGACGAAGACGGAACGGCCGCCATCGCCGGGGAGGTCGCGGCGGAGGTTTATGGCCTGAACGTCGTCATCCCCGATATCGAGGACCACGCGGACAACACGACGCGGTTCCTGGTCATCGGCCCCAGGCTCTTCCCGCCAAGCGGTCACGACAAGACCTCGTTGCTCATTTCCTCCGCCGGAACCCGGGGCGCGGGCGTGCTCCACAATCTGCTGGACCCCCTTGCCCAGGGAGGCATCAGCATGACGCGCATCGAGTCGCGTCCGTCGAGGCGGCGCAGGTGGGACTACGTTTTCTTCGTGGATATCGAGGGCCACGCCGAGGACGAAGGCGTGCGCAAGGCACTTGCGCAGGTCGAGTCCCACGCAAACCTGTTCCGCGTGCTCGGCTCCTATCCCAAGGCCATTCTCTAGGGGTATCCTCGTTTCTCCAGGGGTATCCTCGTCGGGATTCCGGATTCTCAAGACGCTCGTTGGTCAAATATGCAAGCTGATTCCCTGAGTGCCGTACGGCAGGCATTCGTCGTGCACCCGACTCGCGAGGTGGGCGGCGAACTGCGAGTGCCGGGCGACAAGTCGATCTCTCACCGTGCCGCGTTGCTTGGCGCAGTGGCGGAGGGAACCAGTACGGTCAAGGGATTCCTTCTCGGAGACGATTGCCTCGCAACCGCGGCGGCGGTGCGCGCGCTGGGCGTGGAACTCACCGTGGACGGAGGCGATCTGCAGGTGCAGGGCGTCGGTCTCGATGGGCTACAGGCGCCCGAAGGACCGTTGGACCTTGAAAACTCCGGAACGGGGATGCGCTTGCTGGCCGGACTCCTGGCTTCGCAACCGTTCGCCAGCGTACTTACGGGTGATGAATCATTGCGGCGGCGTCCCATGGAACGCGTCGCCAAACCGCTCCGCGCCATGGGGGCCGAAGTTGTGACCCGATCCGGAACGGCCCCGATTCGCATCCACGGCCGATACCCGTTGCAAGGGCTTGACTACACGTTGCCCGTAGCCAGCGCGCAGCTCAAGTCCGCCTTGTTGCTGGCAGGTTTGCGCGCCCGCGGCCGGACCATTGTTCGCTCGCCCGGCAGAAGCCGCGACCATACCGAACGCCTGCTCAGGTCCATGGGCGTGACCGTGGAATCCGGGCTCGGCGAAGAAGTGTCCGTGAGCGCACCGAAACGTCTCGATCCGATAAAAACGGAAATTCCGGGGGACTTCTCATCGGCTGCTTTTTTTCTGGTTGCCGGCCTGCTCGCCGCATCCAGGGAGCTCTTGATCCGGAACGTGGGCGTAAACCCCACGCGTAGCGGGCTTCTCAACATCGTCGAAGCCATGGGCGGGCGCGTTGAGACCCGGGCGCGGAGAATCATCGAGGGCGAACCAGTAGCCGATATTCTTGTATCCAGAAGCGAACTGCGCGGCATCGAAGTTCCGCCTGAACTGGTGCCGCTCGCCATCGACGAGTTTCCCGTTCTGTTCGTCGCCGCTGCCTGTGCCAGGGGCACCACCGTGATACGCGGCGCAGAGGAATTGCGCTACAAGGAAAGCGACCGCCTCGGTGTCATGGCCGAGGGGCTTCGGAGATTGGGTATCGGTGTTATCGAAAACACGGACGGACTGGTCATCGAAGGCGGTGAATTGCACGGTGGCCGGCTGGACGCCCAGGGCGATCACCGAATTGCGATGGCCTTTGCGATAGCCGGCGCCGCGGCCCGGGAACCCATCGAGATTCTGGGTACCGACCAGGTTTCCACCTCGTTTCCCGACTTCGAGCGCATCGCGGCCAGTTGCGGTCTCGGGATTGAAACCACGACCGTCGGGGAATCCGTATGACGGTCAACGGTGTCCCGGTCGTTGCCATCGATGGCCCGACGGGATCGGGAAAGGGGGCGATCAGCCGATCTCTGGCGGCCGGGCTCGGCTGGCGCTTGCTGGACAGTGGTGCGCTGTACCGTTCGGTGGCGCTCAAGGCAGGGCGCGAAGGGCTTGGTGTGAAAGAACCGAAGGCATTGGCCGCGGCCGCGTCGCGCATGCAGGTCGAGTTTTCATCCGCCCTGGACCTGGAAGCGGCGTTCCTGGACGGGGAAGACGTCACCGCGCTGCTGCGGACGGAGGAGTGCGGCGCCATGGCTTCCCGAATCGCTGCAATTCCGGAGGTTCGCAAGGCTCTCTGGGAACGGCAGCGGGCCTTCGCCAGGCCGCCCGGACTCATCGCCGACGGGCGTGACATGGGCACGGTGGTTTTCCCCGAAGCCGAATTGAAGGTCTATCTCACCGCCAGCCTTGAGGAACGCGCCCGGAGGCGTTATAAGCAGTTGATCCAAAAGGGTATTGATGTTAGCCTGCCGGACCTTTCGGAGGACATTGCCCGGCGGGATGAGCGAGATGCCAACCGCATGGTTGCGCCTCTCAAGCCCGCCGAGGATGCTCGCGTTCTGGACTCCACCGAATTGTCTCCGGAGGAAGTGATCGCGCGCATCAAGGCATGGCTCGGAGAAACGGGGTTGTTTTCGAATTGATTTCAAGGGCGCCGGCAGGATGCCGGCGCGGAGTAAGATGACCGCCGGTCCGGGATGGGGCGGCGTAGAATTGGAGGCCCGCGCAAGCGGAAGAACATGCATGAGTGAATCCTTTGCCGAATTGCTGGAGGAGAGTCTCGCCAATCGGCAGATGAAACAGGGCGCCATCCTTCAGGCGACCGTGGTTGACGTAAATCAGGACGTGGTCATCGTCAACGCCGGTCTCAAGTCGGAGGCCGTCATCCCGGCCAACCAGTTCCTCGACGACAAGGGGGATCTGGAGGTCGACGTCGGCGACGAAGTGGAAGTCGCGCTCGATGCCGTGGAGGACGGCTTCGGCGAGACTCGGTTGTCCAGGGAAAAAGCCAAGCGTACCCGCACGTGGAGTCGTCTCGAAGAGGCTTTCGCGGACGGCAAGATCGTCAAGGGAACCATCAGCGGACGCGTGCGCGGCGGCTTCACGGTAGATCTCGACCTGGTCAGGGCCTTCCTGCCCGGTTCGCTGGTGGATGTGCGGCCAGTGCGAGATCCGGCCTACCTTGAGGGCAACACCCTCGAGTTCAAGGTCATCAAGCTGGACCAGAGGCGCAACAACGTCGTCGTCTCCAGGCGCGCGGTCGTGGAGGAGGAGTACAGCGCGGAACGCGAGGCACTGCTCAAGAATCTCCAGGAGGGCATAACGCTCAAGGGCGTGGTCAAGAACCTCACCGACTACGGCGCCTTCGTGGACCTGGGCGGCATCGACGGCCTGCTGCACATCACCGACATGGCCTGGAAGCGGGTGAAGCACCCCTCGGAAGTGGTCAACGTCGGCGACGAACTGGAAGTCAAGGTGCTCAAGTTCGACCGGGAACGCAGCCGCGTATCCCTCGGACTCAAGCAGCTTGGCGCCGATCCGTGGACCGACCTCTCGCGCCGGCATCCTCAGAACTCGAGAATCTTCGGCAGAGTGACCAACATCGCCGACTACGGCTGCTTCGTGGAGATCGAGGAAGGCGTGGAAGGTCTTGTGCACGTTTCGGAGATGGACTGGACCAACAAGAACGTGAGCCCCCACAAGGTTGTCCAGATCGGGGACGAGGTGGAGGTCATGGTGCTGGATATCGACGAGGACCGGCGCCGCATTTCACTGGGTCTGAAACAGTGCAAGGCCAACCCGTGGGTGGAGTTCAGTCAGAACTTCCGCAAGGGCGACCGGGTCGAGGGGCAAATCAAGTCGATCACCGATTTCGGTGTCTTCATCGGTTTGCCGGGGGGCATAGACGGCCTGGCGCATCTGTCCGATCTCTCCTGGGACCTGCCGGGCGACGTGGCCGTGCGCAACTACCGCAAGGGCGAGGAACTGGAGACGACGGTGCTTGCCATCGACCCGGATCGGGAGCGAATCTCGCTGGGCGTGAAGCAGTTGGACAAGGATCCGCTGTCGCAATTCATCGCCGAAAACACTACAGGGTCCATCGTCCGCGGCATCGTCGAGGAGGTGGACGCCAGAGGCGCCACCATCGCCCTGGCGGACGGGGTCACCGGCCGGCTTCGCGCAACGGAGATATCGCGCGACCGGGTTGACGACGCCAGAATGGTGCTCAAGCCGGGCGAGGAGGTGGAGGCCAAGCTCACCGGCG
This sequence comes from Gammaproteobacteria bacterium, assembly GCA_022820625.1. Classification (GTDB taxonomy): domain Bacteria; phylum Pseudomonadota; class Gammaproteobacteria; order Steroidobacterales; family Rariloculaceae; genus UBA6522. The sequence continues at coordinate 47,677 of JAJEFE010000062.1, read as the reverse complement.
TGGACCGCAGGCACCGAAGCGTGACGCTTTCCGTCAAGGAGAAGGAGGTCAGCGAAGAGGCGCAGGCCATTTATAACTACAAGTCCGAGGCCGGCAGGCCCGCAGCCGGTACCACTCTGGGCGATTTGCTCAAGGAGCAGATGACCTCGGATCAGTAACCGAAACTTGAAATTACGTCGGGTATCCGTGACACCCGACGGAGGTGGTGCAAGGCCATGACAAAGTCTGAGTTGATCGAATCTGTCGCCAGCAAGCAGAAACATCTGCCCGCAAAGGACGTGGAACTGGCGATAAAGCACCTCCTGGAGCTGATGAGCGAAACTCTTGCAGACGGGCAGCGGATCGAGATTCGCGGATTCGGCAGCTTTTCCCTGCACTACCGTCCTCCGCGGACCGGCCGAAATCCGAAGACCGGCGAACCGGTTGCCCTTGCAGGCAAGTACGTTCCCCATTTCAAACCGGGCAAGGATCTGCGGGAGCGCGTCAACGGAGGACGCCATTTGCCTGTGCGCAGTTGACCCGTACTCGCCTGGCCGGCGCCATTTTCCGCAGTGCTGATGCAAATTTCGGGCTGACGATCGGGGGGCGGCTGTCTTGCGCAAGATCGGGTTGTTTTTCGCATTACTCCTGGTTGTACTGATCGCGGCCGTGTTCGCCTGGAACAATCCGGGCACACTCGACGTCGACATCGCCTTTACTCGCTTCGAGAACGTTTCGGTGCCTCTGGCTTTCGCCGTGGCTTTTGCGCTCGGATGGCTGGCCGGCCTGCTTTCGGCGGGAGTGGCTGTCGTTCGGATGGCCGGTGAGCGGCGGCGGCTGCGCAGGAAGCTCAGGCTGGCGGAGGCAGAGGTGAGCAGCCTGCGCAGTCTCCCGCTGCAGGATGCCGACTGAATCGACATTCCTGTTGGCCGGTCTGCTGGTCGTCGCGGCGGCGGTCGGCTGGCTCTTTGCCCGGCTGCCGGACTTCCGGCGCGATGAGCCGTCGGAGTCATCGATTGGCGCGGACTATCTTCGCGGCTTGAATCTTGTTCTCAATCGGCAGACGGACGAGGCCCTGGAGCTCTTCGTCCAAATGGCCAGGGTCGACGACGAAACCCTGGAAACGCATTTCGCACTCGGGCACCTCTTCCGCCGCCGGGGCGAGGTGGACCGCGCGATCCGCGTGCACCAGAACCTGCTGGCCCGGCCCAACCTGAGCGAGACACAGCGTCACCAGGCGCTGTTTTCACTGGCAAGCGACTATCTCGGCGCCGGACTGTTCGATCGGGCCGAGAAACTCTTCACGGAACTGAGGTCGAGCCCGACGATGGCCGAGGCGGCGCTGCGAAACCTGGTAGACATCTACGAACGGCAGCACGACTGGGAAAGGGCCATCGAAGCCCGTCGCAAGCTCGATTCGCGAACCGGCGAAAAGTCGGTGGAGGTCGCTCACTACCACTGCGAACTCGCCGAGAGCGCGCGTCGGGACGGCGACATGACATCGGCGCGGCGGCATCTGAGGAACGCCCGCCGAACTGCGTCCGGTACCTTGCGGGGCGCCTTGATCCGTGCTGCGATCGCCAGCGAGGAGGGCGAGCACTCGCGGGCGGTTACGCTGTACAGGCAACTGCTGACGGCGGATCGCCGCCTGATGGCGGAAATCCTGCCGCTGCTCGAAGCGGCCTGCCGGGAAACCGGGCGGGACGGGGAGATTGAGCGTTACCTCGAAGGGCTTATCGGAAAGGATGAATCCGTAAAGCGCGACATCGCCTATGCGGCGATTGTCAGCGGGCTTGAACAGGCGCCGTTGCTGCGTGACTGCGTCGAGGAGTTTCTTCTGCACAACGACACGCTCGCTCCTCTGATCGATATCGAGCACCTGAAGGCGCTGCCGCCGGACAAGCGCCGCGCATCGATACACAGGATTTGCGGCGGTCTGCGGCGCCTGGCCATGTCGGGGTCCCGCTATCGTTGCACCAATTGCGGCTACAGTACGAAAGGATTGCTCTGGCGCTGCCCAAGCTGCAAGTCATGGGAATCCATTCGTCCGTTGCAGGTGTTTCAATTTGCAGAAATGGTGGCTTAGGCCATTTTTTAACGGGCTCCAGCCTGCAAATGTCGTCAATCTCACCGGATTGGGAAGCTGCCGTCCGGTTTCAGGGACCCTAGGATTCCCTTGTCCGTGACAAACCATTGACAAAGGAGAGATTGATGAGAGGTATTTGCAAGAAACTTGCTTGCGTGCTGCTGGTGAGCCTGGCGCCGAGTCTGGTGCTGGCCGGTCCGGTGAATATCAACACGGCCAACGCCGAGACGCTGGCGATGGAACTGACCGGCGTCGGCCCTGCACTGGCGGCAGCCATCGTAGCCGACCGCGAAGCCAATGGTGAATTTCCTTCCCCCGAGGCGCTCGCGCGTGTCAGGGGAATCGGAAACCACGTTCTGGAAGCCAACGAAGGCAATATCCTGGTTTCGGCTCCGGAGGCGGAAGAGAGCGGGTAAGTCCCGCATCGCTTGCGTGGCCGGCTGGCCGGCTGTCTGCGAGATGTCGGTCGCCTTGCCGCCGGTTTTCGAATCGGCGGCAGGGCGACCCGGGTCAGGTCGGGCCGGCCAGTCTGGCCGCGCGATTTGTCTCAAATCTCCGGTATGATGCCCCCTCGGATCTGTCAGGGAGGACACCCCGCTGAGTTCGATCGTACGCACCGCCGTTTTTCCGGTCGCCGGCCGCGGCAGCCGTTTCCTGCCTGCGACAAAGGCGACGCCCAAGGAAATGTTTCCCATCGTCGACAAACCGCTGATCCAGTACGCGGTGGAGGAAGCGGTCGCGGCGGGTGCGGAGAAGCTGATCTTCGTCACGGCTGCCGGCAAGGGGAGCATCGAAGACCACTTCGATGTCGATGCCGAGTTGGAGCGGGCGTTGGAGGAGTCCGGAAAGGCCGAATTGCTGGCCTCGGTACGCGCAATTCTGCCCCCCTCGGCGAGCTGCATTTTCCTGCGCCAGGGGGTACCGCTGGGATTGGGCCACGCGGTGCTATGCGCCCGCGCAGCAGTCGGCGACGAGCCGTTCTACGTCCACCTGCCCGACGATCTCATCTACAGCGCCACGCCTTGCCTCAAGCAGATGCGGGAGCACCACGAACGTCATGGAGGCAGCGTGCTCGCAGTGCAGACCGTGCCCGGGGAACGCACCGCCAGTTACGGCATCGTCGCGGTGGAGGAGCAACCATCCGGCGCGCGCAGTATCAAGGGCATCGTCGAGAAGCCGAAGCCGGAAGACGCCCCTTCCAACCTGGCCGTGGTGGGGAGGTATCTGCTGACTCCCAGGATTTTCGACAAGTTGGAGACGACCCAACGCGGCGCCGGCAACGAGATTCAGTTAACCGATGGAATCGCGAGCCTCATGAAAGAGGAAACCGTGCTTGCCCTGGCCTTCGAGGGGGTGCGTTACGACTGCGGGACCAAGCTCGGATACCTGCAGGCGCTGGTGGAATACGGGTTGCGGGACGCGCAGGTCGGCCAGGTTTTCGACAACTACCTGCTCGAGCAGATTCAGCCGACCAGGTAATTCCGGTCGATCGCATCGAGGCCGGTCGTGCCGGCCTGTTGCATCATGACCACCAGTTCGCGCCGTAGCAGGTCCAATACCGTTTCCACCCCTTCCTGACCGAAAGCGCTCAGGCCCCAGAGGTAGGGACGGCCGATGCAGACCGCATCGGCGCCGATGGCAAGCGCCTTGAAGACGTCCACGCCCCTGCGAAAGCCGCCGTCCACCAGCACGGGAATCCTTCCGGCCACGGCATCGACCACCTCGGGCAGCGATTCAATGGTACCGCGGCCGCTGTTTTCCGCCCGGCCGCCGTGGTTCGAGACGATGATCCCGTCCACTCCATGCTCCACGGCCAGACTGGCGTCCTCGTGGGTGACGATACCCTTGAGCAGAAGTCTTGCTGTCGTGAAGTCGCGAAGACGGTCGACAAAGTCCCAGGTCAGGTTCCGGGCTCTGCTGGTACTGCTCAGCCCGCTGATGTCCAGTCCGTCGAACATGGGTCGTTTGCTGGTGGAGTACTCAAGCCCCGGTTGATGGCAGGGGAGGCACTCCGCGTTGGTATCGCGTCTGAAGCGTGCGATGGCTTCGCGATTGACTACCGGCACGTCGACGGTCACGGCGATGGCCGGGCAACCGGCGGCCTCGGCGCGGCGGACCAGTCCCTGGGTGACTTCCCATTTCTCTGTGGGATAGAGCTGGTACCAGACCGGAGCGCCGCGACTGGCGTTCACGTCTTCGACACCGAAGCTGCTCACGGTCGACATGATCTGCAGGCAGTCCCGGGAGCCGGAGGCTCGTGCCGTGGCGAGTTCGCCCTCGGGATGAAACGCGAGTTGTGTCCCGCAGGGGGCCAGCACGATCGGAAACGCATGCCGGGTCCCGAACAGTTCGATTTCCGTGTCCACCGCGCGAACGTCCATCAGGCGGCGCACCCGCAACTGAAACTTCTCGAACCCGCTCCGGTTGGCTGCGACAGTGGCGCCGTCATCGACGCCGGATGCCATGTAGACGTAGTGGGCCAGTGTCAGGTTGTTCCGCGCCACCGCCTCGAAATCGAAGACGTTGACCGCTTCATCGGGCGAGGCGATCGGCGTGTCGGCCAGCGTGAAATCGAACTGGCCCAGCGCGCGAGGAGCCGCACCCAGCAACGGACTGGCGGCAAGGTACCGAAGAAAGCCGCGGCGTGAATTCCCCTTCGCAGTCATTGCGTTGCCTCCCTCGCCTTGAGTTCAGCGAGAACCTCCTCATTATGCTCCCCCAACCGGGGCGGATAGCGCCTGTAGCTGGGACCGTTGCCGGACATGTGAACAGGATTGCCGAGTGATTTCACCATACCCAGCAGCGGATGTTCCAGTTCGACGATCATGCCCCTGGCGCGAAGCTGCTCGTCGCGGAGCGTTTCGTCCGGAAGATTGATGGGTCCGGCAGGAACGCCGCGTTCAACCAGTTTTTCCACCCAATCGGCGGCGTCCGCGCGAGCGAGCCTCGACTCGATGATCCGGATCAGCGCTTCCCGATTCCGGTTGCGGTCTGCATTGGTCGCGAACCTGGGATCCGCCACGACCGTGCTGTCCAAACCTGTTGCTTCGCAGAACTGAGCCCAGAGCTTTTCAGTACCCACGGCGATAATCAGCATCTTGTCCCGCGCCCGCACCGGCTGATAGGGCGTCACCGTGGGGTGCGTGTTGCCGAGCGGCCGCGGGTGCTCGCCGGCCGCGAAGAAACTGCCCGCGAGGTTGGCGAGCCACGTGGTCTGCGAGTCCACCAGCGAGACATCCACGAATTGACCGCGGCCGGTCCCGCTTACGCGGTCATCGCGAGCGTAAAGCGCGGTCAGAATACCGATCAGGGTGTAGATACCGGCCGTAATGTCCGCCATGGGTGTGGGAAACCGGATCGGAGCGGAGCGTTCGTCCCCGGTGATGGCCATGAGTCCGGCTTCCCCCTGGGCGATGATGTCGTAGCCGCCGCGCCCGGCCTTGGGTCCCGTGTGCCCGTAACCGCTGATGGCTGCGTAGACCAGGCGGGGATTCAGGCGGCGCAGGGAATCCGGATCGATGCCGGCGCGCTCAAGGGACGACATGCGAGGCACGTTGGTGATGAAGACGTCGGCCGTCTCCAACAGGCGAAGCAGGAATTCGCGCTCCTGCGGATCCTTGAAGTTCAGTTCCACGCTGCGCTTGTTGCGGTTGACGGACAGGAAATACGCGCTTTCCCCCTGGACGAAGGGCGGCCCCCAGCCGCGTGCCTGGTCGCCGCGCTCCGGACGTTCGATCTTGATGACGTCGGCGCCCAGGTCTCCCAGGAGCATGCTGCAGTAGGGCCCCGCCAGGGCTTCGGTCATTTCAACGACACGCAGGTGTCGCAGCGGTGCGGCATTGGAACTCAACGGTACCTCCGGGCTTGCGGGCGAGAGGCGTACGCTAATGCCACAGCCGCCGCAGCGCAACGCCTGCCGCATCCGAATCGTGTCGAAGCGTGGTGCCGCACCACGATGACAGTCCAGCGCCGTTCCATTAAGCTTTGCGCCCCGACCCGTTGGCGGATGCCCCTGGAGAATGGCGTTGAAGAACCTGGCTGTAAGAAATATCGCGCGTGCGGATCGTGCCCTGACCGAGGGCCTGGCCGAAATGGGTACCGCCACGGTGCACGAAGCGCAGGGGCGCAGCGGGCTGATGCAGCCCTACATGCGGCCGATCTACGCCGGTGCGCGCATCGCGGGCAGCGCCATCACCGTGCTGGCGCATCCTGGTGACAACTGGATGCTCCATGTTGCCCCGGAGTTGGCACAGGAAGGCGATATCGTCGTGGTCGGGCTCAGCGCGGTCAACACCGACGGCATGTTCGGCGACCTGTTGGCAACCAGCTACCGCGCACAGGGAATCCAGGGGCTGATAATCGATGCCGGTTGTCGCGATGTGTCCACGTTGACCGAGATGCGGTTTCCGGTGTGGAGCCGTGCCGTATCCGCCAAGGGTACCGTCAAGGCGACTCCAGGCGCCGTCAATCTGCCGATCGTCTGCGGGGGCGAACAGGTCAATCCCGGCGATGTCATCGTCGCGGACGATGACGGTGTCGTTGTCGTGCCGCGTAACGATGTCGAACGGGTGCACGCAGCGGCGCAGTCGCGGGAAGCAAACGAAGTCGACAAGCGGGAGCGCCTGGCTGCGGGCGAACTGTCGCTGGATATTTACGGCATGCGGGAACCATTGGCATGCGCCGGACTCGTGTACGTGGATGACCCTACCGAGGTGGACGGAGACTGAATGAGGACCGTTTCAACTCATGAAGGGCGCCTAAAGTTGGCGGTCGTCGGAGCCGTGGATACCGAGTTCGCCGCGGAAAGCGGCGAATTCCTCCGGCGTCATCGACGCCAGCCGCTGCTTCCAGCGCTGGCGCCGCCGCGCCCGGCGCCAGACCCGCAGGCCGTGAAGCGGCGATCCCCTGAACAGAAGATGCGACAACAGCAGGACGCCGACAGCCTGGAGATAGGAAAGCGTCGGGCCGCCGAACAGATCGGGAACCAGCGCGTTCCAGAGCAACATGACGAACACGCCGATCACCGCGATGACGGGCAGGGCGATGGATAGTCCGATGAGTGTGCGTCTGGCGCGGCGCCGTAGTTTCATACCCGGCCTTCCCGTTGTTATTTCTGTTTGTCGGCCGCCCCCGAAGTTCATGGAATCGCGCCGGCAGATGTTGCTCCATCCCGGCCCGATTTTAGGGGGCAGGACACGATACTAGCAGAAATCGCGGTGTTGACAGTTCGATTCTACCCATGGATATTTGGCGCTCGGCCCGTGAACCGGAGGAGTTGAACCTGAACAAGCAGAATATCCTGTATTCCGGGTGGGGCGCGCTATGCGCCCTCGTGATCTTGCCGGCTCCGATTTTCGCCCAGCAGTGGGCGGATTCGGTCTGTCCCGACGACAATCACGCCGCGTTTCATGCCTGCGCCCTGGAGGCGGCAGAGCGATTCGATCCACCTCGCACGCCGGACGGATTTCCGGACCTGAGCGGTATCTGGAACCGCCGGGCGCGCGCGCACGAAAGCCTGCACGCCCATCCGCAGACGCTGGATGACGGCGAGGCGCCAAGCGTGGTGGTGGATCCTCCCGACGGCTTCGTCCCCATACAACCCTGGGCGGAGGCGCAACGCCGCTACAACCGCGTCGCCTACGTTCACCACAACGCGATTTGCCGCATGGATGGGATCCCGCTGACCATGTACATGACGGGCATCCTCCAGTTCGTGCAGACGGCGGACACGTTTCTGATTCAGGGCGAAGAGGCACACGCCTTCCGCACAATCGAATTGAGGGACCGTGCGCCTCTGGGTGAAGACATTCTGCTCTGGAACGGGGACTCCCACGGGCATTGGGAGGGCAATTCGCTGGTCGTGGAGACCCGCAACCAGAATGCCCGCGCGTGGCTTGACCAGCGGGGGCGGTTCTTCACTGACGAAGCCCGCGTGGTCGAGCGATTCACCCTGATCGACGCCGACACGCTTCACTGGCAGGCGACGCTGGACGATCCCAATGTCTACACTCGCCCCTTCACCATCGCCGTGGCGTTCAGGCGGCTTCCCGACCCGTCTTTCGAGATATGGGAAGAGGCCTGCTACGAGGACAACGAATTTGCTTCACAGACGTATCGCAACGTCGGCTACAAGATCTACCCGGGTATTTCGGGTGACGAGGCCAGGCGCTTGCGGGCGGCCTGGGAACTGGAGGAAAGGGAACTGCAATGGCAACCATGAACAAATTTTGTGCAGCGCCTGGTGCTGCTCTCGCTGCGATACTGATGGCGATGCCGGTACTCGGGCATCATTCCATCGCGCTGCAATACGACATGACGCGGGAGATCACGATCTCCGGCCGAATCGTCGAGATGGAATGGCGTAATCCGCACTCCTGGTTGAGTGTCGAGGTCGAGGGCGAAGCGGGCAGGCCGGAAATGTGGCGCGTGGAATTCGGAGGTGCGAATTCGCTGTACCGGCGAGGCTGGCGGCGGGACGACCTGCCGTTGGGCGCGGAAGTCACAATTCACGGGCTTCCTTCCCGCGACGGATCCCGGCAGATCGAGGGCGACGAAGTGACGTTGGCCGACGGGCGATCCCTGTTCTCCGGCAGCGGGCCGAATCAATGAGCGGGGCCGTTTCCCGGCTCGGCGTTGGGTATCGCCTCGTCTGTCTGCCGGTGTTCGCGGCAATTGCCCTCGCGTTCCCCGGAGCGGCGGCAGCCCAGGACTATGTCGTGCCCCGCACGGCGGACGGCCAGCCTGATCTGCAGGGCATCTGGCAGGCGGTCAACACGGCGGTGTGGAATGTTCAGGACCACGCGGCGGAGTACGGCGTTCCGGCGGGGCAGGGCGTGGTTGTCGGCAATCATCTGCCCTATCAACCCTGGGCGCTGGAGCAGCGGCAGCAGAATTACGAGAACCGCCATACCCTGGATACCGAGGCCAACTGCAAGATGGTGGGCGTGCCGCGCATCACCTACATGCCGTATCCCTTCCAGATCATTCAGTCGGCGGACCAGATCGTGATGATCTATGAGTGGGTCCATACGATTCGCAACATCTTCCTCGGCGGGGAGCGCCTGGAGGGGCCGATCCAGTGGTACATGGGCGATTCCCGGGGGCACTGGGAGGGGGATACGCTGGTCGTGGACGTCGTTCACTTCACGGACGAGACCTGGTTCGACCGGTCCGGCAATTTCCACAGCGACGCGTTGCACGTGGTCGAGCGCTATACGCCGGTCGGACCGGATCATCTGATGTACGAGGTCACCGTCACCGATCCCGAGGTCTTCACGGAGCCCTGGCAAATGCGCATGCCGCTGTACCGCCGCCAGGAAGAAGACATCCGTATACTCGAATACGAATGCTACGCGCTGGCAGAGGACTTAAATCAAGAACAAACAGGAGAAAGTCAATGATCGACAGAAGAGCATTCCTGACGGCCACAGGCAGTGCCGCGGCCGGCGCCCTGGTAATGAGTCCGGTCATGCGGGCCATGGCGCAATCCCGGGGCAAACAGGTGATGGTGGGCGGCAACGAAGTCGTCGTCGTCGACATCCACGCTCATTGCCTGTTTCAGGAAGTGAGGCCAATCATCGAGGGGACCCCGCTGGAAAACGCGCCGCTCCAGGACATGCTGGTGCTCGGCCAGCACCGTATCGATAACCTGGACGAGCGGGGCATCGACATCGCGGCTCTGAGCGTGAACCGTTTCTGGTGGTACGATGCAACCGAGGAGCAGGCCGAGGCGATCGTCAGGATCAACGACGAAGGACTGGCCGAGTGGTGCGCGACCCATTCCGACCGGTTCGTGCCGCTGTCCTCGCCTGCGCTCCAATTCCCGGAGATGGCCGCCGAGCAACTGGAATACGCGGTGACGGAACTCGGGCACCGCGGCGCTTCGATCCTCGGGCACGCACGGGGAGAGGCGCCGTCCACCGAGAAGTACGATCCGTTCTGGGCCAAGGCGGAAGAGCTGGGCGTTCCGGTGTTCATGCATCCGGACGGCTCGAGGAACATCATCCAGCCGGGCGCCCTGGACGGCACCGGCGGTCTCGGCAACGTGATCGGCAACCCCCTGGAAACGACGCTCTTCCTGTCCCGGATGATTTTCGACGGCGCGTTCGACCGTTTCCCCAATCTCAAAGTGGTGGCTGCCCACGGCGGCGGGTACTTGCCGTCGTACCTGGGCAGGTCCGAGGTCGCGTGCGCCCGCAACAATGCCAATTGCGTCAACACGAAGAATCCCAGCGAGTACCTGCGGACCCAGATTCTCGTGGACACCATGGTGTTCAACGAGGAGGGGCTGCGGCACCTGGTGGCTGTTGCCGGTGCCAGTCAGGTCGTCTACGGATCCGACATGCCGTTTGCGTGGCCGGATACCATCGATCTTGTCGTCGACTCACCGTCGCTGAGCGACGAGGAAAAGGTCGCGATTCTGGGCGGCAACCTGATCGAGCTATTGCGGCTGGACGTCTAGCAGCAGAACAACCGTTTGCCGCATCGGTGCGGCCACGCATTCGGTTCGAGTCGATTGCGCAGCGAAATTCGGTTTGTCGTCATGTCATTGTTGCGTGTGCGCGACGATGGCATGAAAAAAGCGCGAAAATGCATGAAAAAGACTTGGGGTCCGTGCCTCTGCGTATCGCCTTTTTCCCGCAACTCGTACTATCCTATGCGCGCCGAACATGAACATGTTGTAATGGTTGCGGCATGAGATAGCCGTATCAGGGGTTTCAGGCAAAAAAGGGAACAGATGAAATGGACAAGCCAGAGAGAATCTTGCGCAGCGTGACGGCGGGCCTGTTGGGGACCGCCATGGTGTTCGCCACCGCGTACGGTCAGGAAGGCGAGGAGCTGGAGGAAATCGTCGTTACCGGATCGTATCTCTACACGGGGGTCGATTCGCCCTCTCCGGTATCCGTCATCGACGGCGAGGATATCCGGCTGGAGGCGCCCCAGGATCTGATGCAGTACTTCGTGACCAGCGTGCCGCAGAACTACTCGGGCGATACCGGTCAGCAGACCGGCGCCAACGGCCAGCCGCGGGTACGGGGCGGTGGGCGATCGGCCCAGGTCAATCTGCGCGGCATCGGCGACGAGAACACGCTCACCGTCATCAACGGCCGCCGTTCCATCAACTCGGTCATTGACGGGCAGGGCTGGCCGTCGCCGGACCTGAACGCCATGGTGCCCCGCATCGCCATCGGGCGCACGGAAATCCTTCTGGACGGCGGTTCGGCGCTGTTCGGTTCCGACCCGGTGGCGGGCGTGGTGAACTTCATCACCCGCGACGCCTTCAGGGGATTCGATGTCTCGATCGACACGCGGATCAACGAAGCGGTCACCGACGCCAACGACTATACGTTCGGCGCGATCTGGGGGGCCGGCAACGAGACGACCAGCGGCATCTTTGCCATCGAGTTCACCGAGACCGACAGGATCGGTATCGGCGATATCGAGTTTGCCGACGACCCGGACCCCGACGTCACGCCCGAGACGGGGACAGGCCTGACCGTGATACAGGGCGGCGCTTTTGACGCGCCGGCCATGGGCACATGGGTGGACCCCGACTGCGGCAACCCGGAACTGGGGCCGCCGCTGTTGGCCAGGTACCCGGCGGTCGACGCGGATTTCACCCGTGAGGTCGCAAGCCCGTCGGATGCCACCGTCTGCGCGCAGCCTTCCGGCTACAATCCGGGAAACGTGATCCAGCACGACAAGAAGCTGCTGACGCTCTACACCTCGGCGGAGCACAATTTCAGCGACGCACTGCGGGCCGGGATCGAACTCAATTTCGGGCGCGAGCGTATCGCCGAAACGGACCTCTGGGGCGACAATATCGCAAGAACCTGGGCCGTGCCGCCCATTCGTCTGGGGACCGATTACGCCATTCCCACCCACAACCCCGGCTACGTTCGTGCAAAGAGCATGATTCGCTCGTTCGGTACCGCCATGGGCATGAGCGTGCCTGTCTACATGGAAGCCGAGACGTTGCCCTACGGCGAGGAATTCGACGCCTTCACGCGGGCCGACCACTTGCGGGCCGTGTTTTCCCTCGACGGGCAGCTGACGGGGAGCTGGGAGTGGAGTTTCGATGTGCAGACGGCCTACTTCCAGTCCTACCAGGGCGTCCGGGACATGCTGAAAGCCAACCTGCCCCTGGCGCTCAACGGCTACGGCGGACCCGACTGCGGCGTTAGCGATCCGTTCAATACCGACGTGATGCCCGGTGCCGGCTTCTGTCACTACTACAATCCGTTCATGAGCGCGGGATTGCCCAATGCGGAATCTCTGGGACTTGCCAACGACCGGGATATGGTGGAATGGCTGAGCCCGAATCGCCTGGACGTCTTCCAGAACAACTTCACCAGCGGGGATTTCCTCGTCACGGGTGAGGTCGGCGAACTCGCCGGCGGTCCCATCGGACTTGCCGCGGGCGTCGCCACGCGCCGGGAGAGCATGGAACGTGATTCCGACGTGCTTGCGAACCAGGGCCAGCTTGCCACCGTCGGCACGTTCAACGACTGGAGCGGCAAGCAGAGCGTCAACTCGGTGTTCGCCGAGGCGGCGCTGCCGTTGACGGACAGCGTGAACGTACAGTTGGCGGTCCGCAACGAGGAGTACGATAACGGTTTGTCGCAGACCACGCCGAAGGTCGCCCTGAACTGGACGGCGACAGACGATCTCACGCTGCGCGCGTCCTACGGCACGTCGTTCCGCGGGCCGTCGATCGTCCACTCCTCCGCCAGCCAGATCATTCAGGGCATGAACATGGCCAACGTGACCGTGGGAGGCATGAGTTACGGCGCGATGGGCGGGATTTCCTTCATCTACGAGATTGCGTCCAACCCGGACGTCAAGCCGCAGACGGCGGACAATCTTTCCATCGGTTTCGATTACGACATCACGGACAACCACAGCGTCGGCGCGACCTGGGTGGCCTTTGATTTCCAGGACCGGATCGTGACCCCGACGGCGCCCACGGTCATGAACGCGGCGGCTTGTCTGAACACAAACGCCAACGGCATTCCGCAACTGAGCCGGGGATTGATCCAGTACGTGTCGGTCGAAAACGGAGGTTGCGCGGTGCCCCGCGATCCGAACGCGCCGATAACCATCGATAATGTCGCTCGAATCGTCGGCTTTGTCGACAACTTGGGCTACCTCGATGCCGAGTTTCTCGACGTCCGCGCCGCGTTGAATTTCGACACTGCCTGGGGAGCGCTGAGGTTCACGCCGCAGGCATCCTTCACCCTGAAGTATGAATTCCCGAATGCGCTGATGGGCGCCGGAGTGGAAGTTCTGTGTGAAGAGTTCGTCTGTGACGCCATCGGACGCAATATCAATGCCACCGTCGGGATGGGCGGCGGATTCAACGGCGTGACCTCCATGCCGCACTGGCAGGGCAATATGCCGCTGTTGCTGACCATCCGGGGCGACCATACGCTGCGGTTGAACGCCAACTATCGCGACGGCCTGAACGCGCAGTACGAGGACCTCTCGGAGGAGGACAAGTCGATCTTCAATCATGAAGAAGGACAGTGGATCATCTCCGCGAACTACATCCATCGCTTCAACAACGGTGCCAGTCTGAACTTCTCCGTGCGGAACCTGTTTGCCACCGAGCCACCGGAGACCCAGGGCGCCCGATTCTTCCGGCGGCTCAGGGAGTACGGTTTACAGTACAGGCAGTCGTTCGATCCCTGATCGCGTCATTGGCGCGAAATGCGGCGGCCGGCCAGCGCTGAGCTGACCGGCCGTTTGCCTGTGCGGCAGTCAACGAACTGTGCTTGCTGCCGGTGGCGCTAACGGATTTGAATCGATTTCCTGCAGGTTATTCGAATCGGCCGAGCGTCGAGCCGTCGGCCAGCCTGGCGCCGATGAACAGGGCGGCCGGCGCTCCGTTGCGCATGGGCGCCCCGCGAATCGTGACTCGGTCGCCGGGCCTGAAGGTGGTCGGACGCCAGCCCGCGCGGTAGAGCCGGTTGGGTACGCTGCCTTCCACGCTCCACTCCACGACCTCGCCGGACTCGTTCTCGACGTTGATCTGGATCCAGACGTGGGGTGAGGTCCACTGAAACTCGACGATTTCGCCGGACAATTCGACGGTTTGCCCGCGATCGAACATGGTTGCGGCGTGATGGGCGGAACTCGCGAGTGCGAATCCCGCGAGGATGCATCCGATCGAGATTGGCAGCGCTTTACTTGCATTCATGTCAGTCGCTCCAGGTGGTATTGCGAGTTCGCAGACACGTTCAAAGATCGTCCAGTATGTTGCCCTCCCGGTCGAGGGTAAGCGTTCTGCCCGCGGTATCGACCGGGTTGCGATTGTTCTCCGCGCAGGCGAATTCGATCATTCGCGTGCCGGGCTCCAGCTTGCGGTATTGCTTTGCGACGCGCCAGGGCGCCGTCAGCGCTTCGGGATCCTCGATGGTGAACTGCGCTTCCATGAGACCGTCCCCGATCCTGTTCAGGCGGGTGACAATCCTGGCTTGCGTGCTCAGGACGAGTCCCGTTCGGTCCAGAATGGTATCGCCATCGCCCTTGAGACTGATGGTTTCGAAAACCAGCGTGTCGCCCTCCCAGTGGCCGACGGATTCACCGCTGTAGGTCGGCCATCTGTCTTCGGGGGCGGGGTGGCTGCGGCCGTCGGTGTAGATCCGCAGGATGTTCGGACCGTCCTCCGTGATGATCCAGACCTGTTCCGGCTTGACGATGAACTCGATACCGGCGGGCAGGTTCATCATCCTGGGGAATCCGGCCGGCGTGCCGCAGGTCGTGATGGGATCGGGGAACTCGCCACGCCGGACCCGTTCGCGGTTGGCGGCGTATTTCGCTTCCCATTCGTCGTTGTAGGGCGGATACTCGCGCGTACCCGGGGCATTGGAGCTGCCTCCGGGGGGATCCACGGTCGCCTGGTCGAAGACCGTGTTGCTGGTCATCTGCCAGACACCGCTCCAGTCGGGAAGGGCGGCGCCTTCAGCGTCCTGCGCCGGCAAGGGAATGGGAGCCGCAAGAGACGCCGCAACTGCAAGCAGGGCGCATGCCGTTAACCGCATCGGCACTGTATCTGCAATCCGGTCGGAACCAGCCATAGTCGCGAATCTCCGTTCAAGCCATTTGGAGTCGCCGCCGTTGCCATTCGGCAGCCGTATTGCAGCATATCAAATGCCTGGGGGCGGCGGTTCCGTTGTTGAACGTGATGTGACGGTTGTGCCTGATTGCACGGTCACGATTCTCGAGTGTCGGCCGGCGCCTGTTCCACGATCAGAATCAATCCCCGGCGCGAAACGACCCGAACAGTGTCGCCAGGCACTACTTGACGCGCCCCCTGGCGTCGCGCAGACCACTTTTCACCCGCAATCACGACATGCCCACGGTCGCTCGAGCCGAATCCGTCCACGGCGTGTCCGGTCGACTCGCCTTCGCCCGCCGAGAAAGTGATCCGGGTAGGCGCGAACGCCTGCATCAGGACTACCGCGATCACATCGCCGATGACGATGATCGCGAGCGCGACGAGCACGCTGACGGGCTCGAAGATGCGGTCCAGGCGAATCAGTACCCAAACCGCAAGGACGCCCAGAAACACCGTCTCCACCAGGAGCACCAGCCAGAGTTGGCGGCGTTGGATCTGCATTCTGGCCATCCGGAATCAATTTGCCCTCCGTCGCCACTGTACCGCACCGCGGCACGCGGCCCCCGGGTTGCCGACGCAGGCTTGCCAGGAATTGCCCTCCGGGTCCCTGCGCGTCAGCGCAGCGGGCCCGCTGCGAAAATACCTAGACCGAGGCTGCGATGGCCTTGCCCAGCGATTGCGTCGTGGCCTTGCCGCCCATATCCGGTGTCAGCCGTTTGCCGTCCCGCAATACGCGTTCGATGGCCCCGAGGATGGCGTCGTGAACGGCCGGATGTCCCAGGTGCTGGAGCATCATCGCCCCGGCCCAGATGGTGCCGATGGGATTGGCGATGCCCTGGCCGACGATATCCGGCGCCGAGCCGTGGACCGGCTCGAACATGGACGGATGCACCTTCTCGGGGTTCATGTTCGCCGAGGGAGCGATGGCGATTGTCCCGGTGCATGCGGGTCCCAGGTCGGAAAGGATGTCGCCGAACAGGTTGCTGCCGACCACGACATCGAAGTGCTCCGGCATGCGCACGAAGTTTGCGGTGAGAATGTCGATGTGGAACTGGTCCACGTTCACGTCCGGATAGTGCTCGCCCATCGCCTTGACCCGCGCATCCCAGTAGGGCATCGAATGAATGATCCCATTGGACTTCGTTGCCGAGGTCAGGTGCTTCGCCGAACGTGAGTTGGCCAGTTCGTAGGCGTATTTGACGACGCGGTCGACTCCGTGCCGGGTGAAGACGCTCTGCTGTACGACGATCTCGTTCTCGGTTCCCTGGTACTGAACCCCGCCGATGGCCGAATACTCGCCCTCGACATTCTCCCGCACCACGTAGAAATCGATGTCGCCGGCCTTCTTGCCGGCCAGCGGGCAGGGCACGCCGTCGAACAGCCTCACGGGACGCAGGTTGATGTACTGGTCGAACTCGCGCCGGATCGGGATCAGAAGGCCCCAGAGGGAGACGTGGTCGGCCACCGTGGGAAAGCCGACCGCGCCGAGATAGATGGCGTCGAAGGCGCTGAGCGTCTCGATGCCGTCCGCCGGCATCATTGCGCCGGTTTTCAGGTACCGCTCGCACGACCAGTCGAACTCCTGCCACTGGAAGTCGATGCCATGGCCGGCCGCCGCGGCTTCCAGGACCCGCACACCCTCGGGCATGACTTCCTTGCCGATCCCGTCACCCGGGATCAGGGCGATCTTCAGCGTGCTCATGGGCTTCGGCTAGTAGTTCATTCCGCAACCGAAAAGTTCATCGGTCGGGAACTTGGTGATGACTTCAATGCCGGTTTCCGTAACCACGACCTCGTCTTCCAGCCGCACGCCGTCGTAGCCGATGCCCGCGTAAGTCTCCAGCGCGAAGCACATGCCCGGCTCGATCTCAACCGGATGATCGAAGCTGTAGGCGCGGGAGATGATGGGGAACTCCCACAGCCCGACGCCGAGTCCGTGTCCGTACTGCAGCCCGAAGACCTCGTGCTCGCTGCGGGCGCCCATGGCCTTGTGGTCCGGCCACACGGCGGCAACGTCCGCGCTGGTCACACCCGGCTTGACGGCCTCGATTCCGGCAAGCTGGTACTCAAGGCAACGCTTGTGAATGTCCAGTTGCTTCTGGTTGGGCTTGCCGCAGCAGAAACAGCGGTACACGCAGGTGTGGTAGCCGTTGAACATGCAGACGATGTCCATGAAGATCATGTCCCCCGGCTGAATCAGGCGGTCCGAACTCAGGTGAGGGTGGGGATGGGTCCGATTGCCGGTTGTGACCTGCACGTTGTGGACCCACTGGGCGCCCAAGCGGTGCATTTCGTAGGAGGCCACCGCCTGCAGGTCGTTTTCCTTGACCCCCGGCGCAATTGTCTGCGCGATCTTGTGGAAGGCCGCATCGACGATCGCCGCGCCGTGCTTCAGGCACATGATCTCGTCTTCGTTCTTGATGGCCCGGGCATACTGCATCACGCCCTGGCCGTCGGTGATGTTGTAGCCGTTCTCCAGCAGCGCCAGGATGATCTGGGACTCGACGATGTCCACGCCGATACGGACCTTCTTCTTGTCCATGCCGTGGTTGTCCAGGACCATGTCGAGGTCCTTGAGGAAACCCTCGTAGCATTTCCAGGCCATGGGCAGGGCGCCGTGCATGGTGCCGTGGGCCGGAAATGTGGTCTCGGCGACCCAGGGGCAATAGAGCTTTTCGGCGGCGACCTCGGAGCCGAAACCGAATATATGGGGATACCCGTCGCGCGGCACGATGGCGTAACGTCCCATGTTGTCCACTTCCGGCGAGGCCACGGCGGTGGAGGTGGCGTAGCGCTTGTTGCTGGTGTCGAACAGCAGCAGGCATTCCACGTCGAACTCGTCCATGTATTTCTTGATGCGCGATACGCGGTGTTCCCGCATGCGGTCCATGTCCATCCGCTGCTCATAGTCCACCTGCATCATTCCAACTGTGCCTTCTCTCACCGCGAGTCTCCTTGGTAAATCCGTTGTCTGAGTGTCTGAGTTCGTGATCTGTGTGAAAGGTCCGCTGGCCGTGTTTCAGTCGTCAACGTCCCCGGCAGTCGATCAAACCACCTTCTCGATTTGATGGGATGCCGCGGACTTTACTATGGTTTCCGTCACCGCGGCGCCATGAATCATCTCCTGGGTGGAAATCAGGAAAGGTCGGGTGCCGTCCACGGCATCCGCGAACCGTTCCAGGACGGCTTGCACGATATCGACCTGGTCGGCCTCCCACGACTGCAGCGGACCCTTGACCGGCTTGAAGTAGCAGGTGCCGAAGCACCGCTTGCGCCGTTCCTCCGAGGGCGCACCGGCGATGTGGGTCATGCCCTCCAGCCTGACGAATCCCTTCGAGCCGAACACCTGGAAGCTGAATCCTCCGCCCGTGGCCGTCATCGTGGCCAGATAACCGGACATTCCGGCCTTCATGCGAAACAGCATCGACGTGGTGTCGTCGGCGTCCACGGCGACGGCGCGCCTGAAGCTCTGGCAATACACCTCGTCGATCTCGCCGCACAGATCGATCATGCCGTCGACCGCATGCACCCCCATGGGGGTCAGCCCACCGCATGGCGTCTCATCCCGGCTCGCCCTCCAGGCATCCGGCGACAGATACAGCGCGTTGGGAAACGTCATGTTGGCTTCGCAGTGCAGGATCTCGCCAAGCTCTCCGGACCCGATCTGCTCGCGCAGCTTCGTCATTTCCGGGTGCAGGCGGCGGTTGTAGCCCAGGCCCAGGGTCACGCTGGCCTTTTCGGTGGCCGCCACGGCGCGCTCGGCGGACGCCTTGCGCAGAGCGAAGGGTTTCTCGCAGAACACGTGTTTGCCGGCCGCGGCGGCCGCCACGACCTGATCCGCGTGCACCGAGTGGGGAGTGGCCAGGACCACGGCGTCGATATTCGGGTCGGCGAGTACCTCTTCGTAGTCATGAACGAACGCCAGTCCATGCTCGCCGGTAAACGCTTCCAGTTGCTCGGTTGCTTTTCTCGCAACACCTGTTACAAATCGAATCTTGTTGCTGTTGCCGGAGACGGACTCCACCAGGGTTTGTCCCCACCAGCCCATGCCCACAATGGCGGCATTGATCATCGTGTACTCCAGAGATGTCGCTGCGTCGTTTGGTGCGCGCGGATTATTTCGAAATAATAGTGTTATTTCAACTTATTTCGATAAGAAAACCTTCCCGCAGCCTGTTGCCGCGCGGCACGATATTATCCGGAATTCTCCATGACACTGCACACTTGGTCCTGGCTTTTCCTGTTCGGCTACATCCTGCTGATGGTGGGATTCGGCGTGCTGGGCAACCGCAGAGTGAGCGGCGCGGACGACTACGCCGTGGCGCGCGCCGGCTACGGACCGGCCGTGCTCGCTCTTGCGTTTGCATCCACCGCCGCCAGCGGCGCCACTTTTCTCGGCTTGCCGGGACTCACGTATACCTACGGCATGTCCACCCTGTGGATTGCCTTTCTCTATCCGGTGGGCGTGTACCTCGGAATTCTGATCTGCCAGCGCACCATCGGCCGTTACGGAAATCTGACCGGCGCCCGTTCGATTCCCGAGTACCTGGGGGAGCGCTACCGGTCCGAGGCGTTGCGTATTTCCGTCGCCGTGTTTTCCTTGATCCTTCTGTTCTACCTGGCGGGACAGCTGGTTGCCGGGCTGGTGATGTTCGAGATGATGCTTGGGCTGTCCAAGGGCTGGGCGCTGGCCATCACCACGGCCGTACTGTTGGGATACGTCACGCTGGGCGGCGCCCACGCGGACATTCTCACGGACGGCGCCCAGGGACTGTTGATGGTAATTCTCGCGATCGTCATCGTGGTGCTGTTTTTCCTGGGCGCCGGCAGCGGCGGTCTTGGGTCGATGTTGAACAGCCTCGGGTCGCAGGATCCGCTGTTGATGCAGCCGTTGCATCCCGGCGCCGCCATCACCGCATCGGTCTGGTCGTTCGTCAGCCTGGTGATCGCGCACATACCTCTGGGCTTGCTTCCCCATATCGGCAACAAACTCTGGGCACTCAGTGACGAACGGGCGCGAACACGTTTTCTGGTCATGACATTCACATTCGGCCTGATATTGCCCGCCATCACACTGGGCGGCGCACTCGCCCGGAGTGCCTTGGGAGACAGTTTGCTTGCGGGCGGCGCCGGCGGCGCCAACACCGCGCTGCCGGCTTTGTTTCTCGATATCTTTCCCGTCTGGTTGGCGGCGTTGCTGGGAGTCGGGATTCTGGCCGCGGTGATGTCCACCGCCGACGGCCTGGTCATTTCAACTTCCCAGGTGTTCGCAAACGACATCTACCGGCGGAGCATTGCGCCAAGGTGGGGTGGCCGTCAGGAGGCTGCGACGCTCGATCGTAACGTCCTGTTGATCAGCCGGGTGGTCACCGTGCTGGTCTTGCTGGGTTCGGCGGGTCTGGCGTGGCTGGTGATGGATATGAACATCGTATTGCTCGTCTGGGTTGGAGTCGGCGGCTTCACCGCATCGCTGGCGGGGCCTCTGGTGCTGGGCTCGTTGTGGAACGGTGTCACCCGGGCAGGCGCGCTGTGGGGATTCTGGACCGGCGCGACCCTGTTCGTGCTGATACACAGCGAGGCTCTTTCCGGTCACTGGCCACCGGTAGGCACGCTGGAAGCATTCGGGCGCTGGTTCGACTTTTATGCCACGAGTCCCTATTCCGCAGCGACACTGGCCGGACTCACGGCTGCTTTGGTTACGGTTCTGGTTTCGCTCGTAACCGAGCGGTTGCCCTCGGATCATCTCGCTGCAGTCGGTCAGGCTGCGGAGGGATCGGAGTGACTCATCCGTCGTTGTCGTAGCAGTTTTGCAACAATTTGTTAAATTGCTCGACAGTAGTAACCCATGTCCCCTATTATCGTGATTCACACGCATGACCGCAGATTCGTCGACGACCAGGCTGTCGCAAAGCGGACGCGTGTCTGGAACCATTCGAAATATAAAGGGGAAACACCAAAATGCGCCCATTACTACAATTGGCTTTTGCCTCACTGTCGGCAGCATTGATCGCTCCGCCCGTTTTCAGCCAGGTGACCGCACTGGAAGAAATCGTGGTCACCGCGCGGAAACGTGAGGAAAACCTGCAGGAGGTGCCGGTTTCCATTTCCGTCATTTCGGACTCGCTGATCGACGAGGCCGGCATCGTGGAGCCACGCGACTTCTTCGAAATGACGCCCGGCGTCGATTTCGACACCAATGGCGACCGCAATAACGCTACCCCCGCCGTGCGCGGCATCCAGGCCAAGGCCACTGCCACGACACGCCAGAAGGTCATGTCGTTCATCGACGGACTGCCGCTGGTGGGGGCCCAGGGCACGATGCAATTCACGGGAATAGAACGTGTCGAGGTGTTCCGCGGGCCTCAGAGCGCCGCATTCGGCCGCTCGACGTTCGCCGGCGCCATCAATTACGTCACCCGGGACCCCGGCGAAG
This sequence comes from Gammaproteobacteria bacterium, assembly GCA_022820625.1. GTDB lineage: Bacteria > Pseudomonadota > Gammaproteobacteria > Steroidobacterales > Rariloculaceae > UBA6522. The sequence continues at coordinate 26,059 of JAJEFE010000062.1, read as the reverse complement.
AGTTCGTCGGTGATCTGCGGTTGAGTACTTCGGATCTGGGGCGCAACGCTTTGCAGCTCGAACTGGGCGGCCCGATCAACGACACGTTCGGCTATACGCTGGACGTGAACGTGGACGAGTACGACGGACCTGACGAGTGGGTTTCCACGGAGGGTTTCGACGTCGGCGGCACCAGCACCGAGTACATCAGCGGCAAGCTCAGCTTCGCTCCAACCGATCGCTTCGACGGCGAAGTTCGGCTCATGAGCATGCGCACCGACGACGACATGACACTGCGTTACTTTATCGACCCGGAAGAGTGGGCGCGCTGTACAAACCTGCCGAGTCCGAACGCCATGGGCGTACGCTGGATTGACGGTACGTTCGACTGCGATCCGTCCCCGCCGCCGGGAGGCATTCCCACCAACATCGATACGGCCGCACCGTTCCGGGGTACGCCGGATGAGCTGTTGGCATCCACGTACAGAATCGATCCCACGGTGGCGAATACCCGCGACCGCATTCAGGGCGAGTTCAATTTCCGGCACGATGCCGGAGACCTGCAGGTTCTGACCTTCTTCTCGGAGGAGACCTACCTGCGGTGGGCGGACGGTGACCGCAGCGATGCGCCGCTGAACATCGTCATGGGCATGGTCATGGGGATGTCGGTCAACCACATGGCCGATCCCACCGACATCGAGGAAAAGATGGTCGAGGTGCGCTGGCTGTCTCCGGACGAGGAGCGGTTGCGCTGGACCGTGGGCGCTTCCTTCTACGACTACGACTTCCTGACGCTGGTATGGGCCCAGTACGGCGCCATCGTCGACGGGATCGTGGATCAGTTTCCGCCGGCGCAGCAGCCGCAACCGTTGGTGATCATTTCGGAGATGTCCGAAAATTCCGCGGTATTCGCCAACCTCTCGTATGACCTCACAGAGCGGACCACGCTTTCGCTGGAAGGCCGTTACCAGAGCGAGGACATGACCAATGTCAATCAGGTCACGGGCGAGGCGTTCACCAATACGACCACTTCGTTCGTGCCCCGCCTGGCGATCAATCACAGCCTGGACAACGGCGTGACCATGTATGCTCAGGTATCCAGGGGCATCAACCCTGCGGGCGTCATCCCCGCCGCCCGCAGTCCGCGCGTGGAACGTGCCCACGAGCAGGTATTCGGCCTGGGCTGGATCGAGTGGGACCTGGACAGCGTTCTCTTCTATGCCCAGGAGGAGATCGTCAACGTCGAAGCGGGCCTGAAGGCGAGCCTGGCGGACAACCGGGTGCAGCTTTCCTCGGCAATCTACGCCATGGACTGGGAGCACTACAACCAGGCCTATACGCTGAACTGGAACGTGGACACGCTGGCGAGACAGCGAGGCGAGATGAGTCCCGGCATTCTCCCGGGGCTCGGTCCGGGTGACTACAGGTTGAGGGCGCAGCTGGATCTGGGTGCGGCAAATGTCCAGGGCCTGGAATCCGAGGTTGCCTGGTTCGTCGATGACAACTGGGAGGTTCGCGGCAGCTTCACCTGGCAGCACACCGAGTACGAGACTTTCTGCGATCCCGACGCGGTCCAGCAGATCGGGCTGACGCCCACGCACACGGTGGCCAACGATCCGGGCGTGTTGTTCAACTGCGTGGACGCCGTCGGCAACGAATTCATCCGGCAACCGAGTATTGCCTACAATGCATCTGCAACCTATCGCGGCTCCGTCGGCAACAGCGGTTGGGACTGGGTAGGCCGTCTGGACTGGCGTGTTGTCGGCGAGCAATGGCTTGACAACGTCAACCTCATGGCTCTGCCGGAAACCCAGACGCTGAACGCGAGTCTGAACTTCCGCAACGACAATCTGGATCTGCGGTTCTGGAGCCGCAACCTCACCGACAACAACACACCGCGAATCGTACAGTCGGCGGGTTCGGACTATAACCAGAGTCCCGCTAACCAGAACTTCCATGTTCTGCCGAGGGATCCGAGGGAGTTCGGTGTGTCATTGAATTACAGCTTCTAGTCGTTGCCGACATAAGCTGTTAAGCTCTCCCGTCGCCCTCACCACGACCGGTGAGGGCGACTTTTTGTAAGCGGACGAAGGTTTAGATTCCTTCTATATGGCTTAAAATAGTTGATGTAACCAATTGAATTAAAATACAGTGAGCAACGAACCAGCGATTGATATTACTTCCGCAAGGTCACCGGACGGTTCCGATGAGGCACCTTCAATCGATACTGAAACCCGGCTGAAGCTCTATCGCACCATGTACGAGTGCCGTGTGCTGGAGCAGCGCGCATACGACCTGTTCATGCAGAACCTGGTCAAGGGGACCAGCCACCTGGCCCTGGGGCAGGAAGCCGTCGCCGCGGGATTCGGAACGGCCATGCGGAAGGACGATTACACCTTTTGCACCTATCGCGGCCATAACCACACCTACGTGCGCGGCGTCACCATGACGTCCATCCTCGGTGAACTCATGGGCCGGGAGTGCGGCCTGTTGCGCGGCAAGGGCGGTTCCATGCACCTGACCAGCGTGGAGCACGGCGCCATGGGTTCCTACGCGATCATCGGGGCGCACCTGCCGGTGGCTGCCGGCGCGGCCTGGTCGGCCCAGTACAAGGGTACCGGACAGGTATCGGTCTGTTTCTTCGGCGACGGAACGACCAACATCGGCGCGTTTCACGAGGCATTGAATTTTGCGGTGATCTGGGAGTTGCCGGTGGTATTCGTCTGCGAGAACAATCTCTACATGGAATACACGCCCATCGACGAGGTCACGGCGGTCAAGAATCCTGCCGCGGATCGGGCCGGCGCCTACGGGTTGGAGTCCATCGTCATCGACGGCAACGATGTCGATGTGGTCTACGAGGCCGCCTGCGCCGCCCTGGAGAAGGCGCGGCGGGGTGACGGACCCAGCCTGATCGAGGCGCAGACCTACCGTCATGGCGGTCACTCCCGCGCCGACCCCGGCAAGTACCGTCCCGACGATGAATTGCAGGCCTGGCTGGCCAGGGACCCCATACCGATGTACCGGAAGCGGTTGCTTGAGCTGGAGATTCCCGAGAAGGACCTGGAAGCGATCGAATCCGAGACCGACGCGGCCATCGATGAGGCGACGGAAGAGGCCCGCAACAGCCCACCGCCGCCGGTGGACATCGCCCACATCGACGTCTGGGCCGACGGGAGCGCGTCATGGCGCAATTGACCTATCGGGAGGCCGTCCGCGACGGCATCGCCCAGGAGATGCGCCGCGACGAGGACGTCGTATTCCTCGGCGAAGACGTGGCCGCTGCCGGCGGCGTATTCAAGACGACCGTCGGGCTGCTCGAGGAATTCGGGCCGGACCGGGTCAGGGATACGCCGATTTCGGAACAGGCCATTATCGGCGCGGCCATGGGCGCCTCGATGACCGGCCTCAAGCCCATCGCGGAAATCATGTTCTCCGATTTCTTCGCGGTCTGTTGGGATCTCGTGGCTAATCAGATCGCCAAGACAAGATACATGACCGACGGGCAGTGCTCGTTCCCCCTGGTGCTGCGCAGCGCCAACGGCGGCGGCAGCCGGTTCGGCGCCCAACACTCCCAGAGCGTGGAGAACTGGGCCATGGCGGTCCCGGGCCTGAAAGTCGTGGCCCCATCCACGCCGGCTGACGTCAAGGGTCTGTTGGCCGCATCGGTACGCGACCCCGATCCGGTGATGTTCTTCGAGCAGAAATCGCTCTATGCCCTGAAGGGAGACGTGCCGGACGGCGAGCACGTGGAGCCGCTGGGTGTGGCAAAGGTCGTGCGCGCTGGCGACGATGTCACCATCGCCGCGCTGGCCGCCATGGTACCCCGCTCGCTGAAGGCTGCGGACACGCTCGCAGACGAGCACGGAGTTTCGGTCGAGGTGATCGACGTGCGCAGCCTGGTACCGCTGGACACGAAGACGCTGTTCGACTCGGTATCCCGTACGGGCCGGCTGGTCACGGTGGAAGAAAATCCGCGACTCTGCGGTTGGGGTGCGGAACTCTCGTCGATCGTCGCGGAAGAACTGTTCTGGGACCTGGAAGGACCGATCGTGCGGGTCACCACGCCGCACATTCCCCTGCCGTCGGCGGATGCGCTGGAGGATGCGGTCCTGCCCAGCGCCGAGAGAATCGTCGAAAACGTGATTCGGCTGGTGGACTGACGTCAACGAACTCGAGACTGGAACCATGAATGTCCTGATGCCCCAACTCGGAGAGACCGTCGCCGAAGGCACGGTGGCCGCATGGCACAAGAAACAGGGTGACACGGTCGAAAAGAACGAGGTTCTGCTGGACGTTGAGACCGACAAGGCGGCGACGGAAGTGCCCGCGCCCGTGGCCGGAGTGATTGCGTCGGTCCTGGTCCCCGAAGGCAAGACAGTGGACGTGGGCACGGTTCTGGCCGTCATCGAATCGGAAGAGGCCGCAGAAGCGGCAGCAGCCTCGCAAGTTTCGGAGAAGGGGGCAACAGAAGATACGGCCGGATCATCCGGCAAGCGAGCCTCCGCCAAACGCGCTGCACGCAAAACCGCCAAGGCCGCAAAGGCGCGAGGCCGGGGTGGCAAGAGCGGGCGGCTGCGCCTGTCGCCTGTGGTGCGCCGGTTGCTGGCGGAACACGGGGTTGACGCAAATGACATCACCGGATCGGGCAGGGACGGCCGGATTACCCGCAAGGATGTTCTGGCCTTCGTGGATCAGCGCACAACGGCGGAGACGAAGCCTTCGGTGCCCGAGCCCGTAACGGAGACCGCAGCCGTCAAGCCGCCTGCGGCGCCTACTGGCGCGGCTGCGCGCATACCCTTCGACCGGATACGCCGTGTGACCGCCGAGCACATGGTTCATTCAAAGGCCACCAGCGCCCACGTCATGCAGGCGGTGGAAGTGGACTTTTCCGGCGTCGACCGGGTCAGGTTGCCGAAACGACAGGATTGGCGGTCCAGACAGGGCTATTCGCTGACCTATCTGCCGTTCATCGCCCGCGCCACGTGTCTTGCGCTACGCGACTATCCGAATATCAACTCAAGCGTCGACGGGGATGCGCTGGTGCTTCATCCGGCAGTCCACCTCTGCATCGCGGTGAACCTGAATTTCGAAGGCCTGGTGGCGCCGGTGATCCGCAACGCCGATTCGCTGACGGTCGCGGGCCTGGCTCATGCCATCCACGACATCGGCGACCGGGCGCGCAAGGGCAAACTCGACCCGAACGAATACTCCGGTGGAACCTACACCCTGTCCAACAACGGTTCCTACGGCACGCTGATGACCGGGGCCATCATCAACCAGCCCCAGGTGGCCATTCTTTCCGTGGATGCCATCGGCAAGCGGCCGGTGGTGGTAGAGTCGCCGGAGGGCGATTCGATCGCCATTCGCCCCGTGGGGATTCTCGCGCAATCCTTCGACCACCGGGCCGTAGACGGCGCCTATTCGGCGGCCTTTCTGCAGAAGGTCAGAGCTCTGCTGGAGCGGAAGGACTGGTCTGACGAGATATAGCGTCCGGTTCTCGCGGCAAGACTCCGGTGCTCGTTGCGCCGGTTCCGGCTCACTCGGCGCGGAGCCGTTTCAGAAAATCGTCCTCGTTCCGGCACTCGAGCGCCGCTTGCATGAGCCGCTCGACCGATGCGCGCTCAAACTCTATCGGCCATATGTCAGGCGAAGTCCAGGAAACGGAAATAGCCCGCGTGGCGAAAATCTGCTGCAGCGCTCCGTGCAGCACCTCGGCGCGGACTTCCGCTTGGCCCTCCGCGCGGCCTTCAGAGCGGCTCTCGCTCCGCTCGGCATCCAGAAACGGATCGTCGTCCGGCCCGGTTCCCTCAGCAGCGCCCATCCGCCGGCCGACCCGGCGCAGTGCCGCCACGGTTTCCTCCGACAGCGCCGGCTCGTTCATCGCCCGGTGAATTTTACCGGCGGTCCAGCCCGGGAACGCGCGGCTCACCGGCGCCTCGACAAACCGCCCCCGCTCCATCCCATGGATCGTCAAACCGGGCCGGAGCGACTTCGGACGGCTCCGCGCGGGCTTGTCCGGCACTTCCACCCACACTTCCGGAAAACCCCATGACTCGTAAAGATAAAGCTTGCCGCGACGGACGTCGGTGGTGTTGTCCACTTCCAGCACGACATCCGGCAGCCTGTCTTCGCCGACGCTGATCTGATTTCCATGTGCCGGCACATGGGCCGCCGGATTCAGGTATACGGTCTGGTCCGCCTGCATGATGCGCCGCCACTCGCCATTGCCCGCACGCTGCAGGAGGCACGCGGCGCCGAACATTTCGATGGGCGATCCCCTTGCGGCGGCGATCAGCGTGGCCAGCTTCGAAAGGCGCTGCGCCGGGAATTCGTGGGCGAGGGCGGGGGCCGGCGGTTCGCACACCACGGCCAACTCGGTGCGGGCGTCCCAGAATTCGAGGCGACCTTCATATCGCTCCAGATCGGCGCGTGACATGCGCACCTGGCGGCAACCCGGGAATTCCAGGCGCCTTGGCCCGCGGCCCGGCTCGCCGGAATCCGAAAGCACCGTGGAGAGAGTTGCAACCATGCCGCGCAGTCTAGCGTGCGGTTCCTTTGCGCGGCAACCGCCGTATCTGGACGGTTCGCCTCGATTCGTATCGAGCTAGTTGGCGCCGACCGAGTGTTGCGCCCGGACCGACCGTGACGCCGGTCGCGGCGCTTTCGCGCGCGTGAACGACCTCCTCACGGCTCTGATCACGCGCTGGAACCCTATCCACGTGCCGGTGACGGCGCCAACGGTCACGCCCAGCATCAGGGGCCACATCATCAGGTCCCAGATCGGCCGGCTTCGTGCGAAGGCGGAGAAATCGCCTCTGTGGAGGGCGTGAAAGACCCAACGCAGCCATTGTCGCTCGCGGTCGACCGCGTAGGAAAGTTCACCGGTCGTGCTGTCGAGATAGAACCGTTCTCCGTCCATGTACCGAATCCGGAACACCGGGAAACGTCTCTTGTCGTGGTGGCTGAAATAATAGGCATCGTCCTCGGTCAGCCAGCTTGCTTCCGCGACGGGCACATCCGGCCGCATGATGTTCGCCGCCCGTGTGAAGAAGTCTTCCGATAGCGTCTCCGGTTTCAGCGAACTGGCATTGAGACGCATCCGCTGCCCCTCCTTGTCCGAAGCGACCGCATAGAGCTGAGCCCCGATAACCGATACGTCCAGACGCACGGCGGAACCCGGGATTGCGTCTGCGGGCAGCGCGCTCACGAAAGCACTTGCATGTTCGAAGTTCACGGCGGCGCCCCTCAGTCGCTGGTGCTCGAAAAAGAATCCACGGCCTTCCAGAGCCCCGAACGCATTGACGGAAAACAAGCCGCTGACCAGCCATGTCAGGGTGAAGAGACCGAAGACGAGACCCGCATAGTGGTGCCACAGCCACCATCCGTGGTAGGGCGAACGGTGGCCATTGCGTCTGATCTTGAACTGGCGCAACCCGATGTAGATGCCGATCACGGTCAGAAACAGGCTCACAATGGTCAGCCATATGACGACCTGCAGCCACACGCCCGTATGCTGGCGCAGCACTGTCGGGTACAGCCAGTGGACGACGGCGCCGATCCAGTTCAGGAACCGCTGCCGAAAGGTCGTCATCTGGACAACCTCTCCGGTGGCACTGGACACATAGAATTCGGTTCCCGCAGGATCGTCCATGGCGAAGTGGAAGAGTGGGCGGTGGACCTCATAGCTCGCGTAGACCGTCCACTGGTCGCGTTCAATAAGGTCGACCAGTCTTGGGTCGCCCTGCAGGCCGTACTCTGCGGCCGCCTTGGCCGCGATGAACCGCGCATCGGCGTCGTAAAATTCAGGCAGATATTCGCCCGTTCGAAGATCGATCACGTATTGAAAGCGGCCGTTCATCAGGCGAAGCACGGGAATGCCCGCCATCATCTCCAGCCGGAATCGATCGACCTCGATGTTGCTGAAGTCGGTGGGCATTCGGCAGCATGCCGTCAGATTCAGCGGTTCCAGGCCGGCAAGCCGTTCGGTGTCGTCGAACTCCGGATACTGCTCGTACATCATCACGAAGCCCGACAGGCACCACAGCGATATCACCAACCCGAGCGCGATGCCCAGGTATCTGTGTATCAGGAACAGTAATCTGACCATGTACCTTCACCCGGCGAAAAGCAGCCGGAGGAACGAAACTCCATCATCGTTCATTTCCATCCGTCTATCCAGACCGCTCACGAGGCGCCCGCTGCCGTAGCATCCGCCAAATTTCGCCGACGCAACAGCCGCAAGGCGCAACGCCCTTTGCCCAGTGAATTGACATCTTAAGGTTTCTTTTCCAAAACAAAGAGTTACAAACGGTTTATTAACAGTTAAAATTGGGCTCAGACGACAAACGCCTTCTGCGTCGCAAATTCCGGACAGGCAAAGCAATGTCGGACGCCAAAATCATCGTCGAGCAGGCTCGAAGAATTATCGAAAGCGGAGCCCTGGGCCGTTCTCGATCCTATGTGCGGTTGCTGGAGTATCTCGTCGAGAGTTCGGAGCGGGGCGCGCGGCCCAAGGAGGTGGAGATCGCCGCCGACGTATTCGAGAAGGGGCGCGAATTCGATCCCAATCAGGACGCCTTTGTGCGGGTTTACGTTCATAACCTGCGCCAGAAGCTCGAGAAATACTACGCGGCGCAGCCACCCGGCGAAGGCATGCGGCTTTCAATTCCGAAGGGCGAGTATCGGCTGACGGTCATTCCCATGGCAGCGGCGGCGCAGGCGCCACACGTGGGGTCTTCCTTGCGTCGCTGGGGTATCGGCATAGGCATCGGGGTTGCGGTGTTGCTGGCGCTCAATCTCACGGTCCTGTTCCTCCTTCGAGGCGGATCTACGGGTTCCGGCGACGCCCAGGTACTGGCTCAATCCCCGCTCTGGGCGGAGTTGCTGAATGACGATCTGCCCATCCTGGCCGTGGTCGGCGACTACTTCATCTTCGCCGAATTGGACGATTTTGGAAGAGTGAACCGCCTGGTGCGGGAATTCGACGTGAATTCGAGCGGCGATCTTGACGCCTTGTTCATGTCGGATCCGGACCTGCTTGCGAGGTACATGGACCTCGACCTGACGTATCTGCCGCAGGGCAGCGCGGCTGCGTTGAGCGACGTGTTGCGCGTCGTCCATTCTGCGGACAAGTCCGTGCAGATTTCTACCATGACCGAGTTGCGAGTGGCCGATCTGAAGACCCACCACATTGTCTACGTGGGCTACATCAGCGCCTTGGGAACGCTGAGTGACTTTGTCTTTGCGTCGTCGGGGTTGCGAGTCGGGGCCAGTTTCGACGAACTGCAAAACGTGCGAACCGGAGAGTATTTCCTGAGCGGCGCGGGCATTCCCGGCACTACGAACTATGCGGACTACGGGCTGCTATCGTCGTTTCCCGGCCCCGACGGCAACCAGTTCCTGATCGTCGCCGGTACCAGGGATTCCGGTTTGATGCACGCGGCGCACGCAATCTCCACCCGTGAGGATGTCGAATCTCTCGAGGCGGCACTGGCGGCCGAATCCGTCGCAGATTCAGCTGTGGCTTTTGAGGCGCTCTACCGCGTGACCGGATTCGACCGGATGAACCTCGACGCGATGCTGGTGTACAACTCCCGCCTGGACTACCGGTCGATCTGGGGCGCGGAACTGAGCGCAGCCCAGGACTGATCCTGTCGAATCAGAATCTGCGCGTGTAGCCCGCGTGAAACGTCCGGCGCATGCCGAGATGATCGTACAGGTAAGAAACGCCCGCGACATCGAGCGTTCCGCGGTCCACCCGACTTGCATACACCTCGTCGATCAGGTTTTCGATCCTCAACACGAGTTGATTCTCCTGCTGCGAACCGACGTAGTAGTACGCTGAGAAATCAATCACGGTATAGTCGCCGCGAACCTGCCCGCGACGGGCGTTGATGTCGCCGACGACGTTCACGGAGAGCGATGCGCCGAACGGCAGCGACTCCGATACATAGTCGACGCCCAGCTTGAGTTCGGTCTCGGGAATGCCCGTAAGCTGGATACCGTCACCGTTGAGCTCCGAACTCGTGCCGTTGTAGGCGAAGCGTCCTCGCCAGCTCTCGTCGAAGGCGGCCGTGGCGATGAACTCGAATCCGTCCACCTCGACTTGGTCGTCCGAATTTATAAAGCTCTCCCCGACCACGCCGGCAATCGTCAGCGGCACGTAGGAATCGATGTAGTTGGTGATCTTGCGCGTGAAGCCGATCAACTCGTAACCGAGATTGCCGACAATACCGCCTATCGCCAGATTGACGTTGCGGCTCTCCTCGGGCCCGAGATTCGGGTTGCCGATCGCGAACCAGCCGCCATCGGGCACGCCGTCGTTGTCGTCGTCGTAGTATTCGTTCAGGAACAGCGCCTCGGCATCTGGCAGACGGAACGACGTGCCCAAGTTGGCGCGGAAGTAGAAATTATCCGTGAAGTCGTGTTTCCCGCTGATGTTCCAGACCGTCGAGCTGTCGGAGTTTGACGGCTCATTCAGCCGCACGCCGAGCGCGAGCGTTGTGTTTTCCATAATCTGCGGCGTTGTTCTGACCTGCGCGAAGGCGGCGTTGACCTGTTCCTCAAGATCGCCGATGCGCCAGACATCGTCGGCCCCGGAAAAATTCTGATGGTCCAGGCCGAAGACAGTTTCCAGACCACCACCGACACTGAGTTTGGCCATGGCGTTGAGGCCATAATCGTCGTAGCCCCAGTACGAGCCGTCGTTGACCGTACGCAGCGTTCCGGTGACGGCTCCGCTGTCATCGAGGGTGTTGTAGATCCTGGTGTACTCGGTATCCCAGGTATGTGAGTAGGCCTTGATGAACAGTCCGAAATTGTCCGTCGCCTGCCAGTCATACTTGAGCGTCAGGATGTCCTCGTCACGTGCATTGACCGTCTCGAAATTCAGAAAGGCCCGCGCGAAATCGAGTTCGTTGCCGGTGTACTGGTACTGAACGGAAAGCCGGGAATTGTCTTTGAGGTCGTATGCGTACTTGAGCCCGATCATGTTGACGTCGTAGCTTCGATTGCGATCGGTTGCGCTCGGCTGGATATCCTCGTCCCTCCAGGGTTGATAGCCATCGGCTTCATCCCTGGAGGCGTAGCCCACGAATTGATGGCTGCCGCTGCCGCCGCGGTACCAGGCATTGATGCCGTAGCCATCGTTGCTGTTGAGACCGGCGCCTATGGCGCCGTCCGGTTCGTCCTGAAAACTCCTGGTCACGATATTTACGACGCCGCTGACCGATTGCGTACCGTAGAAAATACCCTGTCCGCCCTTGAGCACTTCGATTCGCTCGACCATGTGAACGGGGATCGTGTCGAGCGGGCTCGTTCCGTTGTAGAGCCGGTTGGTGATGCGAACGCCGTCGATCGTCCAAAGGATCTCGGCATTCCTCGACCCCTGCAGCGACGCATCGAAATAGTCGAACTGGCCGTTCTTCGGGCGGATGTGAAGCCCCGGCACGAGCATCTGCAGCGTTTGCGCCACGTCCACGAAGCCCCGTTGCCTGATCTCCTCCGCCGTGAGCACTTCCACACGATTGCCATAACGGCTCAGGTCCTGTGGAATCGTCTCCTCGATCCCCGTGCCGTAGACGACAATCTCCTCGAGCTCGCTTTCCTGGGCCAATACAGCGGCGGGCGATGGCGCCAACACGATCGCGGCAACCGAAAGGGCAGATAGCGATGATTTTTCGATGTTGCGATTGACGTTTCGTAACTTCTGCATCGGAATGTCCCCCGTCAAGTACCGTTCGCTGGAAATTCATTTCCGGGACCACGCCCTTCGGGGGCGAGCGCCTCAATGAGCGGGCGCTAAATCGGAAAACTGGTCGCGGACGCGCCAATCTAGCGGTTAGGCGTGTACCCGGAGCAAGTAAATTACGGTTACGAAACCGTTAACGCGGATTTGACTTTCGAGAGTTCTTCCGCTCAGACGCGCATGGCGGCCAACACCCGCTCTGGCGTCATCGGCAACTCCCGTAACCGCACGCCCGTAGCCGCGAACACGGCGTTGGCGATGGCGGGTCCCGTGGTTGCGAGACCCAGTTCGCCGACGCCGCTGGGCGGCCCGTCGCTTGGTAACGCCCTCACATGGAGTTCCGGCATCTCGTTCATGCGCATCACGGGATAGTCGTGAAAGTTCGACTGGTCCACGGAGCCCGCGTTGACGCTGATGCGCTCCTTCAGGGCGCTGCTGATGCCGTAGACGATGTTGCCTTCCATCTGCGCTTCGGTATTGCGGGGCGAGACGATGAAGCCGGCATCGATGGCCATCCAGTATCGGTGAACGGTGATGACGCCCGTGTCTTCGTTCACCGAGACCTCGGCGATGCCCGCGGCCACGGAAGCGCCGCCATAGTCGGACAGCGCCACGCCCAGGGAGGTGCCTTCCCGCGGGCGCGACCACTCGGCCATCCGCGCCACTTCTTCCAGAACCGAGCGGCCTGGGGGATTGTCCCGAGTCAGATCGAGACGAAGTTCCAGCGGGTTCGCACCGAGGGTGTGCGCGATTTCGTCGATGAAGGACTCGTTGGCGAACCGGGTATAGCTCGTCGCCACGCCCCGCCACGCGGCCAGCCGGGAACAGCGGTCCACCATGACGTGTTCGGCGCGTATGTTGGGGATTGCGTAGCGGGTGACCTGGGCGCCGTTCATGGAGATGCCGTCTCGGTTGCGTGAAAGCGCCCAGCGCGGCTCGTTCATGTAGCTCAGGACGCTGGGTGTCGCCACGCGCTGCTGCAACGCAGTGATGCTACCGTCGGCGTCCAGCGCGGCCCGGAGGTATTGCGCGGCCAGCGGCCGAAAGACGCCGTCTCGCACGTCATCCTCCCGGCTCCAGATGACCTTGACCGGGCGGCCGAGCGCCCGCGACAGATTGAGGGCGTCCTCGACGTCCTTCTGCCGGTACTCGGCGCGGCGGCCGTATCCGCCGCCGATGTACTTCGCATGCACGGTGATGCGGTCGACGTCCGTTCCCAGCAGGTCGGCCGCGGCCATGGCCGTCAGGCTCTGGGTCTGGGTGCTCACCCAGATCTCCGCCGACCGGCCGTCGGCCGATACGCTTGCCGTCGCGTTCATGGGCTCCATCTGCGCGTGGTAGGCCGGGTCGGAGCGGTACACGGCCTCAATGGTCCGATCCGCCGATTCGAATGCCGGCTCGATATCGCCCACCTCCTGCCATAGCGGATTGCCGGTGCTGAAGCTCAGGTCGAGAGCGCGTGCCTCGTATTCGTCCAGATCGCGGGCCTGGTCGACGTCCCGGAACCGGGAACTCTCGCTCCATGTGACCTGCAGCGCGTTCTTGCCCCATATGGTGCCTTCGACGGTCTCGCCCACGACGGCGACGCCGTAGGGCAGGGTGATGACGTCGGTGACTCCGGGGATCGCGCGCGCGGCGCTGTCGTTGACCTCAACGGGTTCTTCGCCCTCGACGGGCGTGCGCAGCACCGAGGCGTAGACCATGTCGGGAATCTGAACGTCGATTCCGAACTCGGCGGAACCATCGACCTTGGCGGGCACGTCAATTCGCGGTACGTCCGTGCCAAGGTATCGGTATTCGCTCCTGGGCTTGTACTCGCTTTCCGGCACTTCCGGCAGGTTTTCGGGGATCGCTGCAGCGGCGGCAATCTGGCCGTAGCTGAGGCTTTCCCCGCTGGCGGCGTGAACGACCCGGCTGGGCTCGGTTGACAATTCTTCCACCGGGACGCCCAACTGCTCCGCCGCGGCATCGAGCAGGAACTTGCGCGCCTGTGCGCCGGCCTGCCGCATGGCGTTGAAATAGCCCCGGAGCGCAGCGCTGCCGGCGGTGTACATGATGGGGAAACCGTAGTATCCGAACGCCATCGGGTTGCCGTAGGTGGAATCGTGGCGACTCACGGTTTCGACTCGCACGCGTTCCCAGTCGGCATCCATTTCCTCGGCCAGCACCAGGGGAACGGATGTCATGGAACCCTGGCCCATTTCGGTGGCGCCGAACTGGATGGTGATCACGTCATCGGCGCCGATGCTGACCCAGGCGTTGGGAGTGACGGCGTCGTTGGCGGCCATGCCGGGCTCCGGTGCGCCGGTGTCGCCCGAGTCCCCGGACGGCATGCTGCAGGCGCCGATGACCCCCGTGGCGCCCACGGTCAAGGTGACTCCCACCCCCTGCATGAACTCACGGCGCGACGCCAGACCGCCGGACGGAGCATCGAGATTGCCGCGTGCCGACAGTCCGCCCGAAGAGGCGATGACATCGCGGCTCATCGCTTCGGCGCCAGTCAGGTTGTCGCTACGCTTCATTACCGGCCTCCTGCGCAGCGCGCTCAATGGCGCTGACGATGCGGGTATACGTCCCGCATCGGCAGATATTCGTGCTCATGTGGGCCACGATCTCGTCGCGGCTCGGCTGCGGATTGTTGGCCAGAAGATCAGCGGCGCGCATGATCTGCCCGGGCTGGCAGTATCCGCACTGGGGCACTTCTTCGGCGATCCAGGCTTGCTGGAGCGGGTGGGCGCCATCCTCGGACAGGCCTTCGATGGTGGTGACCTGCCGGCCTTCCACAACCGATACGGGTGTCAGACAGGCGTAGGTGGACGCGCCATCCACATGCACCGTGCACGCGCCGCACTGTCCGATGCCGCAGCCGAACTTGGTTCCGGTGAGTCCCAGATGCTCACGCACGACCCAGAGCAGGGGTGCGTCGGGCTCAGCCTCGACCGTTACGCTGTCACCGTTGAGGGTGAAGGTTGCCATGTTAGTTTGCCCCCTGGAACGTCGCTGTGCAGAGCCCAAACATACGCCTGTTGGTATGCGGATACCAGCGGGTCATGCTGGATTCGAACAAGTCGGTCCACACTCCCCGGCCATTCGGTCCACACTCCCCGGCCATTCGGTTCACGGCCGGCAACTACTCGGTTCGTTATTCCCACCCGTGTTCAAAAGATTCACGGAATTGGGCTACCATTGAATCGGAATTGAAGCCGCAAATTGCGGGCAGCAGGGAGAAGCAGGCATGGCGTCGATCAAGAGAATTTCAGCAGGGTTCGCAATCCTGGTCATGGGGTGGGTCCTTCAGGGCCTTGCCGTGGCCGACACCATCGCGATCATCGGCACGGGCAACGTTGCGGGCGCGCTGGGACCCGAGTTCGCCGCCCAGGGTCATGACATCGTCTACGGTTCCCGGGAGCCGGACCGGGAGGACGTCGCCGCGTTGGTCGAACGCACCGGGGGCAACGCTTCGGCCATGACCCAGACCGAGGCGGTTGCCGGAGCCGATATGGTCGTGTTGGCCGTTCCTGGCACTGTCGCCGAGGAAGTCGCGGGCAGCCTTGGGGACCTGTCAGGAAAGATCATCATCGATCCCACGAATCGTGTGACGCGGGGGGATGACGGTTTCACGCGCTATACCATGGAGACGTCCAACGCCGAGTTGGTTCAGGCCGCGGCGCCCGGGGCCACCGTGGTCAAGGCGTTCAATACGCTGAACTTCCGGACGATGATCGAGCCGGGTGGGCCGGTGACCATCCCGCTGGTGGGCGATGATGCCGAGGCCAAGGCCCGCGTCGCCGATCTGGTGGCGGGTATGGGACTGGAGCCCATGGACGTCGGGCCGCTGAGCGGCGCCCACGTTCTGGAAGGCATGCTGGCGATCTGGATCAATGCCCGTACCGCGGGAACGCCGTACGATTACCACTTCCGCCGTACAGGCACGAACTGACGACACTCGTCCCTAGCCAGTTCCTCCCGGGGTCCAGGGCTGCCGGCGCATTGCGGGCGCCGGCAGTCTCGCTGACTCCGGCCGCTTACTCCTGAGGCTTCTCGAACCTGAGCACGAACCGGTCTGTCCGGCCGCGTATGTCCGGATTGAAGACGATGAGCGAACGATCGTCTTCGGTATTCGACAGGAAGTCCCCGGTGGCCGCGAGCAGGAAGCCCGCCCCGGTGATTTCATCGACGATCACGCTCTCCTCGATCCTGTGCAGCGATTCGATCGCGCTGGTGCCGGCGCCCTCGGCGGCGTGGTGGTCGATGATTCCGTAGACGCCGCCCGGCCTGAGGGCTGCCAGCACGCGCCGGTTCAGTTCGCCGCGATCCTCATCGGTCAGCCAGAGGTCGTGATAGGCGAGGACGATCATCACGGCATCCAGCGAGGCGTCGTCAGGGAGCGGTATCTCGTCCACCGGGGCGTCGATCCGCATCACGTTTTCGAAACCGGGTTCGCTCAGCAATGCCGTCAGCGCCTCGGCGCCAAAGCGATCGAAGAAAGGATTGTTTCCGGCGTAGACGGCGCCGTCCGGACCGACCACCGGCGCAAGGATTCGCGTGTAGTAGCCGCCGCCCGACAGCAGGTCGGCCACGCGGGACCCTGCGCCGATTCCGAAGAATTCCAGCACCTGTGCCGGCATCCGCCCGGGGTCCCTGGCCCGGTCTTCATCGGAGCGCGCTTCCGCGGCAAGCGCCTCTTCCACGCTGACCTGAGAAAATGCGGGGAGTGATATTGAAAAAACAAATAGTAAACAAAAATATCTAATGTATTTTGTCATGATAAACTCTCTTGGATCTGGTTGACGAAGGCGTTTATTCGACTGTCCGGCAAGTTGCCATCTTGCCGGACTCGGCATTACCCGACAACAGTACGAATGCATCGGGCGCAGCCAAGTTCGTTGTCAGTCAATCCTGACCAGGGTGCGGCCGGTGACCGTGCCCGCCATGAACCCGTCGAAACAGTCCGCAAGTTCGGAAAGCGTCACCTCCCGCGTCGCGATGAGTTCCAGGTGTTGCGGGCACAGATCCGCAGCCAACCGCTCCCAGATGCGCTGACGCAGCCGCGGCTCCACTTCCATGTTGACCCCGATCAGGCTGACGCTGCGCAGGATGAAGGGCATGACCGTTGTGGAGAGTCCGGCGCCGGCCGCCAGGCCGATGCTGGCGATATTGCCCCAGGGGCGGACCGTGCGCGTCAGCCAGGCGAGAATATCGCCGCCCAGATTGTCCACGGCTCCGCCCCAGAGGCCGCGTCCGAGGGGTCTGGTTACCGGTTCTATACTACGGCGGTCGACTATCTCCGCGGCGCCAAGCGTTTGCAGGTAGTCGCTCTCGCCGGTCTTGCCGGTCAGCGCGGTCACGTCATAACCGCGTCCGGCCAGCAGGTCGATGGCGATGGTGCCGACGCCGCCGGTGGCCCCGGTCACGATCATGGGACCCGATTCGGGCCGTTGACCATTTGCTTCAAGGCGGTGTACAGCGAGCGCTGCGGTAAAGCCGGCTGTCCCGATCGCCATGGCCTGTCGGGTGTCGATTCCTTCGGGCAGTGGCACCACTCGGTCGCTGTCGACCCGGGCAAATCGGGCATAACCGCCATCCCGGTTTTCCCCCAGGCCACCGCCAAGCACGACTACCTTGTCGCCCGGACGGCAACTCTCATCGGAACACTCCAGCACCTCGCCGGCGAGATCGATGCCGCCCACCAGGGGAAAGTGCCGCATGATGGGCGCGGCGCCGGTTGCGGCAAGCGCGTCCTTGTAGTTGATGCTGCTGTATTCGACCCGTATCAGTACGTTTCCGGGCGAAAGATCGTCGAGGGAGAGCTCTTCCAGTTCGCTCCGCACGACGCCATCGTTTCGGTGTATGCGCAGTGCCCTGAATCGTTCTGCCATGGTTTGCAATTCCGACCGTGACTGGCCGTGGGTTGGGGTGGCGTATGGTAGCCTAAATTTCGTGGTCGCCAACACCCATGCGCTGTCGTCGGGGGTCATGTCAATCGATCTGGATGCCCTGGCGAGAAACTACCGCGCCCTGCGTGAGGCCGCGGCGCAATCGGCCTGTGGCGCCGTGGTCAAGGCCAACGCCTACGGCCTGGGTATCGGGCCGGTCGCGAGGCGCTTGTGGGACGAAGAATGCCGGCACTTCTTCGTGGCCTCGATGCAGGAAGGAACCGAGTTGCGCTCGCTACTGCCGGAGGCGCAAATCTTTGTGTTCGAGGGCGTGCTGGAGGGTGGCGCCGTCAGCCTGATCGAAGCGGAACTGATCCCTGTTCTGAACTCCATCGAACAGATCGGGCACTGGCAAGCGTCGGGCGCCGGGCGCCCTGCCGCGATTCATCTGGATACGGGCATGTTGCGGCTCGGAATGACGGACGAGGAGGTTCACGAAGCCGGCCGGACGGGATTGCTCGAAGGGCTTGATACAAAGTACGTGCTCACGCACCTGGCATGCGCAGACGAACCGACCCACCCGTTGAATGCGCAGCAGGTCCGGGACTTTGCCCGTTTACTCGATTTGTTCCTGGGGGTCAGGACCTCGATCGGAGGATCGGCCGGCATATTGCTCGGGCCTGAATTCCAGGGGGATCTTGTACGTGCCGGCATCGCACTGTACGGCGGTAACCCGTTCATCGACGGCGAAAGCCCGATGGAGCCGGTAGTTACACTTCAGGGTATCGTGCTGCAATTGAGGACGGTTACGCGGCAGCAGACGGTCGGCTACGGTGCAACTCATACGGTACGTTCAGGCGGGCGGCTCGCAACCGTGGGCGTCGGTTACGCGGACGGTTATCCGCGAACGCTCGGAAATCGCGGTGTCGCCTGTGTTGCGGGGACCGAGGTCCCGGTGGTAGGCCGTGTTTCCATGGACATGATCACGCTCGATGTGAGCGGCGTCGCACCGGCGGACATCCGGCCCGGGGACACCGTGGAACTGCTCGGCCGGAACGTGCTCCTCGACGATCTCGCCCGCGCCGCCGGCACCATCGGCTACGACATCCTGACCGGGCTCGGACCGCGCTGGCAGCGGCGCTATTTCCCGTAGGCCGCGCGCGACTTCGAGCGGGCGCGGATTCGCTGCTGCGCCGGAACCGCGGGCCTATCCGGTGGGTGTGCGGGGCTGCCGCCCCACCAGTTGCGCCAGGGCCACGGTCCGTCCGTCCGGATCGGTCACGAGACCCTCGTGGTAGTAGAGCAGTTCGAGGGCGGCTCCGGCTTTCCGCAGTTCGCCAGGCGTTACCCGAAACCGGGGATTACGCGGCCCGGCGACCGTTTTTTCGGTTATCAAGTGCATTTCGGCGATGAGATGGCCGCCGGGGGTAATTACGCGCGGCAGTGCTCCGACGAGCGGTACGTCGGTGTAGCGCATCGACAGGGCCAGGTCGTAGTTGCGATTTGCGAATCCGTCCAGTGCGCTCGAAGCCGGTTCCAGGTCGCGTTCCACGCAGTTGACCGGCAGGTTCTCCGCTTCCGCGGCAGCCCGCAGGCGTGCGAGTGCAACCGGGGATATGTCGACGGCATCCACACGCCAACCGCGCCGGGCCAGGAAGAGCGCGTTTCGGCCGCTGCCGCAGGCGAGGTCGATTGCCTTGGGCACGAGGCCGGTTACTTGCAAGCGGCCGGCCCAGTGCTCCAGCAGTGCACTTGGATGAGTGCGCTCCTCGTAAGCGCCGGCGAGGTAGCGGGCGTTCCACTTGTCCCTGTCCGCCTGACTCAATTCAATCTCCTTCCCCTCAAGTCCCGAATATGGCTAAATCGCACAGAAACCTGCATTTACGGGGGTACGGCCCCGGTGCTACTGTGGCTGCATGGCGTACATGATAGACACGTTGGAGGTTACCAGCCGTCTCGAACAGGCCGGAATTGGCCACGAGCAGGCGGTGGCCATTGCTTCGGCCATAGCGCGAACCGACGCGGAACTCGTCACGAAGGGAACGATGGAAGCTGCTCTCGCGACGGCCAAGTACCAAATCATCCTCGCCAACATCGGCATCGCGAGTCTACTCTTCGGGGCTCTGATGCACTTCGATTAGGTACTCTGCAGGACGGTTGGCCAAGGGCGTTGCAAAAAACTCGATTTGACTTGCGGATTCGCGATGGAACTTGCTGACAGAAAGTGCGTTCCCTGCCGGGGCGGCGTACTGCCGATGGAGCTTGATCGCGCCAGGGAACTTCTGGCCGAGCTGGACAAGGGATGGTGGTTGAACGAGGCGGGTCACCTGGAACGCCAGTACGGCTTCGGCAACTTCGTCGAGGCGATGGACTTCGCCAACCGGGTGACGGAGATTGCCGAGGAAGAAAATCACCACCCGGACCTGCACATTGCCTGGGCCCGTTGTGTGGTGGAAATCTGGACCCACAAGATCCAGGGCCTCACCGAGAGCGATTTCTTCTTCGCAGCGAAGGCCGACCGCGCCTACAGGGACGGTCCTGCAAGGCCGTAGAGTCGCCCAAACCTGCGACTGCCGTCCCAATTCGGCGACTGCGGTCCAGACCGAATCTGGCCGTTTCGGGCAGGTTTGACGCTGGACCGCGGGACCCATGCAGGCGATTCTGCGTGCCGGTGCTTCCTGTTGTGGGGAGCTTCATTCACGGTGAGGGTGCGCAAAGCCATGTTTTTTGTGATTTTCCTGAACTCGGTGCGTACCGAAGCGGCGATGGCGTTGAGTCGGTTTACCGCTCGTGGCCCATTATCGAAGGAAACTGCGGCAGCAGAAGACCGGGCTTACTTCAGACTCATCGACCACGCCCTCAAGTACAAGGCCAACAGGAAAATCAGGAACTGCAAACCGGCCCATGCCGTCTATATCCTGAACAAGTTCTTTTCGTGCGCCCGTCGAGACGTAAGGATCTATACCGGCTGTCTCTCACGGTCGATCGGGGCCCTGCGCGCCTATGCCGACCCCGAAATCATCGGATCGGCGATCGAATTCCTGCGCAGGGAACATTCTCGTCTTTCGATCGTCATCCTGGGCGAACCCGATGTGGATCCCGGGCAACCCATCGATTCGCATCCGCTGTTGGCGGCCATTGCGGAAGCCGAGGGGATCAGGGGAACCGTACGAGTGGCGCGTGGGGACCCCAGCGAATGGAAGGATTTCCCGTACCATTTCATGATCATGGACAGCGAGGCGGTGCGAATCGAGTTCGATGGCAATTGCGCCGACGCGGCCGCAAGATTCGGCGATGCCCACTTCACCGGCAGGCTTGTGAGAGTTTTCGACGAACTGGCGCGATCCGGTACGACGCTTTTCCGGACGGGAGCCACGAACGTGCCCGGGCGGAGCCCTTCAAGATTGGCCCGGAACCGATCAACCGGGCAATGAACTGCGGATGGCGTCCGGATAATTTACCGATGCCTCGAACACGAGGCGAGTATTGCTAGCGAATGGCTTCCAGCGCTGCCCGCAGCATGGGCACAAGATGCTGACTGGCTTCGGTAATCTGCTCAATCTTGATTTGCTCGGCCTCGCCGGGGGAGGGCTGCAGCGGCAGTCCCTGGGCGACCGACTCGGCCACGAGCTGCGGATCGGCCAGGGCGGCGCCGATTGCCGCTCTGAGCTCCGCGGTTGCCTCTGAATCCAGCTCCGGGGGGCCGAAGAACCCGCGGCGCATGTCCAGCATGTTGACGATCGCCTGAACGGCCTCTCTTGAGGCGCCGTCCACCAGTTCCAGGGCCGACGGGATATCGGGCCAGGGCGCGTAGCGGTCCTGGCCCAGGGTGAGGATCGGCATTTCGTCGCCGGCTTCGATGACTGCCCGGGACGCCGACCACCCGGTGATATGGCCGTCGCCGTCGCCCCTGATGACGGCGAGCGCGGTGTCGGCGTTGCCGTCGTATCCGCTGATCACCTTCAACGGGATCCCAAGCACGTCCGCGAGTACGGCCATCGAATAGAAGTCCTCGTCGGTGCCCTGGGAGGGGAATACGAACGGCCGGCCGAGTGTCCGCGCATCCTCGACGTTCGCGATGTTCGACGTTGCGCCGACGGTGAGAACCCGGGGCTCCGTGGCAGCACGCCCGAGGTAGACGAAGCGCGTGGCATCGAATCTTACCGCCTCGCTTCCGGCAAGCTGGGACAGGATCAGCGTGGTGACGCTGGTAAAGGCAATGATCCTGCCGTCGGGTTCGGCGAACCAGAGCGCGTTGGCGCCACGGATTCCGCCGCCTCCGGTCATTATGCGCACGCGGACGTCACGGGCGCCGGAGTGCCGGGCGATGTAGGGCGCGATCATGCGCGCGTAGCCTGAAGACGGCCGATCCGCTGAAATGACGAATGACGTCATTCGCGCGGCGCGCGGTCGTGCTGATCATTCGTGCCGAGCCAGGTGGTCACGCCGCCAGCGTCGCCGAACGTGCTGCAGCGTTATTCGCGTGGACCGACCTGTGCGCTTAGCGAGTCGGCGTGATCCAGAGTCTGCTCTTCACCTGCAAGCTGGAGGGCGTCGATCCGTACATCTACCTGGTCGATGTTCTGCAGCGCGTCGGCCAACACCCCGCGAAACAAGTCGTAGAATTGACGCTGCGGGGTTGGAAGACGCTGTTCGCGGATCGGTCGTTACGATCCGACTTCGACCGAACCCGAGATTCGTAACTTCAATAGGCGGCGAAAGTCCAGAATGGCCTCGTTTGCCCGTCTTACAACTGAACGTCCAGCAGGATGACCTGTTCGTGCACAAGAAAGCTGCCGCCTGGTTGGTCGCGACGTCGACGTCGGCGCGTCGGAGTTGCACGTTCAGGCAGAGGAATTCCCCGACAGGAATGGCAACGGCGTGGATTCTTGCGTCTTACTCCAGCCGAACCGCCCAGATCTGAATGTCGTCCGGTGGCGGTCCATATTCCCGGTCCAGAACCCGGATGGCGGTCGCAGGACGCGTCTCGCCCGATACGTTCAGGTACCAAATGGAACCGTCTCGAATCCGGGCCTGATGCTGCGCGCGATCGAACTTCAACTGCGCTGGATACAGGCCCCTGCGGGGATTGGGATCCTGTACCCTACGGGGCCGGGTGGCGATGTTCCCGTACAGTCCATCGTGCCCGTGATTCCTCCACACGTCGTAGCTCGTAAACTCAAGCCAGGGATCGGCTGAAATACGGCCGTCCACGTAGAGCGCCGCCGCCCAACGGGCCAGCAGCGTCTCCATGGTCTCACCCAGCAAGTCTTCAATGGTTTTGATCGGCGGCCCGATGTCCGACCGCAGCAGCTGCTGATGAAAATACGCGCCGCCGCCGGGGTACAGTCGCGCGTACTGGTCCGTCATCCACCTCAAAAGCGACCATCCGACATGGTAGGGCAACGGCGGCGTATTGCATGGTGCGTTGTCGAACACCAGCCAACTGCATTCTTGGGGCTTCCTTGAATGAGTGCCGCCAAAGAAAGACGACAAATATGTCCAATGATCGTCTGCGATCCATCTAATATCCGAAGGCTCAAAATTGTTAACCATCCCGTAGTTCTGTCCCGGACTCAATCCAAATAGGGCGAAACCAAAAACCTCCCCTCCCAGCTCGGCCTGCCCCTCATCGAACCAGGGCTCGTAGTTCCAATCTCCATCTAGAACCGCAGGTTGAATCACATGCACCAGCTCGTGCGCCAGGGTATAGCGCGGGAAGAAATCACGGAGCGGGATCTGGACTCGTTTCCACTTGCGACCAGCCGGACCGACCTCGACAAACGCCCCGCCATACTCTTCTCTGATCGTGATGACTATCCGGCCGGTATTGCCAAGTTCGGGAATCCCGAAATAGTTGGTAATGACAGGATAAATCTGGTTGTCGAAGCTGTCGGAAAGATACTCAAGTCGATCCACATACTGCGCTTCAACCAGCTCCACCAACTCCGGTGCCACTAGCCATATCGCGTGAGAACCGATCGCGTAAACGAGATACTCAGAGCCCGGACCGGGAAAGACAAGCGTGACAATGTCGCCGACTTCCGGCAGTTCATCCACATCGCCGACGCTCGGAAACGTGACCGCACTCAACGCACTGAAAGAGGCTCGCGACTGCACCTCATCAGGGCCGTACAACAGGACATCGCCCGATTGCCTCTCCCACTGTTCCGACTCGGATCCGTTGGTTGTCACGGGTACCGGCGCTCGATCGGGAAAGCCAGACCAACCTTGCCATTGAGTGCCCATCGCAACAGGCGTTTCGGTTACCGGCGCATTGGTCGCCGCGATAAGGCGTACCAGTGTAAGGGCATCGGTTAATCCCAGTAAGGTCGACTGCACTCCGATCAGATACGACTCGGATGCGTTGGTCTCCGTGAATTGAAGGCACCTGTCCGTCCCGGCGCCGATAATGAGTTGCTGACCCACAGGGAGTGAAAGGTCGGCCTCATCCGGACGAAGTTCCATGAGCCGGGAAGCCGAATTGGCACCCACTGCGACTGTAACCTCAACGTCTCGCGCTGGCTGGCAGTAGTGGGGCACTGTAACGCGCAACATGGTCTCGCTCGCCGCAGACACCTCGCTCGCCAGCCCGTCGATCGTGACAAGATTGCCGGGAGCCTCGGGACAGAACCCGGTTCCCTCAATGATCACCGACGCCCCCTCCACCAGCGATTCGGGTTCGACCCTCATGATGGAGGGCGTCATCGGCGCGCCCGCACAGGTAGCTTGCAGTTCGCCCGAGACGGCGGCGGAGGCGGAAAACGATGATCGATCAGCCCGAAGCACGATCCCGGTTTCCCCGTTCCCGGTGATCGTGACCAATCCGGTATCGTCGACCACCGCAACCCGCGGGTCGACTGATTCCCAGTAGAGGAACTCATCCGGCAGCGGATGTCCGTTGGCGTCCCAGGCGTCCGCCTCAAACCGGTGTGTTTCGCGCAGCTGCCGGAACGTTTTCCCGGAGGGGTTGAGTTCCATGCGGGCGGCAATTTGATGCACCTCAACATCAACCGTCCTGTACCTGTTCCTCTCGCCGTCTAAAAAAAACTGGATAAAGGTGCTTCCGTTGTGTTTCGCCGTCGCTACGAGGTTTTCGTCGATAACTGCAATGTCGTCATCAAATGCTTCAGCAGTGATCACCGGGTGCGCAATTTGATGCCCGTTGGAATCCCACGCCTCCCCGGTAAACTGAATCCTCTGGCCAATGCTTTCGAAAATCGTCAAATTATTGGTCGGACCAATCTCAAGCCTATAAGTCCTCTGCGCAATCTCGACCATCGCAGATGCGGACAGACCTCCGGCACTGACCGTAATCGTAGCCGTGCCGTTGCCCCGCGCGGTCACCCGCCCGAAGTCATCCACCGTGGCGATTGACGGATCCGAGGAGACCCAGCCAAATTCAACCGACACTATTCCGCCATCGGAATCCCTCGCGACGGCAGTCAGTGGGGCGTCATCCGTCAGCGCTTCGAAAACCAGACCGTCCGGCGATACGGTGACGCTGGCGACGGTAACCACCGTGACGATAACGGAGCTGGACATTCCTCCAGTGGAGGCGGTTATGGTGGCCTGCCCGTTACCCCGCGCCGTGACCAGCCCGTTCGCATCCACTGTTACGACTGTTGTATCCGAGGAGGACCATGCGAACACGGCCGACACTTGGTTACCGTTGGTGTCCCGGGCGCTGGCGTCCAATCGCGCTGACGCACCAAGCGCGTCAAGCGCTAAGCCGTCCGGCGATACCATCACGCTGGCAATCCGGGGTGGTGTCGGTGGATCGCTTCCGCCACCTTCGCATCCACACAGTACGATGGATAGGCAGAGCAGCAAATGGACGCGCATGGAATCTCCAATCATTTGAGCCCGGTTGCGGGAATGCATGGTATCGAATTGTAGCGTGATGCCAAAGACCAGGCCGTCGCCGTGTGTCTTGTCGCAAGTGAGATGAGCCATAATCGCATGGGTTCGGCATCATCGGAGAATTGGTCCAGAGACTCGATGCCGAACGGTTGCGCGAACAGAGCTTGGTGGGTTGGCGGCAACGACTTGAGATCGAACCCCGTTTTGCCGGGCCGGTCGCTTGCAGGCGACCGGACCAGTGCTCCAGCAGAGCGCTCGGGTGTGTGCGCATCTCGTAGCCGCCGGCGAGGTAGCGGGCGTTCCACTTGTCCCTGTCCGCCTTACTCAATTCGATATCCTTCCCCTCAAGTCCCGAGAGTAGCGAATTTGTACAGACACTTGCGAGTCTAATCCAATACCGACATGAGCCTGAGCGGAGAGGTTGACTTGAGGTTAAGGCGGAGTCGGGATTGGTATTGAAAGAACCCCTATCCTGGGGCGCCGACGGTCTGGATACAAGCCCTGGCCCAGGGCTTTTGCTTCATGTAATGCAATCCTGTTATGGGTCCTGTGGTGTTGGTGGGCGAGAGGCCCGCGAGTGGGGTCAGGCGGT
>JAJEFE010000164.1 GCA_022820625.1 Gammaproteobacteria bacterium | reverse complement strand
CGCTTGGGGTGAAAATCCGGCGCCGAGACCGGAAACGGCCCAAAATCCCGCCAAAACCGCCGATTCCTGGGGTAAAGTTCTTTTTGGACTTGCTCGAAACCTTTATCGATCAAAGGCTTCCGAACAGCGCAAGAGGCTCAGTGGCAAACCCGCTGCTCGTTGCCCTTTCGACCCGGGTGATCTTCCGGTTATCGACTCGAACCATTCCCCGCGACCCGAACACCTCGATGCGCTGGTCGTAGCCGTAACTGCATCGGCGCGAATTCGTAACGTGGCAAAGACGGCCTGACGGGGTGCGCAGTACGGCGACAGCCGTGTCGATATCCCCCAGTTTCCCGATCTGCGGGTCTGACAGGGTACTTCCGGTCGCAAACACCTGTTGGGGTTCTTCACCCAGCAACCAGCGGCCCATGTCAAGGTCGTGGATCATCATGTCACGAAACAGACCGCCGGATCTCTCGATGTATTCCGGAGGGGGCGGCGAAGGATCCCGACTGATAATAGTGACAACTTCAATCGATCCGATCGCGCCGGATCTGGCCTCCATTCCGAGTTCCCGGAAATCCGGATCGTGACGCCGATTGAATCCCAGGCACAGGAGCACATTTGCCCTTGCGGCGATGTCAACGCTTCGCCTGGCGCGTTGCAGATCGAGATCGAGGGGTTTTTCACAGAATATGGCTTTCCCGGCTGCCGCTGCCTGCCGGATGATTTCGGCGTGCGTATCCGTGGAACTCGCGATGATTACCGCGTCGACGTCGTCGTCCTGAAGGGTCTGTTCGAGGGGTGCGACTCTGCCCCCGCAACGATCGGCAAGTTCAACGGCCGCATTCTCGGCGACGTCACAGACGGCCACTATCCGTGCGTCATCGTTGTCGGCGACGTTCTGTGCGTGTATCCGTCCGATTCGCCCCGCGCCGATGATCGCGACACCGATCATCGGAAGCCCCCGCCTTGTCCAGCAACCGCCGCTTGCCGCATCGCTCGAAGCCTTCCGCCAACCGTTCGCCCGATTATCCGCCACGACCGCCCGCCGCGCCAGATTCGGTCCGCTGTCGCGACTTGTCCAACCCGTTCTTAAAATATTTTTTTCAAAACCTTTGATCGTAGGAAAAGATTTTCTATACTTGATTGCAGAATTTCCGTCCGGTCAGTGTTCAGGGGGAAAGTATGGTGTCCAGCATCCGTCATATCCGCATGTTCTGGCGTATGACGCCAGTAATTCGTACGCAGAAGATCCAGCAATTCCTGTCCGTATTGGTTGCCGGAGCCGCGCTGCTTGCATTTTCGAATTCAGCATTCGCTCAGAGTGTCACCGGTGAAATCACCGATCCCGGAAGATCCGTCGCGTTTCCCGGCGCGATCGTAAGAATCGAGGGTCTGCCCGGTTCTACGACGTCGGATGAACGTGGCCGCTTCCGCCTGGGAAATGTTCCCGCAGGCACATACACGCTGGTCGTTTCGTACGTCGGTACCGAAGACACGAGCATTTCGATCCAGGTGCCTGAGGAAGGCGTCGATCTCGGAGACGTCATCATCGGTGCGGCCTCGCAAGCGGCACTTGAAGAGGTCATCGTTGTCGGGCAAGCGGCCGCGTTCGCGAGTGCGCTCAATCAGGAACGATCCGCCAACAATCTGGTTTCCGTGCTCGATACGGACGCCATCGGCCAGTTTCCCGACCAGAACGTCGCCGAATCGCTGCGTCGTCTCACCGGCGTCAGTGTGGAAAACGATCAGGGCGAGGGACGTTATGTCGTCATTCGAGGCATGGACCCGGACCTGAATTCGACCTCCATCAACGGCGTCCGGGCGACAGCCGCAGAACCCAGGCGAGCGCTTCAGCTCGATGTGATCCCGACCGACCTGCTGGACGGTCTGGAAGTCCACAAGACCCTGACACCGGACATGGACGCAGATGCCATTGGCGGTTCGATCAACGTAAAGACGTTGAGCGCCTTCAGCCGAAAGGGCCCGTATGCGAAAGCGAGGGCCGAAAGCAGCTACAACGAACTACGGGAAGACTGGAGCCCGAAGATGTCTTTCGCCGGGAGCAACATTTTCGAAATGGACGGTGGCCGTCGACTGGGAGTGGCAGGCGCACTCAGCTGGCACGATCGGAACATCCAGGCTGACAACAACGAAGCTGACGATTGGGCCGAAGGGGACAACGGAAACTATTTCATGGAGGAATTTCAGCCGAGACTCTATACCGTCGAACGTGAGCGTCTTGGCGGCGCCCTCAATTTCGATCTGGACGTTTCAGACGCCACGACCTTGCATCTGTACACGTTGTACAGCCGATTCACCGACACCGAGTTGCGGAACAGGACGACATTCGGGCTGGACGGACTGGATGAGGACACGCTGACTTCGACAATGGCCGACTACTCCGAAGTCGAGATCGAACGCGACACCAAGGGCCGCGACATGCAGGGCCAGATTGCCGAGAACAGGTCCATTTCACTCGGGTCCGAGACGCAATTGGACACCTGGCTGATAGAAACGAATCTGGGCTACTCCTACGCGCGGGAGCGAACGCCCGACCAGGTCAGCGGCACATGGGTGGCCGAGTTCGAGAGCGGTGACGGACCCATTGCGGACGGCCAGCCCGTGCTCACCATCGACCGCACCAACCCCAAGATTCCATTGGTCAGATCGAATTTCCTTTCGGCGCTCCAGGACCCCTCCCTGTACGAACTGGATGAAATCGAGCACTTTAACGAGAGAAACGAGGATACGCAGGTTTCCCTGCGCCTGGACGCAACCAGGGACACCGGGTTCGGCAGCCTGAAGTTCGGCGCCAAGGCCCGGTGGCGAGAGAAGTCCAGCGATGAGGAAGCCACGTTCTGGTCAGGCGACGACGAGTGGTTCCTGTCGGATGCCCTGTTGCCCGGCGGCGGCGATACCTACAGTTTTCCCAATCACATCGGCCCGGTGCCCGACAACAGCATGGAACGCCAGATCATGGCGGGCGGGACCGGCATCGAGTTCGAACCCCTCGATACCGAACTCGACTCGGCCGTCTCGGATTTCACGATCGACGAGGACGTATTTGCCGCCTACTTCATGGGAACATGGGAAACCGACAGGGCGACGATCGTCGCGGGCCTTCGATATGAACAGACACGGCTCAACAGCCGTGGCAACGAGGTGGAGGTGATCGAAGAAGACCAGAATGGACCGGGCGATCCGCCGGAAGACACGCTGATCGTTACTGCCGTTCAATCGAGTCAGTCTTACGGCGATCTGCTGCCAAGCGCCAATATTCGCTTCGACTTTTCCGAAAATGTCGTTGGCCGGGCATCGGTGTACCGGTCGGTGGTGCGGCCCCGAGTCGAGGATGTCGCGTTCAGGGTAGCTATTGAAGGCGACGAGGCGGAACTCGGCAATCCCGTCCTGGATCCATTTCGCGCCTGGAATTTCGACGCCTCAATAGCGTTTTACCCGACCGAGTTGAGTGTGGTATCCGGAGGCGTTTTCCAGAAGCGAATCGAGGACTTCATTTTTATCCAGACTCTCGATGATTACGGCTTCGAGGGAAGGATATTCGACGAAGCCGTCATTGCGTTGAATGGCGAGGTCGCGACGGTCCTGGGGTTTGAATTTACCTATCAACAACACTTTGGATTTCTCAGTGCGCCCTTCGATGGAATCCTGGCGGCATTGAACTACACCATAGTGGACAGCGAGGCCGACACGGGCGACCGGCTGGTCGGTCTTCCAAAGCAGGCCAACAACCTCACCGGCGTCACGCTGGGCTACGACAAGTACGGGCTGGACATAAGGCTCGCAGTAAAGTACCGCGACAGCTATATCGACGAACTCGTTGAACCGGGCCTGGACCGCTACACCGACGACCGCCTGCAGTGGGATCTGACGGCGAAATACGGGTTGTCGGAAAACTGGCAAATCTATGCGGAGTTTGCCAACCTGGGCGATGCGCCGGAGTTCTACTATGCCGGCGATCGGCGCCGGGTGCTGCAATACGACGAGTTCGGCACCACCTCTTCAATGGGATTTCAGTACAACTTCCAATAGGCCGCTCAAGCGCTTCCGCTCGACGGGCGTGCGCGGATCGTGGCTGCGAGCGTCGTCGGCGACGAGCGGGCCAAGGATGGCCATTAGCGAGGAGCCGTCGATGCTCTCCCCGCCAG
>JAJEFE010000078.1 GCA_022820625.1 Gammaproteobacteria bacterium | reverse complement strand
GAAACTGATCGTGTCGCCACCGTGATGCGACGCCATCACCTTCGTCAACGCCGCCGTCAACGTCGTCTTGCCATGATCCACATGACCAATCGTTCCCACGTTCACATGCGGCTTCGTCCGCTCAAACTTCTGCTTCGCCACGATCGTTTACCTCCTGGATTGTGGAGCGTATCAGCCGCCCCTCATGTTGATGATGTCCTTCGCCACGTTCGGGGGCACCCTGGCGTAGCGGTCGAACTCCATCGTGTAGCTCGCCCTTCCCTGGCTCATGGAACGCAGGTCGGTGGCATATCCGAACATTTCCGCCAGCGGAACCCGGGCGCGGATGACCTTGCCCATGGGAGAGTCCTCGAGCCCCTGGAGAACACCCCGGCGCCGGTTCAGGTCGCCGTTGACATCGCCCATGTAGTCCAGCGGACTGACCACCTCGACTCTCATGATCGGTTCCAGAACCACCGGATCGGCTTTTGCGGCGCCTTCCCTGAAAGCCGTCGAGCCCGCGATGCGAAACGCGACTTCGCTGGAGTCCACGTCGTGGGAGGAGCCATCGTACAGCGTCACCTTGCAATCCACCACCGGGTAACCGGCTATCACGCCGCTGCTCATCTGCTCCTGAACGCCCCGGTCCACGGCTGAAATGAACTCCCGTGGAACGGCGCCGCCGACAACGGCATCGACGAATTCGTAGCCTGCTCCCGGCTCCTGCGGCTCGATTCTCAGGAACACGTGACCGTACTGCCCCCGGCCTCCGGTCTGGCGAACGAATCTGCCCTCCTGCTCGACGACGCTGCTGATCGTCTCGCGATAGGCCACCTGCGGACGGCCGACGGCCGCTTCAACCCGGAACTCCCTTCTCAACCGGTCGACGATGATCTCAAGGTGCAACTCGCCCATGCCGGAAATGATCGTCTGCGCCGACTCCTCGTCCGTATGGATTCGAAACGAGGGATCCTCCCGGGCGAGCTTGGACAGCGCCATGCCCAGCCGGTCCTGGTCCGCCTTGGTCCTGGGTTCCACCGCGACCGAAATGACCGGCTCGGGAAATTCCATGCGCTCGAGAACGATGCGCCGCGCCGGATGGGTGAGGCTGTCTCCGGTCGTGACGTCCTTCAGGCCCACCGCCGCGGCAATATCTCCGGCTCGCACTTCGGTCACTTCTTCGCGGTCATTGGCATGCATCTGCAGGATGCGCCCGATGCGCTCACGCCTGGAGCGCACCGTGTTGATAACCGTATCGCCGGACTTCAGCACGCCGGAGTAAACCCGGAAAAACGTCAGGTTGCCCACAAAGGGATCGGTGGCGATCTTGAACGCCAGCGCCGCGAACGGGGCATTGTCGGACGACTCGCACTCGGCTTCCGTATCGTTTTCAAGGACGCCCTTGATGGCCGGCCGCTCGTTCGGGGAAGGCAGGTATTCGATGACGGCATCGAGCACCGCCTGCACGCCCTTGTTCTTGAACGCCGAGCCGCAAAGCACGGGCACGACCCCGCCACCGAGGCAACGCGCCCTGAGCCCCCTCCTGATCTCCGCCGCGGTCAGGTCGCCGTCGTCGAGGTACTTGTCCAGCAACGCCTCATCGCCCTCCGCAGCGGCCTCGACGAGTTTGTCCCGCCACTCCTGCGCCAGCGGGACCAGCGTCTCCGGAACCGCCTGTTCGAAATAGCGCATGCCCTGAGTGGAGTCGTCCCAGGAAATGGCCTTCATGCGCACCAGGTCGACGACGCCACTGAAAGAGTCCTCGGCGCCGATGGGAATCTGCAGCGGTACGGGATTGCCGCCGAGCCGTTCCCCGATCTGGCGGACCACCCGGAAGAAATCCGCGCCCGTGCGGTCCATCTTGTTGACGAAGGCCAGTCGCGGAACGCCGTAGTTGTTGGCCTGCCGCCAGACCGTCTCGGACTGCGGTTCCACGCCTCCGACGGAGCAGAACACCGCCACCGCCCCGTCCAGCACCCGCAGGCTGCGCTCGACCTCGATGGTGAAGTCCACGTGCCCGGGGGTGTCGATGATGTTGATGCGGTACTCGGGGAACTGCTGATCCATCCCCCGCCAGAAAGCCGTGGTTGCGGCGGAAGTGATGGTGATGCCGCGCTCCTGCTCCTGCACCATCCAGTCCATGACGGCGGCGCCGTCGTGGACCTCGCCCATCTTGTGGGAAACGCCGGTGTAGAAAAGGATGCGCTCAGTCGTAGTGGTCTTGCCGGCATCGATGTGAGCCATGATGCCGATATTGCGATAACGCTCGATGGGGGTCTGCCGTGACATTTGGACTCCAGACCATCGATTACCACCGGTAGTGGGCGAACGCCTTGTTGGCTTCGGCCATGCGGTGAGTGTCTTCGCGCCGCTTCACCGCCGAACCGCGATTCTCCGCCGCGTCCAGCAGTTCGTGGGCAAGGCGCAGCGCCATGGTTTTTTCCGGGCGCTTGCGGGCCGCGTCGATGGCCCAGCGCATGGCCAGCGTTTCCCGCCGGGTCGCGCGGACTTCCACCGGGACCTGGTACGTGGCGCCGCCCACCCGCCTGGACTTCACCTCGACCACCGGCTTGATGTTGTCCAGCGCCTGGCCGAGGAGTTCCAGCGACTTCTGCTCGTCCTGGCCCGAGCGTACGGAGATGCGGTCCAGGGCGCCGTAGACGATGCGCTCGGCCACCGATTTCTTGCCGTTCAGCATGACCATGTTGATGAACTTGGCCAGCATCCGGTCGCCGTACTTGGGATCCGGCAGTACGGCTCGGCGGGGTGCTCTGCTGCGACGCGACATGGCTGGCGCTCTACCGTCAGTTCTTCGGGCGCTTGGCGCCGTACTTGGACCGGCCCTGGCGGCGGTCGCCGACGCCGGCGCAGTCCAGCGTGCCGCGTACGATGTGATAGCGCACGCCCGGCAGATCCTTGACCCGCCCGCCCCGGATGAGCACCACCGAGTGCTCCTGCAGGTTGTGGCCCTCGCCGCCGATATAGCTGGTCACCTCGAAACCGTTGGTCAACCGCACCCGCGCCACCTTGCGCATTGCGGAATTGGGTTTCTTGGGCGTCGTCGTATACACGCGCGTGCAGACGCCGCGCCGCTGGGGCGAGGCGCCCAGCGCCGGGACGTTGCTCTTGGCCCGCCTGGTCGCGCGGGGTTTTCTGACCAGTTGATTCGTCGTCGCCATCCGTCACATACACATATAAATAAATCAGGCCCGCTGCCGGTCGTGCGGCAGCCGGGCCACGCTGTCTTCGCCCGGGACATCTCCCGGCGCCTGCTGGTTGTTTCGACCGTCTTGACCGACCCTGAACCGCGAGAGATTCTAGGGTTGACCAAGTTGGCCTGTCAACCTGGAATTCCGGGTCTTCAGCCCACCGGAGACTCCTGGGCGGCCTCGGCGTCCGTGCCCGTTTCAGCGGGCACGGCAACACCGACTTCCATCGAACCTCCGGCCGATTCGGCCAGGGAAGATTCCAGTTCCTTGAGTTCCTCGGCGAGGATGTCCTCCTCGGTACGCCGGCGCTCTTCGTGGTGAGCGTACCCCGTACCCGCCGGAATCAGGCGTCCGACAATGACATTTTCCTTCAGCCCCCGCAGATTGTCCTGCATCCCGCGGACCGCCGCCTCGGTGAGCACCCGCGTGGTCTCCTGGAAGGAAGCGGCCGAAATGAACGATTCCGTCGCCAGGGACGCCCGGGTGATCCCCAACAGTACGGGAACGAAGGTCGCGGGCGTTTCCATCTCCGCTTCAAGGCCTTCGTTGGTGTCGAGCACGCGGGCCCGGTCCACCTGTTCCCCCCGAAGGAACCGGGTATCGCCGGGAACGGCGACCTCCACCTTGCGCAGCATTTGCCGGATGATGACCTCGATATGCTTGTCGTTGATCTTCACGCCCTGCAGGCGGTAGACGTCCTGAATCTCCCTGACCAGGTAGTCCGCCAGCTTGGCCACGCCCTGCAGCCGCAGGATGTCATGAGGATTGGGCTCGCCGTCGGCGATGATCTCGCCGCGGATGACGCTCTCGCCCTCGAAGACGTTCAGGTGGCGCCACTTGGGAATCAGCTCCTCGTGAGCCTCGCCGTCTTCGCCGGTGATGACCAGCCGCCGCTTGCCCTTGGTTTCCTTGCCGAAACCGACAATCCCGGTGTGCTCGGCGAGAATCGCGGGATCCTTGGGCCGGCGGGCCTCGAACAGGTCCGCCACCCGCGGCAGGCCTCCGGTGATGTCGCGAGTCTTGGAAGTCTCCTGGGGCAGCCGGGCGATGACGTCGCCCACCACCACGGTGGCGCCGTCCTCCATGCTGAGCACGGCGCCCGCGGGCAGCGCGTAGGCCGCAGGTATATCCGTATTCGGGAAGTACACGGGCTCACCGTCGGCGTCCACCAGCCGGGCGGTGGGGCGGTAGTCCACGGCGCCGCGCTTCGCCGGGTCCAGCACCAGGATGCTGGTCAGACCCGTGATCTCGTCGACCTGGGTGGTCACCGTGACGTCATCCACGAAGTCCTCGAAACGCAACAGGCCGCTGACTTCGGCGACCACCGGGTGCGTGTGGGGATCCCAGTTCGCAACCAGCTGCCCCGGCTCCACCTTGTCGCCTTCATTCACGGCAATGGTGGCGCCGTAGGGCACCTTGTAGCGTTCCCGTTCGCGCCCGAACTCATCCAGAACGGCCAGTTCCCCGGAACGCGAGGTGGCGACGAAATGACCCTTTTCCTCGTGCTGTACGGTCTTCATTTCGTACATCTTGGTCGTTCCGGCGGTCTTCACTTCCACGCTGTTGACCGCCGCCGAACGGGATGCGGCGCCGCCGATATGGAAGGTGCGCATGGTGAGCTGCGTGCCGGGCTCTCCGATGGACTGGGCGGCGATGACGCCCACCGCCTCACCCTTGTCGACCCGGTTTCCGCGCGCCAGGTCACGGCCGTAGCATTGCGCGCAGACCCCGTAGCGGGTCGCACAGGTGATGGGAGACCGCACCAGGAGCTGATCGATGGAAGCCGATTCCAGTTTCGTTACCGCCCGCTCGTCCAGCAGCGAGCCCGCCTCCAGCACCACCGTATCGGTTCCGGGCGCCACCACGTCCACCGCGGCGACCCGGCCCAGGACGCGTTCGCGCAACGGCTCGACCACGTCACCGCCCTCCACAAGCGGCGTCATCATCAGGCCATTGTCGGTGCCGCAGTCCACGTCGGTGACCACCAGGTCCTGCGCCACGTCCACCAGGCGGCGGGTCAGGTAACCGGAGTTCGCGGTCTTCAGCGCCGTGTCGGCGAGACCCTTGCGCGCACCGTGCGTGGAAATGAAGTACTGCAGTACGTCCAGGCCCTCGCGGAAATTGGCGGTGATCGGCGTCTCGATGATCGATCCGTCCGGCTTCGCCATCAGGCCGCGCATGCCCGCCAACTGGCGGATCTGCGCCGCCGAGCCCCGTGCGCCGGAATCGGCCATCATGTAGATGGAATTGAAGGATTCCTGCCTGGCCTCCTCGCCCTGGGCGTCGAGCACCATCTCCGAGCCCAGTTTCTGCATCATCGCCTTGGCCACGTGGTCGTTGGTCCGCGACCAGATATCCACAACCTTGTTGTACCTCTCCCCGTCGGTGACCAGCCCGGATGCGTACTGATCCTGTATCTCCTTCACCTCCTGTTCGGCATCGTCGAGAATGCCGTGCTTTTCTTCGGGCACCACCATGTCGTTGACTCCGAAGGAGACGCCGGCGTGGGTCGCGTAGTTGAAGCCCATGTACATGAGCTGGTCGGCGAATATGACGGTCGTCTTCAGGCCCAACTGCCGGTAGGACGCGTTGATGACCCTGGAGACGGCGCGCTTGTTCATGGGCTGGTTGATAAGATCGAAGCTCAATCCCTGCGGCACGATCTCCGACAGCAGCGCGCGGCCCACGGTGGTATCCACCAACCGGGTTGCCGGCGCCTCGTCCTCAACGGCTTCGCCATTCGTGGCGGGCACCCTGACCCTGACCCTGGCGTGCAGGTCCACGGCATCGTTTTCGTACGCCCTGTGAATTTCCTCCACGCCGGCGAACACCATGCCCTCGCCGCGGGCGTTGATGCGCTCGCGGGTCATGTAGTAGAGGCCGAGCACGACGTCCTGGGAGGGCACGATGATCGGGTCGCCGTTGGCCGGCGAAAGAATGTTGTTGCTGGCCATCATCAGCGCCCGCGCCTCCAGTTGCGCCTCCAGCGACAGCGGCACGTGGACGGCCATCTGGTCGCCGTCGAAGTCGGCGTTGAAGGCCGTACAGACCAGCGGATGCAGCTGGATCGCCTTGCCCTCGATCAATACCGGCTCGAACGCCTGGATGCCCAGGCGGTGCAGCGTCGGGGCGCGGTTGAGCATGACCGGGTGCTCGCGGATCACCTCCTCGAGGATGTCCCAGACTTCCGGGCCTTCCCGTTCCACCAGCCGCTTGGCGGCCTTGATGGTCGTGGCCTGGCCGCGCAACTGCAGCTTGGAGAAGATGAACGGCTTGAACAGCTCCAGGGCCAGCTTCTTGGGCAGGCCGCACTGGTGCAGCTTGAGCGTCGGGCCGACGACGATGACCGAGCGGCCCGAATAGTCCACGCGCTTGCCCAGCAGGTTCTGGCGGAACCGCCCTTGCTTGCCCTTGATCATGTCGGCCAGGGACTTGAGCGGACGCTTGTTGGTGCCGGTGATCGCGCGGCCGCGCCTGCCGTTGTCCAGCAGTGCGTCCACGGACTCCTGCAGCATCCGCTTCTCGTTGCGCACGATGATGTCCGGCGCGTTGAGCTCCAGCAGCCGGCGAAGCCGGTTGTTGCGGTTGATGACCCGCCGGTAGAGGTCGTTGAGGTCGGACGTGGCGAACCGCCCCCCGTCCAGGGGCACCAGAGGCCGCAGGTCCGGCGGCAACACGGGCAGGACCGTCATCACCATCCACTCGGGCTTGTTGCTGGAATCGGTAAAGGATTCAAGCAACTTCAGGCGCTTTGACAGGCGCTTGATCTTGGTCTCGGATCGAGTATTGGAAATCGCCTCGCGAACTCCGGCCACCTCGCCTTCCAGATCCAGCGACAACAGCAGGTCGCGCACCGCCTCGGCGCCCATGCGGGCGTCAAACTCGTTGCCGTATTGTTCAATGGCTTCGAGATACGTTTCGTCGGTGAGAAGCTGGCCCCGTTCCAGGTCCGTCAGGCCCGGGTCCACCACGACGAAGGCCTCGAAATAGAGAATCCGCTCGATCTCCCGCAGGGTCATGTCGAGCATCAGGCCGATGCGCGACGGCAGCGACTTCAGGAACCAGATGTGCGCCACGGGGCTCGCAAGCTCGATGTGCGCCATGCGCTCGCGGCGCACCTTGGTCTGGGTAACCTCCACGCCGCACTTCTCGCATACGACACCGCGGTGCTTGAGGCGCTTGTACTTTCCGCAAAGGCACTCGTAGTCCTTGATGGGCCCGAATATCTTTGCGCAGAACAGCCCGTCGCGCTCCGGCTTGAACGTCCGGTAATTGATCGTCTCCGGCTTCTTGACCTCGCCGTAGGACCACGACCGGATCATGTCCGGCGACGCCAGGCCGATACGGATCGCGTCGAAATCCTCGATCGGCGCCTGCTGTCGGAAAAGTCTCAACAAATCTTTCATATGACTGTACCTATTGCCGATGGGGCGGCTGCGCGCGCCGGTTCACTGGACCTCTTCAAGGTCGATGTTGATTCCGAGAGATCGAATCTCCTTGACCAACACGTTGAACGACTCCGGCATGCCCGCCTGCATCTGGTGGGTTCCGTCAACGATATTCTTGTACATCTTGGTGCGTCCCTGGACATCGTCGGACTTCACGGTGAGCATTTCCTGAAGCGTGTAGGACGCGCCATAGGCCTCCAGCGCCCACACCTCCATCTCGCCGAACCGCTGGCCGCCGAACTGGGCCTTGCCCCCCAGCGGTTGCTGGGTGACCAGGCTGTAGGGGCCGGTGGAACGCGCATGCATCTTGTCGTCAACCAGGTGGTTGAGCTTGAGCATGTACATGTAGCCCACGGTTATCGGACGGTTGAACGGCTCGCCGGTTCGCCCGTCGTAGAGGGTCGTCTGACCGGACTCGGGGAGTTCGGCCATTTCCAGCAGTCCCTTTATTTCCTGCTCGTTGGCGCCATCGAATACCGGCGTGGCGATGGGCACGCCCTGGCTCAGGTTGCGGGCAAGCTCCATGATCGACTTGGCATTCAGGTTGCGGAGGCTCTCCCTCTGCCCGCCGGTCTTGTTGTAGATGCCTTCCAGGTGGCGGCGCATCTTGGCCGCCGAGCATTTCGAGTTCACCATTTCGCCGATGGCGCGCCCCAACTCCTTGGCCGCCCAGCCCAGGTGGGTTTCGAGCACCTGCCCGACATTCATCCGCGACGGCACGCCCAGCGGATTGAGCACAATGTCGACGGCGGTACCGTCCTCCATGTAGGGCATGTCCTCCACCGGGATAATCGTGGAGATCACGCCCTTGTTGCCGTGCCGGCCCGCCATCTTGTCACCCGGCTGGATATGGCGCTTCACCGCCAGGTACACCTTGACCATCTTCAGCACGCCCGGCGCCAGGTCGTCGCCCGCGGTGATCTTGTGGCGCTTCTCGTCGAAACGCCGCTCGAATTCCTCGCTCTGGGCGCGAAGCCTCTCGGCGGCACGCTCAAGTTGCAAATTGAGTTCGTCATCCTTGACCCGGATTTCGAACCAGCGATCCCTGGGCAGATCGGCCAGGTAGGACGCGGTGATTTCGCTGCCGGACCTGAGCCTCTTCGGGCCGCCCGCCGCGGTCTCTCCGACCAGCAGTTTCTCGACCCGCTGGAAGATGTCCTCTTCCAGGATGCGCCGCTGATCGTCCAGGTCCTTGCGTACCGCTTCCAGTTCCTGCCGCTCGATGGACAGCGCCCGGGCATCCTTCTCGACGCCGTCGCGGGTGAACACCCGCACGTCGATCACCGTGCCGTCCATACCGGGTGGCACGCGCAGCGAAGTATCCTTCACGTCCGAAGCCTTTTCGCCGAAGATGGCCCGAAGGAGTTTTTCCTCGGGCGTGAGCTGTGTCTCGCCCTTGGGCGTCACCTTGCCCACGAGGATGTCCCCGGCCTGAACTTCCGCACCGATGAAGGCGATGCCCGACTCGTCGAGCTTGGTCAGGGCCGCATCACCGACATTGGGAATATCCCCGGTCACCTCCTCCGGGCCGAGCTTCGTATCCCGGGCGACGCAGGTCAGCTCCTCGATATGGATCGTGGTAAAGCGATCCTCTTCCACCACGCGCTCGGAGATCAGGATGGAGTCCTCGAAGTTGTAGCCGTTCCACGGCATGAACGCCACCAGCAGGTTCTGGCCCAGCGCCAGTTCGCCCAGGCTGGTGGACGGCCCGTCGGCCAGCACGTCGTCGCGCTCGATGACGTCGCCGGCCTTGACCAGGGGACGCTGGTTGATGCACGTGTTCTGGTTGGAACGGGTGTACTTGGTGAGGTTGTAGATGTCGACCCCGGCCTCATCGGCGCTGGTCTCGCTGTCGTTGACCCGCACCACGATGCGCGAGGCATCCACGGAGTCCACCGTGCCGCCCCGGGTGGCGATGACCGTCACGCCGGAGTCCACCGCCACGGCGCGTTCCATGCCGGTGCCCACCAGCGGCGTCTCGGTACGCAACGTGGGCACCGCCTGGCGCTGCATGTTCGAGCCCATCAGCGCCCGGTTGGCGTCGTCGTGCTCGAGGAACGGAATCAGCGATGCCGCCACCGAAACGATCTGTTTCGGAGACACGTCCATGTACTGCACCTGCTTCGGCGGAAACAGGGTGAATTCGTTCTTGAAACGGCATGACACCAGGTCGTCCACGAACTGGCCCCGGGTGGTCAGGTTCGAGTTGGCCTGCGCGATCACGTACTGGCCTTCCTCGATCGCGGACAGGTACTGGATATCGTTGCTGACCCGGCCGTTGATCACGCGCCGGTAGGGCGTTTCCAGGAAACCGTATTCGTTGGTGCGGGCGTAGACGGCCAGGGAGTTGATGAGCCCGATGTTCGGGCCCTCCGGCGTCTCGATCGGGCAGACCCTTCCGTAGTGCGTGGGGTGAACGTCGCGAACCTCGAATCCGGCCCGTTCCCGGGTCAGGCCGCCGGGACCCAGCGCGGAGACGCGCCGCTTGTGGGTCACTTCCGACAGCGGGTTCTGCTGATCCATGAACTGGGAAAGCTGGCTGGAACCGAAGAACTCCTTTACCGCTGCGGACACCGGCTTGGCGTTGATCATTTCCTTGGGCATGAGACCCTCC
This sequence comes from Gammaproteobacteria bacterium, assembly GCA_022820625.1. Classification (GTDB taxonomy): domain Bacteria; phylum Pseudomonadota; class Gammaproteobacteria; order Steroidobacterales; family Rariloculaceae; genus UBA6522. The sequence goes on along the minus strand of JAJEFE010000078.1, from coordinate 4,994 downwards.
GCCTCGGCCAGCGTCAGGCGCTCCTTGACAGCCCGCTCGACGCGCACCAGTCCGATGCGGAAGGCGTTTTCGGCCATTTCTCCGACGCTGCGCACGCGCCGGTTTCCGAGATGGTCGATGTCGTCGACGGTGCCGTTGCCGTTGCGGATATCGATCAGCGTCCGCAATACTTCGATGATGTCCTCGTTGGAGAGCACCCCGTCGCCCTCGGCCGACTCCCTTCCGACCCGGCGGTTGAACTTCATGCGGCCCACGGCCGACAGGTCATAACGCTCCGGATTGAAGAACAGGTTCTGGAACAGGTTCTCGGCGGCCTCCTTGGTGGGCGGTTCGCCCGGCCGCATCATCCGGTAGATCTCCACCAGCGCCTCCAGGCGCGACTGGGTTGCATCGATGCGCAGCGTATTGGAGACGAAGGGTCCCCGGTCCAGGTCGTTGACGTAGAGCGTGCCGATCGACTTGATCCCCGCTTCGATCAACGAATCGACCTTTGCGGCATCGAGTTCTTCGTTGGCGCGGGCCAGGAGCTCGCCGGTCTCCTCGTCGACGATATCGTGGGCCAGGATGCGGCCGTCCAGGTAGTCGGACGGGACTTCCAGGTGCCTGACGCCGGCCTTCTGCAATTGGCGCACATGGCGAACCGTAATCCGGCGGTCCTTTTCCACCACCGTCCGGTCGCCGACCTTTATGTCGAAACTGGCGGTCTCGCCCCTGAGCCTTTCCGCAACGAGTTTCAACCGGATCCCGTCGCGCCTCAGCGCGAACTCGTTGATGTCGAAGAATATCTTCAGCATCTGCTCGTTGTTGTAGTCCAGCGCCCGCAGCAGGATCGTCACCGGCAACTTGCGGCGGCGGTCGATGCGCACGAAGACGCAGTCCTTGGGGTCGAACTCGAAGTCGAGCCAGGAACCGCGGTATGGAATCACCCGCGCGGAAAAGAGCAGCTTGCCCGAAGAGTGCGTCTTGCCCTTGTCGTGGTCGAAGAACACGCCGGGCGAACGGTGCAGTTGCGAGACGATCACGCGCTCGGTGCCGTTGACCACGAAGGTGCCGTGTTCGGTCATCATGGGCATCTCGCCCAGGTAGACCTCCTGCTCGCGAATGTCCTTGATCTTCTTCTTGCTCGCCGGGGCATCGCGGTCATAGATCACCAGCCGCACCAGGACGCGCAACGGTGCGGCATAGGTCAGCCCCCGAAGCTGGCACTCCTTGACATCGAAAACCGGTTCGCCGAGGCGGTAGCTGATGTATTCCAGCGCGGCGTTCCCGGAGTAGCTGACGATGGGGAAGACGCTGTTGAACGCCGAATGCAGCCCCGTTTCGATCCGTTCCCCGGCCGGCACGTTCCGCTGCAGGAACCCCCGGTAGGAATCCAGCTGGATGGAAAGCAGGTAGGGCACATCGAGAACCGGCGGCAGCTTGCCGAAATTCTTTCGAATGCGTTTTTTCTCAGTGAACGAATACGCCATCGCGAGTTACCTCGACTGCGGTGAAATGACGACGATGCAGGGCACGCGCAGCGCGATGCCGCTGCGCGTGTGTGCGCGTGCTCTCCACGGGCTGCCTGGCCCGCGGTCACGGAGGCGGATGCGAGTCACTTGATATCGACGCTCGCGCCAGCCTCTTCGAGCTGCTTCTTCACATCCTCTGCTTCTTCCCTGGTAATGGCTTCCCGGACCGCGCTGGGCACGGCTTCGACCAGGTCCTTGGCCTCTTTCAGTCCAAGCCCGGTCAGCGATCTGACCACCTTGATGACCGGCACCTTGGCGGAACCGAAACTGGTCATGATGACGTCGAATTCGGTCTGCTCCTCGACCTCTTCCTCCGCGGCGGCGGCGCCGCCGGCAGCGACAGCCACCGGAGCCGCGGCCGATACGCCCCACTTCTCCTCCAGCGACCGCACCAGGTCAACGATTTCCATGATCGGCTTGTTGCTCAACTCTTCGATGAGCTGTTCATTCGTCAAAGCCATGGCTTACTTCTCCATCGGGTGAATTCAAGTTCTAAGGTCTCAACAGTCATTCGGCCTGCTCGCAGCGCTCCTTAAGGGCCCGCGCCAACATCGATCCGGGCTCGCTGAGCAGGCGAACAAGCTGCGTCATCGGCCCGTTCAGGGTCCTCAGCAGCATCGCGCGCGCCTCGTCCAGGTTCGGCAGCGCCGCCACGCGGTCCAGGCTCGTCGCGTCGTAAAGCTCCCCGCCCACCGCCACCGAAACGGTGACGAGATGAGTGTGTTCCTTCGAGAATCCCTTGACCACGCGCGCCGCGGAGCCCGGGTCTTCCCTTGAGAAGGCCAGCAGCAGGGGGCCCCTGAGCGACGGCTGAATGCATTCGAACGGCGTGCCTTCCACGGCGCGCCGGGCGAGGGAGTTCTTCACGACCTTCATGTACACGCCGGCATTGCGCGCCTCGGTCCGCAGATCGGTCATCTCCGCGACCGTCAGACCGCGGTACTCCGCGATCACGGCCGAAAGGGACGACGACGCCACGGCGTTGACGTCGGCGACCAGGGCTTTCTTTTGGGCCAGATTAAGCGCCATACCTCTCTCCTGACAGACCTGCTATCCGACGCGCATCAGCCGCTGACCGACGCCTGGTCGATGACGACGCCGGGACCCATGGTCGAAGACACGCAGACGCGCTTCATGTACTGCCCTTTCGAGGCCGCCGGCCTGGCCTTCTGCAGATCGGCGAGCAATGCCTCCAGGTTCTGCGTCAGCGCCTCGACCTCGAATTTCACATTGCCGATCTGGCAGTGCACCACGCCCGCCTTGTCGGTCCGGTACCGGACCTGGCCGGCCTTGGCGGTGCGCACCGCGGCGGCCACGTCCGGGGTGACCGTGCCGACTTTCGGATTGGGCATGAGTCCGCGGGGACCGAGAATCCGGCCCAGCCGACCGACCACCCGCATGGCATCGGGACTTGCGATGGCCACGTCGAAGTTCAGTTCGCCGCCCTGCACCGACTCGGCAAGATCTTCCATGCCAACGATATCCGCCCCGGCCTCTTCGGCGGCAGCGGCCTGATCGCCCTGGGCGAACACGGCCACGCGAACGTTCTTGCCGGTGCCGTTGGGGAGGACCGTGGAGCCCCGCACCACCTGGTCCGACCGCCGGGGATCGACGCCCAGATTGACGGAGACATCCACCGATTCGGTGAACTTCGCATTCGCCAGTTCCTTCACGAGGCCGAAAGCTTCGTCCGCGGGATAGGCCCGGCCGCGCTCCACGCGGGCCCTGGCATCCTTCCGGTACTTAGTGAGTCTGGCCATCCAACCCCTCCACTTCCAGGCCGATGCTGCGCGCGCTGCCGGCGATGATCCTGACCGCGGCATCCATGTTTGCGGCGTTGAGATCGGGTTCCTTGATCCTTGCGATCTCTTCCAGTTGCTCCCGGGTGACCGTGCCGACCTTCTGCGTATTCGGCGTCCCGCTGCCCTTCTGAATGCCGGCGGCCTTCTTCAGCAGAACCGACGCGGGCGGTGTCTTGGTAATGAAGGTGAAACTCTTGTCAACGTACACGGAGATCACCACGGGGATGGGCATTCCCGCCTCGAGCTTCTGGGTCTGCGCATTGAACACCTTGCAGAACTCCATGATGTTCACGCCATGCTGCCCCAGAGCGGGGCCTACGGGCGGGCTCGGATTCGCCTGTCCTGCAGGAATCTGCAACTTGATGAACGTATCGACCTTTTTTCTGACCGCCATTGTCGGGCTCCGCGCGCGTTACGCCTTTTCTACCTGGCTGAAGTCCAGTTCCACCGGGGTCGAACGGCCCAATATCTGGACCGCCACCCTGACCTTGCTCTTGTCGTAATTGACGTTCTCCACGACTCCGTTGAAATCGTTGAACGGGCCGTCGTTCACCCGTACGACCTCGCCGGGCTCGAAGAGCACCTTGGGCCGGGGCTTGTCCACGCCCTCCTGAACACGGTCCAGGATGGCGGTGGCTTCCTCATCCGTGATCGGGGCGGGCCGATCGGTACTGCCGCCGATGAACCCGAGCACCTTCGGGACTTCCTTGACCAGGTGCCAGCTCGATTCGTCCATCTCCATCTGTACGAGTACATAGCCCGGGAAGAACTTGCGCTCGCTGCGCCGTTTCTGCCCGTCCCTCATCTCCACGACCTCCTCGGTCGGCACGAGGATTTCGCCGAACTTGTCCTCCAGGCCATAACGCTTGATCCGCTCTTCCAGAGAGGACTTGACCTTGTGCTCGAAATTCGAATACGCGTGGACCACGTACCACCGCAAATCCGACACGGATCAACCTCCCTGCCCGGTCAGGCGTCGCGTCAACGCCAGCAGCGACAAGTCGAGCAACCAGAAAAACACGCCCATGATCAAGGCGAATACCAGCACGGTGAGCGTCGTCTGCAGGGTCTCCTCGCGAGTCGGCCAGAACACCTTCTGCAGTTCCACTCGCGATCCCTGGATGAAGCGCCACAGAGTCTGGCCCTGGGTCGACTGCATCGCCACCGCCACCGCCAGTCCGAGTGCGATGAGTACGCCCAGCGCGCGCAGCGGCGTCGGGAAATCCGCGTAGTAGTAGTAGCCGAGAATGCTGCCCACGAGAATGGCTGCCGCAAGCAGCAGTTTCAGCGTATCCAGAAAAGGATTTTCAGTTTCCACCTTGGATTCCCTGGGCCATGTCCGCGAACAGGTCAGCTCCTTTCCTCACGTGCCGGAGCCGGTTGGAGAAATACGCCAATCAACTCTTCAAACTGGCAGGCCAGGAGGGACTCGAACCCCCAACCTGCGGTTTTGGAGACCGCTGCTCTGCCAATTGAGCTACTGGCCTCTCTCCAGACTTGCGCCGTGCCAGCCGTTCGGCCGGCGCCCCGACATTCCTCCTCGTGCGACGTTGCCGATGGTTTGTTTGAATGGGCGCTGTTTACTCGTGGATCTTGGCGACCACGCCCGCACCCACCGTGCGTCCGCCCTCACGGATCGCAAACCGCAACCCCTCCTCCATCGCGATCGGGTCGATCAACC
>JAJEFE010000103.1 GCA_022820625.1 Gammaproteobacteria bacterium | reverse complement strand
CAAGCGCGCCGCAAGAGCGCCACCGGGCGCACCGCCGAGGGCCTGCCCGTGCACAGCCTGCCAAGCCTGCTGGATGACCTGGCCACGCTGACGCTGAACACCGTGCATCTGCCGGACAACCCCGAGAACCGCTTCAACGTGACCGCCCAACCGACCCCGCTACAGCGGCGCGCCTTCGAACTGCTCGATGTAGATCCGGCGAAAATGTTCCCAGTACGCGTCCAGGTTGAATAACGCTAACCGACTGAAACGATTACACTATCCGCCAAATCGGCGCGTGAAGTTCCGTTTGGGAGAAGCGACCATGCTGAAGAATGCATTAATTGCTACCGCATTGATATTCCCGGCTTCGGGTGCGATGGCCCATCACACCACGCTGGGGTTCTTCGATCCCGCGACCACGGTTGAGATAGAGGGCGTCCTGAAGTCGCTTTCCATGGTCAATCCGCATGTGCGGTTCGTCGTGACCGTCACGGACCCTGACGGGGAAGCCGTCGATTGGGACGTGGAAACCGCTGCCTATAGCGTCCTGCGCGCGAAGGGGATCGAACAGGATTTCATGGAGGTCGGCGACCGGATTCGAGTCGCCGGCGCGGCGTCGCGGCGCGGGCTGGCAGAGTTGAACGCCCGCAATATCCTGCTGGAGAACGGCATGGAGGTCGTGACGCTGGTGACTGCGGCACCCTATTTCACGGCAGAGGGATCCGGCCTGCTGGATCCCGTCTACAGCGAATCGGTGGAGGCCGAGGCTCGGCAAACAGCGGAAGGAATATTTCGCGTCTGGAGCACGGTTATGGGCGACCACGATTCCTTCCCGATGTTCCGGGGAGGCTATCCGCTGACCGAAGCCGCCGAACAGGTCCGCGCAGCCTGGGAACCGGACAGCGAGCAATTGCTGGACTGCTGGTCGAAGGGAATGCCCCACCTGATGATCACGCCCCTTCCCATCGCGTTCGAGCGCATGGGCGAGGACATTCGGCTGCGATTCGAGGAAGACGACACCGCGCGTATTATTCGCATGTCGGGCGATGTTTCGCCACCGGACGACTACAGCCTGCTGGGATACTCCACGGGCAGATGGGACGGCAACACGCTGATTGTTGAGACCAGCAACATCGATGCGCCGCGATTCGACGACCGCGGCGCTCCCCAGAGCAGGAACATGGCGTTGGTCGAACGCTTTACCCTGAGCGAGGACGAAAGTCGCCTGGACTACCGCGTGACCATCACCGACCCGGTCAACTTCACGGAATCCTTCGACCTGACACGCTACTGGACGTGGCGTCCCGAGATTCCGGTTGGACCGTGGAACTGCGAGGGCTCCCGGTAGCTCGCCAGCGCGCGCCCGGATCAGGAACCGTCGCCCGAGGCCAACAGGCGTACGGGGCCGATGAGGCCCGAGGGACGCAAGGGGGCGTCCGGCTCGTAGGTCGGTACGGTCGTAAAGGCGATTTTCTCGGCGCCAGGCTGCGCATCGCCGATCAGACGGTTCACCCACAGGTTGGCGACGCGCACCTCGAGCGCGTTCGAGCCCGCGCGCACGGCGGACCCGACATCCACTCGATTCGGCGCCTTCCAGGCAATGCCGGCTCTGTCGCCATTCACCAGGACCTCGGCCACATCGCCCACCCGCCCCAGATCGAGCAACAGCGAATCGCCCGGCTGAACACCGTCCGGCAGATCGAACTGTGTCGAGTAGTTCGCCGTGCCCGAAAAGTACCGAATGCCCGGATCGGTGTGCTCGCTCAGGGAGGCCAGACGCTCCAGGGTTGTCGAAGCCGGCGCCCCTCGGCCGGGCTGAAACGTGATGTCCCAGGGCCCATCGACTCCACCTGCCTCGACCCAGGCCGGCGTCTCGAACTCGGCGGACGGTACGCTGGTCGGTTCGCGGAATACGACGAAGAACGATTCCTCCGGAAGAAATTGCAATGGCACAACCGTAACGCCGTCCTGCATTCGGTACGACACCGGCTCGGCGCCGCCGGTATCGGCGCGCCAGATCTCCGGCTTCATTCCCGTCACGCGGAATCGTCCATCGATGCTCTCCGCCCGATCGTTGCGGTTGTTGACCCAGTAGACGTGCCCGTCGTCGAGCAGCCGATGCACGAAGAGAACTTCACTGTCTTCCTGCGGCCTGTCAAACGCGAAATCCGGAACCAGCCCGATTGAGCCGAGCGCGGCTTCGATGTCGCGGCCAGCGATCACCCGCCCCCCGGTCCACAAGCGTTCGACTACGGCCGCGAAATCGGCTTCGTCGTCGGCCAGGCTTGGCGATGATTCCGGCGCGCCGCCAATGATTGTCGCGCCGGCGTCTGCGAGTTCGGCGAGCTTGCGCAACAACGGCAGCGTCATGCGGTGGCTTGTCCCGCCCAGGTACAGCGCTTCGTAGCTCGCACCGCCGGGGGCGACAAGCTTGCCGTTCTCGACGGACAGCAAGTTGAGGATCGCGTCCGCATTGACGAAATCGAAGGCGTATTGCGCCGGCGTATCGTCCAGCGGCTCGAACGCGAATAACGCGGTCAGCGGCATTTCCTCGCCGTAGAAATAAGCCACGTCCGCGAAGTTTCGTCCCTGCTGCAGCAAATAGCTGTTGCGCGCGATGTAGTCGATCCACGGGCGAGCCATGCCCGCCCAGGTCTCGTGCCGGTTGAAGTACTGTCCGAATATGAATAGCGCCAATCCCGGCACCCTGTCATCCAGGGGTTGATGCACTGAAGTGTGAATCACGGGCAGGTTGATGCCGTGGGCGAATTCCAGGTCGATCACTCGGCGGAGATCGGATGGCGCGAAAGCCCACGGCGAATTCGCTGCCGTCATGGATTCGGCGGCCGCGAGATTCTGGCCGTACACATGGGCCACGGATGATGCGCCCTTCATGTCCCCCAGCAATGTGGGCCTGGGAACCGAACCGCGATCCCACAGCCACAGCGCCGCCATGGGCACGTCGGCGTGGGCGCGCATCGACATGTCGTCTCCCATTGACGGACGCACGTCCTCAAGCGCTTCGCCGTAGACCTTGATGCCATGTTCCGCCGCAACAGACTTGACGGTTGCATAGTGCTCGCTCACCAGGAGGTCGGCGAGCGTGTGCCTGAAGTCGTACAGGAACGCGTCGCTCTGTTGCCGCGATCCGACGATCGTCCCCGTCAACGCCGGCAACCAAGGCACAGGGTCGTAACCTCGCAGTTCGCGGAAGCGTTCAACGAGCCTCGGCGTCCAGTTCGACGCTCCGACCTCGATACTGTCTGTCAATATTGCGTCGAGCCCCGCATCGCCGTTCCAGTCGCTGCCGGCCGCTTCCCGGAAAAGGTCGAGGTAGGTCTGGAGGTAACGTCGCACGGCCTCCCCGTCGTACTTGTCGACCTCAAGCCCGGTGGCCTCCTCGGTTGCCGGGTGATTCGTCTTGCCGGTCAACGAGTAGCCAAGGCGCAGCACGCGCCAGTCGCCCGGCGGGGGGGTCCAGTCGAGGCGGCCATCCGGACCCAGGCGATCGGTCAGGTCGATTACGCCGTCAGGCGGGACACCCGGGTCGTCGGCGTCCGCGGTTTCCAGCGCATAGTAGTCCCGCGCCACCTCGAAGCCGGCCTTGGCTTCGAAGTGATCGACTCTCGGTTCGGTGCTGAGCCGAAAATCCGTGACCGTCACTGCTGGAATCGCCCCCAACTCGAACGAGAAGCCGGCTGCCGCGCCGGGGGCGCCCTCGTTGAGTCCGACTCGCCTCGGACCGGAGTACGGGTACATGACCACGCGAAACGTACTCGCCGTCACGGGTGCAAAGCTGCGAGTCGCCGGCACGTTCGTCACCGGCAAATCCGTCACCGTGCGCCACTCCCCATCCTGCTGCGCCTCCAGTGCCGGCGTAATTGTCGGGTCGCCGAATGGCGGCAGGATACCCTCGAGGAACAGTGTTGCGGACCGCACCGTGCGCGGACCCGCGTATTCCAGAACCACTGCGCCAGGCTCATCGACAGTGCCGGGGTCTATCTCCACGCCGGTTGTCAGGCTGCTGTCGATGAGAGCCGAAGTATCGAGCGCCGTTCCGTCCGCCGATTTCGCGACTGGCGCCTCGTCCCGGCCGGGTTGGGCATACGGGAACGCAAGAACCGCTGCATCTGCATAGAGTTGCGGCGATTCCCCCGATTCTCCTTCGATCGCAGCCAGCGGATTGAAGAACGGCAGGTCCTGGAAGGCGCCCGTCACACCCGGCGGAGCCGGCAGGCTGCCGTCGAACGCCTGGCCGCCGGCGATGTCCAGCGTGCTCCAGACCAGCTTCTTCATGCCATCCTCGGGCGGCACCCATGGCCCGCCGGTCTCGCTCCATCCCGGGGACGCGGCAATCGCAAACTCCAGTCCGTAGCCGTCGGCCGTCTCGACTGCGAACCGGAACGCCTCCTGCCAATCCGGCTCCATGTAGACGAGGCGGTTCTCGACGATTTGCGGCGTAGTCAGGCTGGCGTCGAAGTTCTGCAAGCCGCCGAGGCCGATCTCGGCCATCCACGCCAGGTCTTTGGCGATGCCGTCGATAGTGACGTTGCCGTTCATCCAGTGCCACCACGCGCGTGGCCGGGCGGACATCGGCGGATTCTGAAATTCCGTGAAAATACGGTCATCGGCGGCGCTCTGTTCTTTCGGCGGCGTGCAGGCATGAATGAACACGCCGGACAGGACGACGACGCCGTACAGCCAATAGTCGGCAAGGCACTTCGAAGCCGCAATTGATCTTGTCATTAAGGCGTCTCCCGCGACCAACATCTAAGGCTGGACAGGTTCTTCTTGAACACCGAAATCCGCTCGCCCTGCGGATGCTGTCGGACCGGCGCTCCGAAGGACTACACAATCGCCCATCTGTCGAAAATAATCAAATTCGATCAGATTTCGTTAAAATGCGCTTGTCGCCACACGGACAACCGATGCACGCAACGGAACGCGAACAAGCCATAATTTCGCTGCTGCGGCAGCACGACGGATTCATTTCCTTTCGCGATCTTGAGGAACTCGTCGACGCCTCGCCAGCCACACTGCGGCGCGACCTGCATCGCCTCGCAGGCGAGGGACACATTGACCGCGTTCGCGGCGGCGCAAGGCTACCGGGGCACGATCCGCGCAGCCGGTTGAGCGACGAGAGCCACATTGCCGGAACGCCCTTCAGTCAGAATGTTCGCCTCATGCCCAGGGAAAAACAGGCAATTGGGCGAGTAGCGGCGGAGCTTTGCCGCGATGGCACGTCGATCATGATCGACGGCGGCTCGACGACGTTGCAGATGTGCCGTCACCTGGCGGGGCGGGACCTGCAGGTGTTTACCAATTCCCTGCACATCGTGCGGGCGCTTTTGCCCCGTCCCGATATCCGGATTCTCGTTCCGGGAGGTTCAATATTTCGCGAGCAGGACATCATCCTGTCGGTCGGCGGGGATGACACGATGCCCAGGTTCCATGCGCCGCAATTTTTCATGGGCGCCGCATGCGTCGGTCCCCAGGGCATCATGAATCCCGACGTGCTCGTGGTGGATGCCGAGAGGCGCCTCATCGATCGGGCCGATGAACTGATCGTGCTTGTCGATCACACGAAATTCGACGGCCCGTCGGGCAACGTGGTCTGCGGGCTCGACGAAGTGGGCATCGTCGTGACTGATGGCGGTGTCAGCGGCAAGGACGTGTCGATGCTCGAGGCCGCGGGGACCCGGGTCGTCGTTGCCTCGCCCGGTGCCTAGCGTATTCAGACGCCCCAGCCGGCCGGCTTGCCGCCTTTGCGTTCCTCGACGATTCTCTCCGCATAACCACTCTCGGCGAATGCCGCGAGCGGGTCCTCGGGAAGGCCGGCGGCCGCACGCCAAGCCGCGAGATCGGCCCGCACGTCGGTATGAAACGCGTCCATCAGGATTGCATTGGCCCGCAGTACGTCGCCGTCGTTCCGTGCATCGCCGAGCGCCTCGCGATCGACCAGCAGTGCGCGCGCCGTCATCTCCTGCACATTGAGCACCGAGCGGATCTGTCCTGGAATTTTCGGTTCGACGTTGTGGCACTGGTCCAGCATGAAGGCGACGTCGGTGCCTTTGCCGAACCCGCCGCCGCGGATGACTTCCACCATGATTCGGAATAGCTGGAACGGATCCGCCGCGCCGACGATCAAATCGTCGTCGGCGTAAAAGCGGGAATTGAAGTCGAACGACCCGAGCTTGCCGAGCCTGAGAAGTTGCATGACGATGAACTCGACGTTGGTCCCCGGCGCGTGGTGTCCCGTATCGAGGCAAACCATGGCCTTGTCACCGAGTGCGGCGACTTGCGCGTAAGCTGTGCCCCAGTCAGGTACATCCATGTGATAGAAAGCTGGCTCGAAAAACTTGTACTCCAGAACGAGTCGCTGCGAATCGCCGATGCGCTCATAAATCGCCGCCAGGGAATCAGTCAGCCAGTCCTGCCGCGACCGCAGGTCGGCTTGGCCCGGGTAATTGCTACCGTCGGCAAGCCAAATCTTGAGGTCGCGGGACCCTGTCTCGTGCATGATGTCGATGCAATCGAAATGATGGTTGATCGCTTGCTGGCGCACGTTCGCATCGTGATGGCACAGACTTCCGAACTTGTACGCCTCGTCTTGGAAGGTATTCGAATTGACCGTGCCGAGGGTCACACCCAGTTCTTCGGCGTGCTTCTTCAGTTTCGAATAGTCGTCAACCTTGTCCCAGGGAATGTGCAGCGCCACCGATGGCGCCAGGTGCGTCAGCTCATTGACCTTGGCGGCGTCTGTAATCTTCTCGAACGTGTCGCGGGGTACGCCCGGCTGCGGGAATACCTTGAAACGCGTGCCTGAATTGCCGAATGCCCACGATGGCAATTCAATTGCGAGTTCCGCCAGCTCTGGAACGATTTCCTTGAAAGACGGCACAATTCTCCCTCAGGAATTCACGTTATTGAGCGAGCGCGGGAGCGGTGCACTGATCGGGGTCTGCGGGCGCAGTTATCACGGCGCGCCGGTAGCTCGTCAACGGTGGCGACCCGTGATCGGTCACCTCAAGAATGACGTGGAAAATCCGTTCGGCCCCGCCGACGCTATATCTTGGCTTCTCTCTGGGTACGGTTGCGGTCGTCTTCGCTGAGGATTCGCTCGAGAATTCAATGCTATCGGTTACAAAACCGCCCTGCACGTCGGCGTAGTGCCACCAGCGGTAAACCAGAGGATCTCCATCCGGATCGCTGGTTCCTTCCGCACTCAGCTCCACGCCGTCGCCTGAGCAGGTCGATATCTCGACGGCTGATTTGCCCTCAACACCATTCAGCACGACATCCGGATTGTGGTTGGCAGCGGCGAAGTCAGCGTCAAGGGTCCAGGCGATCCGAGCCGCAAAGTCGTTTTGGTAGGCCCCGCGCCAGCGCCAAATTGTTGCCTGGTTGCTCCTTACCGTTTGTCCGTCCACTCCCATGACGGTGTCGAAGACGTCAGCCCACAGTCCATACGTCTCCGATACTTGTCCGTATCGCCCTCCCCAGCCGCCCCAATCCGGATGTTCCGGAAACGACAGTCCGTTTGAAATGAGATTCATGAACGATGGTGAGTCGCCTTCCATGCCAAACGCTATCTCGGGGTAAAGTTCGCCCATAGGCCCCTTTCGGATGTTGGCGTCGAGCCAGGACTGAGACGACTTGGCGCTATCCGACGTCGGTGCGGGAACATGTATGCCAAGCCACGCGGCTTGTGGGTAGGCATTGAACGCGTGCACGCTGGCAACCCACCAAAGCCTCGGATACTCGGCGCGAAGCCAGGGACCGGAATCATCCTGGTCGGAAATGGAATACACACGCAATCTGGATACAAACCGATCGACTTCTTCCTGCGAACGTGTCTCGGAGACTTTCCACAGGGACTGAGCAAGCGTGTTGGCGCCGCCCCAGATCGCAACCCAGACCGGTCTTGCATCGGCTTTGTCCACGGCGTCGATAATCAGTTGCGAGCCTTCGGAGTCTTTGCCGGCACCCACGCCAGTCATACCGTATTCCGCTCGACCGCTTCCGACTCGGGACAGCAGTGCTGCTGCGTCAGCATAGCCATTGGCGTGTGCTCGCAAATTGGGAAGCACTTCGCCATAGGCATCTATCCGTTCGGTAATGTAGTGGGGATTGACGGTATCCCGGAGCCACGTGGAAGTTGTCGCCACGATGCCCTCAATGTCATAGTCATTGGCATATAACAAAAAGCGCACCAGCGACATCTGGTCGTCGGGGTCGGCGCCAATATCCGTGAGCACGACAAGGCGGGGCCGCGTTGCATTGACCACTTCGGTTTCTGACGCGACAGCGCTGTAGGAGTACTGATTGCTGCCCACGACTATCAGAGTCGTTACCAACGACTTCGACAGCGTTTTCATTCCCACCCCCTGCTCGTAGTGCCTATCGCGTAAATGCTTGTGCGTTACCTGCGTCGACATTGACGATATTGCCGGTCGACTTCGCCGACGCCGACGACGCAAAATACCAGACGGCTTCAGCGATGTCCTCGGGTAGCACATCGAGCTTCAGCATCGAACGCTTGCGGTAGTGTTCCTCGAGTTCCTCGCCAGAGTCGACCCCGTAAGCATCAGCGCGCTCCTTTCGCCAGCTACTGTCCCAAATTCGCGAACCGCGAATCACGGCGTCGGGGTTAACGACATTGACACGGATGCCGTGCTCAGCGCCTTCGAGCGCGAGGCACCGTGCAAGGTGCAGAGAAGCGGCTTTCGCAGACGCGTACGCCGATGCGTTGGTCGAAGCAGCCAATGCGTTCTTGGAGCCGATGAATACGATCGAGCCCCCACCTTGCTGTGCCATAAGCGGGAACGCCGCGCGTGATGTAAGAAAATACCCCTCCACAAGCACACCGTGATTGCGTCGCCAGAGTTCAATCGTCGTTGCCTCTATCGGCGCCGCCGAGGCCAGCCCAGCATTGGCGATCAGGATGTCGAGACCGCCAAATTCGCTCGCACAGGCATCAAATGCAGCCTGCACTTGGCCTTCGTCGGTTACATCGCACACAGCTGCGCGAACGAGGTCCTTTCCGAACTTATCGGCAACCGAATCACGAACGGATTCCAGTGCATCGGCATCGCGATCGGTCAGCATCACGCACGCGCCGTCAGCCAGCAGCCGTGCGGCACACGCTGCACCGATGCCGCCTGCGGCGCCCGTTACAAATGCTATCTTGCCAACGAGCGGCCGGGGTTTCGGCATACGCTGCAGCTTGGCCTCCTCGAGCGCCCAGTACTCGATATTGAACGCTTCCTGCTCATCAAGCCCGATGTAGTTACCAATCGCTTCGGCACCGCGCATCACGTTGATCGCGTTGGCATAGAATTCCCCTGCCAATCGCGCCGTCATCTTGTCGGCCGCATAAGTTACGCGTCCTAAACCAGGCACGAGCACGACGACTGGATTGGCGTCCCGAATCGGGGGATCTAAGTGGCTGGCACATCGTTTGTAGTAACCGGCATACGCCTCGCGATAGTTGGCCAGGGACATTGACAAATAGTCGCTGTCGTCAAGCTTTCCCGGGTCCAGCGTTAGTGGCGCAATCTTGGTGCGCAGGAAATGGTCCGGGCACGATGTGCCGATCGCGGCCAGCCTTTCGAAGTCGTCCGAGCAAACGAATTCGAGCGTCTCCGCGTCGTCCGAGAAATGCGCTACCTTGGGGCAGTTGCCGGTCATCAGGCCACGCAGCCGCGGCATCAGCCTGGCTGCGGCCGCCCGGCGCTCCTGTTCGGGTAACGGGGCAACTTTCGCGCCGCCAAACGCAGGGGAATCCTCGAGCTTGCCGTTCAGGTACCTGGCCGCATCGCCGATCAGACCGATCGTGTTGTCATAGCACTCTTTCGAGGTTTTTCCCCAGCAGATCATGCCGTGGCCGGCCAGCATCACGCCGCGCATGCCCGGCTGTTTCGCCACCAGGCCGCGTAACCGGAGCGCAAGCTCGAAACCCGGCCGCTTCCACGGCAGCCAGCCGACCTCGCCGCCCCAGATTTCCCGGGTCGCCCGCTCGCCACCCGACGATGCGGCAAGCGCGATGATCGCGTCGGGATGAACGTGGTCGATTTGAGCGTAGTCGAGATACGCGTGCAGTGGCGTGTCGATGGACGCCGCGCGCGGGTTCAGGTTGAAAGTGCAGTGGGGCAGGTAGTCAACCATCTCGTCTTCGAATTCCAAGCCGCGATAGAGTTGCTCCAGGCGCAGCAGCTTTTCGAGATACAGCGTCGAAAAGCCGTCGAGCCTCATCGAACCGATGTCGCCGCCGGATCCCTTAACCCACAGTACGTCGACCTCTGCTCCGGTCAGGGGATCCCTCTCACGAATCTTTGCCGAAGTGTTGCCGCCCCCATAATTGGTGACCGTCAAGTCCGACCCAAGGGTGTTGGAGCGGTAGAGCAGCAGTTGGGGTGGCGACAACCCGGCGGCGGCCTCGTCGGACCAGCGATTCTCGGGTATCGTGAACGGGATTGCGGGAATTTCTGCTTTGATCGACGCCTTGGATGCCATGGAAACCATGTCCTCCCAGAGTGGCACGGATACTAGCACAGACACCGTAATTTGCTATCATTACCGATCATTTACAATCAGAAACAATCTGGCGCCGCAACAGAGGGATCCGTCATCAAGGGCCGGTCAATCGTCGTCGACATCGGCAAGACCCACTCGAAAGTCAGCCTGTGGAGCGATGCGGGGGAGATGATTTCACGCAAGCAGAGGGCGAATGACCCGCAGCCGGCATCGCCTCGCAGATTTCCCACGCTCGACGTGCATGGTATCGACGCCTGGCTGATCGAGTCCATGCGTGACTTTGCCGCCGACGGCCGCGTCGCCAGGATCGTGCCGGTCGGTCACGGGGCTGCCGCCGCGTTGATCCGGGGTGGAAGCCTCTATGTCGAGCCGATGGACTACGAGGTTGAAGTGAGTGCGGCCGAACGGGCCGAGTACGAAGCGCACCGCGATCCTTTCGCCATGACCGGTTCCCCTGCACTGCCTCGGGGTCTGAACCTGGGTATCCAGTTGCACCTGTTGGAGAAAGTTCTTGGACCGCTTCCGGACGATGTACTCATTGTCACCTGGCCGCAGTACTGGGCCTGGCGTTTCAGTGGAGTGGCATCGAGCGAGGTGACGAGCTTCGGTTGTCACAGCGACCTTTGGTCTCCCGCCGAGCACTCCTTCAGCCGTCTCGCGGTGGCGCGTGGCTGGGCGTCTTTGGCGGCGCCGGTGACGCGCGCTTCGGAATCGCTGGGTCCGATTACACCCGAGTTCGCGGACGTGACCGGGCTTGACGGGGACTGTCAGGTGCTCTGCGGACTGCACGACAGCAACGCTGCGCTGCTGGCAGCCCGCGGTTACGCCGAGATTGCGGATAACGACGCCACCGTGCTCTCCACCGGAACATGGTTCGTTGCGATGCGAACCGTTGCCGCCGATGTCGAGGTCGACATCGAAAAGCTCGAGGAATCGCGCGACTGCCTGGTGAATGTCGATGCGGATGCCCGCCCGACGCCGTCCGCCCGCTTCATGGGCGGGCGCGAGGCGGAGTTGGCGGGCGGCGCGGAGTTGTTCCCGCTGACGGACAATTGCAAACCGCATGAGTTGATCGCCGGGCTGCAGAGCCTGGTCGAGCGTGGAGTCCGGGCGGTTCCATCATTTGTACGCGGAGTGGGCCCGTATCCCGATGCGACAGGTTTTTGGCGCAACAAGCCGGGTGGCCCGGTGAGCCTGCGCGCCGCGACGGGCCTGTACCTCGCATTGCTCGCCGACGCGGCGCTCGACCTGATCGGGTCGCGCGAGCGGCTGCTGGTCGAAGGCCGTTTTGCCGAGGATGTCGTGTTCGTGCGCGCCCTTGCGACCTTGCGCCCCGATCAACGCATTTTTGCCACGAACGCACAAAACGACGTAGCCTACGGCGCGCTGCGTCTTGTCGACCGAGACCTTGCGCCTCCTTCGGATCTGTTGGAGGTCGAACCCCTGAACGTGCTCCTACATGACTATGCCGCCGACTGGCGCGCGGCATCCCGACGCGCTCAGGCGGCCGGCAACGCCGCGGCCGGGAACGATCCGGTCCAGCCGGCAATCCACTGAATACGCTGAATTGGAAGAGGCCTTGTCAGACGAAGTCATGGAATACGAACGATCGCCGGTGCCGCCAGGGGCGCGACTCGGCTTCAGGAGTTTTGTCGGCCAGTACGCGGGCGAACACACGGCCGGCACCGAACTGATGATCGGTCCGCTGTTCGTCGCCGCGGGCGTCAGTGCGTTCGACCTCGTCATGGGTCTCCTGATCGGCAACCTGCTCGCCGTGTTGAGCTGGACGCTGATGACGGCGCCGATCGCGACGAGGGTGCGGCTGACGCTGTACTGCCAACTTGAAAAGATCACGGGACGCCGCTTTGTCGTGGTCTACAACGCAGTCAACGGCATCGCCTTCTGTTTCCTGGCCGGGTCGATGATCACCGTGTCGGCAACGGCGGTGGGAGTCTGGTTCGACTTCCCGATGCCCGGCCTGAACGACCTGTACCCCAACAGCCTCGGCTGGGTTGTCGCAACGCTGACTGTCGGCGCCATCGTCGCCTATGTCGCAGCGGCCGGCTACCGGGTGGTGGCCAAAGTTGCCAATTATGCGGCGCCCTGGCTGGTGCTGGTCTTTATCGCGTTCGGACTCGTCGGCCTGCGGGACTTTGCGAACGAAACCGGCGCGTCCATCGGCAGCCTGGGCGATTTCTGGCATCTCGCCGAGACCGCGATCTGGACCGGCGGCGACCCGCTGCCCGGCCAGGTCAAGTTCACGTTCTGGCACGTCATGGTGTTTGCCTGGTTTTGTAACATGGCCATGCACGTAGGCATGTCGGATCTGTCGGTGTTCCGGTATGCGAGGAAGGCGCGCTACGGACTCGCCACGGCCACGGGCATGTACCTCGGGCACTTCCTCGCATGGATTGCAGCGTCGATCCTCTTCGCGCTGCAGTTGCACCGGGATCCGGGCAACACCGACGTCTTGCCCGGGCCACTGGCGCACGAAGCCGTCGGTCTTGCCGGTCTGCTGTGCGTCATCGTCGCCGGCTGGACGACGGCCAACCCGACGATTTACCGGGCGGGCCTGGCGTTCCAGGCCATCGTTCCCACGGTGTCGCGGTTCAAGGTGACGTTTGCCACCGGTCTCGTGTGCGCCGTTGCCGGCATGTTCCCGGCCATCGCAATGAAACTGCTTGGTTTTGTGGCGCTGTACGGACTCGTGCTGATGCCGATGGGAGCGGTCATCTTCTGCGACTTCTGGCTGATGAGGCGATTCGGCATGCAACCCTTTTACGCCGAGTCCTCTGGTACGGGCATCAACTGGGCGCCGGCGCTTGCCTGGATCCTCACGGTCGGGCTGTGTCTCGCGGCCGTGAACATGGGCTACATCGGACTCTACTTCGCCAGCCTTCCCGGTTGGTTCCTGGCGGCTGCGTTGTATCTTGTCTTGAGCAGATTCGTTCAGCGAAAATCACAATTTGCGAGTGTCACGCCATGAAAAAACTAATGCCAGTTGTCTCCGCAATCGCACTGGCCCTGGTGATCGTGCCATCGGTGATGTACTTCGCCGACTCCATGGACAAACTGCGGATGCAAGCCCTGATATTGGCCGGAACCGCGCTGTGGTTCGCCACGGCGCCATTGTGGATGGGCGGGAAATCGACGTGAGCCCGGAGGCAAATTGCGCTGTTGGGCCGGCCCGCCCGCTTGATGACCCCGGGATGGAAATTTCCCCAGAATATGCCCGTTTCCAGCTAGTGCGCGAGGGACTTACGATGAGACACCATGCACTGTGCGTTACCTTCCTGTTGTGCTTCTGCTGGCCGTTCTCCACCGTGTCCGCACAGCAGCCCAACATACTCCTCATCTTGGCCGACGACCTGGGCTGGTCGGACACCGGCGCGTACGGCAACACGTTCATCGACACGCCCAACATCGACCGCCTCGCGGCCGAAGGCATTCGGCTGACGCGCTTCTACACGAACCCAGTCTGCTCTCCCTCGCGCGCCGCCATCCTGTCCGGGCAGCATGCCGTGCGCACCGGGGTGACGGATTTCCTGTCCCCGCCACATATGCGGGCGCCCGGCGACGGTGAGTACATTCGTGGACATTGGCGGCCTTTCGAAGTCGTCGACACGCCGAGGACTCTCCGCGCGATACCGATCCTTCCGACGGTGGCTGCAGCCCTGAGCAACGCGGGTTATCGAACGGCCTACTTCGGCAAGTGGCACCTTGGCTTCGAGCCGGACCGCCAGCCCGGCAATCTGGGTTACACAACCAGCCAGGTGCTGGAGGGACACGCCGATGCCGAAGGGACGCCGTCGCTGCTGCTCATCGAGGAGGCTACCGAAGAATTCCTCTCGACCGCCGCTGACCAGCCCTTCTTCCTGTTCCTGTCGACGACACAGCCGCACATCCCGTTGCGGCCGCGGCCGGAATTGCTGGCCAAGTACACGCAGCGCGCAGTGGAACGCGGCATCGAGGTTCCAATACCGCTATACGCGGCGGTCGTCGAGGAACTGGACGAGTTTGTCGGCAATATTCGTCTGCTCTTGCAGCAGCGAGGCGTGCTGGACGACACGGTATTCGTTTTCCTGTCCGACAACGGAGGCCTCGAGAACTACGACCTCGGTCTCGGCGGGCAGGTCACGAGCAACCTGCCGCTCAGGGGCGAGAAAGGAACTCTGTACGAGGGCGGGATACGTGTCCCGTTCATCGTGCGCTGGCCGGACGAACTCGAGGCCGCGGTCAGCGTCGACACATTGGCAGCGAGCTACGATCTGCCAATCACTCTGGCCGAGATTGCTGGCGCAACGTTCGACGGCGCTTCGGATGGCGAGAGTTTCCTGCCCGCACTGCGTGGAGAGGCTGTATCGAGGGCGGAGCCGATCTTCTTCCACTATCCGCACTATCACCACGATCGTCCTGCCAGCACGATCATCGACGGTGACTGGAAGCTGATCGAGTTTCTGGACGGCGGTAACCCCGAACTTTACGACCTAGCAAACGACCCGGGTGAAGGCATGGACCTGGCCGCTGCGCAACCGGCGAGGGTTACCGCGTTTCTTGAGCAATTGCAGGGCTGGCGAGAATCGGTTTCCGCGCAACTGCCCGTACCCAACGCCAACCACGATCCTGCCCGTGCGGCAGAATGGTGGGCGCCTTTCAGCAACGAACCGATCGATATCGAGCTGCTTCGGCGCATAATCCAGAACGCTGGCGGCATACCGCCCGAGTAACCCCGAGGAAGGGACCTATGAAGTATTTCACGACGATGATTGTTTTTCTTCTGGCTACGCCGTCGGTGCCGGCCCAGTCGCCGCCGACCGAAATGACGGCGGAACCGATCAACCCGCCCTTTGCACCGGGCATCCCGCTCAGCGATGACGCGGTCGACGAGGAGCAATGGGAACGCTACTGGGGACAGCAAATGGTCCGCAATGTGACCCGGCCGGCCATCTACCCGATATTGCCGTCGGGCACCAGGCGAAACGGCAAGGCTGTCATCGTGATTCCGGGCGGCGGGTACATGTTCGTGTCCATGGACAGCGAAGGTTTCGGCGTTGCGAACCGGCTGGCCGACGCCGGCTACTCTGCATTCATCCTCAAGTACCGGACCATACCGACACCACGGGATCCTGTGGAATACATGAGTCAGATCGCGGCCTCGTTCGGCACCCTGGGCAAGGAGGATCTCGTCGATCATCCACCCGCGGTCGACGATCTGGCGGCGGCGATACGGTATGTCAGCGATCATGCGGCAACGTGGGAGGTCGATCCCGCGCAGATCGGAGCGATCGGGTTCTCGGCCGGTTCCCGTAGCCTGATCCGACTCATCGAGCAGAAAGAAGAAGCCAGCCGGCTACCTCACGTGGCGCTCATCTATCCGCCAATGGTCCAGACGATCGCCGGCGGTCCGCGGGCGCCGCTTTTCCTGGCCATCGCGGTCAACGATCCCCTGTTCCAGCAAGGCGGCCTGAACATGATCGACCAGTGGCTGGACGAAAGCGACCAGGTCGAATTTCACTTGTATTCCGGCGGCAGCCACGGCTTCGGTACGCGCACGCTGGGCACTACCAGCGACAAATGGATGGACCACTATGTGACGTGGCTCGCTCAACAGTAAGTGCTGGCATGAAAAAAGTTATACAAAGTTTCGCACCAATATCTTTCCCAGAATTGGAACGAACTCCAATACGGGCAGTAATTCCTGATTCGCCCCGACGAAAAACAGGCACTCGCAATGAGGATCACGTTCGTCACGACTTTAGCAGCGGTCGCGCAGGTGGCGATTGCCCACCATTCAGCCTCACCGCATTTCAACCTGGAGCAGGTACTCGAACTGGAAGGAGACACCCTGCACGTTGTCGAGCGCTTCCGCGTCGATACGGACAACAATACGCTTGCGCGCGAGTATGTCGCCAGCGGATCGGATTCGGGCAGGAAATTACCCGGCGCGTCCAATAACAGCGTATTGAGTCGTACCTCGATCTATCGGCTCTCCGGGCGCATATCCGCTCCTTGCGTCACGGACTTCGAGTTCCGCCGACAATCGCTCTGTCTCTCGGAGGTCGGCCAGCGCTTCTTCGCGGGACTTTAGTACTTCCGCCGTGAGCAAGCCCTTCGTGGCGCGCTCCACCCAAGGCGCCGACGCCGGATCAATGAAAGTGACCGTACCGGCCAGAACGCTCGCCACCAGCCTGAGATGATGTTCCGTGTTGTCAAGAAAGTAGGCAGCATCCACACTGCGCGCGGCCACCGGCGCGTTGGCGAATGATCGGGGAAACCGCCGCTCCTGGTCGCGCCGGTCGATATGGTGGCCACCCTTAGCGACTCGAACGGCGACGCGCCAACGCGACGCTTTGGGCGAGCCCACCGCGACAAAAACGAGAACAACCCTATACCCTGCCACCTTGGCGGATTCCATGCTACGTGTGATCTCCCGGCCGGCCAGAGTGGTTTCGCGAACGAACGATCGACGCTCCGCTATCAGTGACCTGGTGCGCTTGATCACTTCCCTCCCGGCGCGCAGGTCGACGGATCGCGAGCCCGCGTCGTCCGAGCGTATGGCCGCCGCAATATCGTCGGGGTTCAGGTATTCCCCGGATTCAAGGCCCGCGCTCAGAAAACGGAGATAGGCCGTGGACTTGCCGGAGCCATTGGGACCCGCGAAGACGGTGAGGATTGGCTTATCAAGGACACTTGGCATGTTTCGAGTGCACTTTGTAGTTGCTCAAGAACGCCTGCATGGCCGCTGAGTCATTGAGCAATTCGTCTGGCAGCCAAGTGTGAGTGCCGTCGGCATGATACAGCGCGGGTTTGCCGTCGATCGCAATCACCCGCGAAATGCCCAGCCGGTCGCACTCCTCGTTGAACTTGCGCGAGCCCTCCTCCAGCACGGCAATGAACTCGACCGGATCGAGTTCCTCCATGTAGCGCTTTCCGGTAATCACTGGCGTTGCCATTCGATTCTCCCACCGTGGATTCAGTCGGCGGGGATCATATCACCGGAGGCGCGTTCCCTGAGGAAGTACAGCAGGCTCGCAGCCACCAGCGCCCCGCAGCCCATCACGATCGCCACGAACTGCAGTCCGAACCCGGCCTGGAACAGGTAGCCGGCGACAACCGGCGCGAGCACCGATCCGCCGCGGCCGACACCGATGGCGAAACCCGTTCCCGTCGATCGCACGTGGGTGGGAAAGACTTTCGCGAACAGCGCGTACATGCCGCAAATCGCCGAGTTGGTGAAGAAACCGGCGCAGGCGACCACGATGGTCAGCCCAGTCAGGTCGTCGGCGCCGCTGCCGAACCAGAAGATCATGGCGGCTGCGCCAATCATGACAGCGATAGTCAGGGGCCGAAGCTGGATCCTTGTCGCGATGAAGCCGAATATCGCGCCGCCGGTGGCGCCGCCCACATTCAGCCAGGCGAGCACGCCGGCCGCGGCGCTCGGCTCGTAGCCCATGTCGACGATGATGACCGGTACCCATTTCACGAGGAAGTAGAAGGTGGTGATCAGCGTAAAGTAGGCGCCGGTCACGAGCGTCGTGGTCATCACCAGGCCCGGCTTGAAGATGTCCGCCAGCGACGGTTTCGGCGCCGCCGGGGCGACCGGCGTCAACTCCGAAGCCGGCGGATGGCCGAACCGTGCAAACGCCCGGTTGATCTTCTCCAGCGCTCCCGGCCGCCGCATGCGGTCCAGAAACACGGGCGATTCCGGCATCAGCAGGACCACGATGGGAATGAACGCCGCCGTCACCCAGCCTCCGTACGTGAAGATGTCGTGCCACGTGCTCTGG
>JAJEFE010000135.1 GCA_022820625.1 Gammaproteobacteria bacterium | reverse complement strand
CAAGCGCGCCGCAAGAGCGCCACCGGGCGCACCGCCGAGGGCCTGCCCGTGCACAGCCTGCCAAGCCTGCTGGATGACCTGGCCACGCTGACGCTGAACACCGTGCATCTGCCGGACAACCCCGAGAACCGCTTCAACGTGGCCACCCAGCCGACCCCGCTACAGCGGCGCGCCTTCGAACTGCTCGACGTCGATCCGGCGAAAATGTTCCCAGTACGCGTCCAGGTTGAATAACGCTAACCGACTGATACGATTACACTATCCGCCAAATCGGCGCGTGAAGTTCCGACTAATACCGGACTCCGGGACAAAGCCACGCGCAGTGCATCGAGCAGAAACGAGGCTTGAGAAACTCAAGCACCTTGCTGCCCCGCTGGTACCCCGGCTTCCGGAATTGAGTGCTCCGTTGACCGACAAAGCGTTGACGTCCGCCCACCTTTTGCTGTGGCAGCACATTGCTTTGGGCTCTCTACAAGACGCCGATTTTCGAACATTCGCTCCCAAATTCTTTCGGCGTGGAGCATCCGGTTTGGTGCGAAACATCTACCAATCGGTTACGTTGACAACCGAGGCGACGGTGACAGCGTCTTCGATTCCCCAATTGACAAGCTCTATCGAAGCGTCGGCGACCGGCAACAACGTCGAGGCACACGCACGCGAGAAGCAGAAACTAGAGAATTGGGGGGCTTGTGGGAGAGCAGGAGTATCTTTGCTTCACGAACCCATCCGAGTCTTTCGGGATGCGACACGTTGTTCGAACGCTCCTCGTGATAGGGCACTTGAAGACCTCTTGCCACCAACGGCTACATTGAAGGCAATGAGCGCGTTTCGAAACAATGTGTTTCATATTCCACGGATCAACACCGACCCCTATGAGTCCGAATGCCGGTACTGGAAGGGGCTCCGGGAGGACGCTGTGGACTGGCCCAGCCTATGCCGTCAGCTTCTGAAGTTCATTTACGAGCGGACAGGGGGGACACGTAAAGGCCGCTGACTGCCCTGCGCGAGTGCGGTCAAGAAAATCTGACGCGACAATGGCAAAAGTACCTACTTTCCTTCGGAACCGATTGGGACGGGGACAAGGCCGCACTGCGCGCCCCCGTCGAATTGGCTCGAACGCCGAATCTCGCCCGCGGAGCCCTGGCGGGCCAGCGCGATCATATGGTTCCGTGGCCAATGCCCGGCGTCCGTTACCCGACAATGACCCCGGCTTCCCCTTCGCGACGGTATCGCATCCTCCCGGAAACGCCGCATGGCCGCCGCAATGTGCGACCCGGAAATGGGCGAAGGAATCATGATTGTCGCCGTTGCACGGACTCGATCATCGGAAATCTCAACTGCCGGTGGGCGGTAAGGGGTTCGGAATCGTCCGTGCCGAGAGCGTATCGATAAGCGTGAAGCAGTACAATGCTGCATCGTCAACGAAGTTCCCGTGGGCCTTTCGTGCACGGTCGGCACTCGAAACGTTCACGCCGGGGCCTCTTCCATGACCTGGGACATCGTCTTGCGCGCCGCGCCGATGAGCGCTTCGACCTCGTCCCCGCGCCCGGATTCAAGCAATCGCTCCCGCTCCAGCGTGGCCATCACGTACACATACCGGTACATGTGTTCGATGAGGGCAAGGTGTCCGGGCGACAGTGTGGCCGGTGGAGCCTCACCGAGGCGCTCTTCCGCGAGCGCGATCGCGCCCGTTCGGACCAGTTGGCCGGCCGGAATGCCATGCCGCAGAGCGGCCTGTTCGACCAGATTCCACTCCGAATCTGCGAACCGGATCGAACGAGGCCACCGCGCAACGCCCCGGAGTTGAGTCGTTTGGGTTGCGGTAGTGGAATTTTCCCGATCGCCTTGTGCCATCTTTTTTTCCTCCTGCAGATCACTTCGGAGCCAAGTCCGGTCGGTTCTTTGCCCTGAAACCACACACGGGTCGCCTGGTTCCGCTCGAGTCCGGGAGGCCGACAACGTCGCTGTACCCTGCTGGGACGTTCCTGCGGAGACCGTCAGCGAGTCGCGTCGGAATCCATATCGCAGCCGGAATGATGGTTGCCGCGTGTGTGTTCGGACCGTAATACGGCAACCAAAATCCGGCGCAATAGCGTAATACGTCGTCATACGTCCTGCAACCGGGCGGTACCGATCCGGTCCTTTTGGTGACAGACGGCGCCTGGCGCCGACGGGAATGCGAAATCCGGCGTATGCTCTGCGAGGTACGCTCGTTCCGGCATGCTCCTGTCGGTTCCTGTCGCCGAAAAGCCCTGAAAGTGTATGCACAACAATAGGTTGCAGTTCACGGCAGCGGGCTGCGTCCGGTGTGACGCGCGAGCCGGCCCCGGGCCGTAGGAAAGACCCAATCCGACGAAATAGACGATGGGGAAAGCGGTTCCGGGACCGGAACCGGGAGAGAGCCGCCGCGGCGCGTGAGTGGTCGGGCCACGGTGTTGTCGGTCGGATTAGTCGGACACCGATTCGTCGGATTACCCGGTCACGGTTGAGGCTGGATTGGTCACATTGTTTTCCATTTACCAACCATCGCAGGCGGGTTGCCGCGACGGCGGTTGGGTGATGGGGCGCGTTGGGCCGCGACCGATCCGAAGGATCGGCCGGCCGGTGACGGACCCGTTTGGGCGCTGATTCAGGAAGGACAGGGTTCGCCGAACACGTGCAGTTGGGCGAACGAGGCGTCGCGGCCGCCGCGCCGCTACGTGATCGAGTGCAAGCTGCTGCGCGGGAACCTTGAGGCCACCGTCCGGGAGGGCGTGCGGCAGACACCGGACTACATGGACCGTTGCGGCGCCGAGTCGGGGCACCTGGTGGTCTTCGACCGCGGCGCCGGCAAGCCCTGGAATGAGAAGATATTCCGGCGGGAGGCGTCGCTCGACGGCAGGGCCGTGAGCATTTGGGGCGCCTGAGCAATAATCATTTCGATGCGGGGCGGCGCGCTTGTCCTCGCATCGGAAGGCGTCGCGCGTCGCTTGCAACATCTCGAAGTCCCAAAATTCCCTCCCGGCCGGGCGCGGGACTCATTTCGCCAGCGGCCGGGGAAATCCGGACGGAAAAGGGCGTTCCGGCGTCACCCCTTACCAACGAACCCGCACATCCATCGCCAGCGTCCGCTCGGCGTCCGATGCGTCCGGGCCGCGTTGGGCGGGCAACTCGCGCCAGGCGGCCCTGAGCCCGGCGGAGAGGTCCAGCCCGTTGAGTTCGCCCGGCGCGAGCCGCCAGCCCACGCCCGTCTCGCGGCCGCCGTCGCCGAGCCGGCCATGGCTCAGCGTGGGCGTCAGCACGTAGCGTTCCCTGCTCCAGGGCAGGCCCCAGCCCAGCTCGACATCCATGCGCTCCGCGCCGGCGTCGCCCGCAGCCTCCGCGCCCGCGCCGAGCGCGGCCAGCCCGCCCGCTCCCTGAAGCCTGCGGGCGCCGCCGCCGGGGTCCGCCCCCTGGCCCTGGCGCATGGACAGCGCCGGGCCCAGCGGCGTGTCCGGCGAGGGGTCCCAAGAGATGTACAGCGATGCGCCGCTCTGCT
>JAJEFE010000133.1 GCA_022820625.1 Gammaproteobacteria bacterium | reverse complement strand
GGCATACGTCAAGAGACGGCAACAAAGCAGATGCGCGCTTGTGGACGCGCCCTTCGGGTGGCCGCAGGCCCGCCTATGGCGGCGTTGCGCCCCTTGACCATGGGCCCACCATGGCCGGCGGGACGCGCCTTGCCAGAGGCGGGCCTGCGGCCACTGATACGGCGTAATAAGGTTGATGGAGCACTAGCCTACCAACTCGCCTTGGAGAGGCCGGGAATCTCGCCCCGCATGGCGGCCTCGCGAAGCATGTTCCTGCCCAGGCCGAACTTGCGGTAGAACCCCTTCGGCCGGCCGGACACGGCGCAACGGTTGCGCATCCGCACGGGACTGGCGTTGCGGGGCAGGGCCTGGAGCTTCAGCTGCGCCTGTTCCCGCTCGTCGTCGGTGGAGTTGGGATCGCGGATGATGCGCTTGTATTCGGCGCGTTTCGCGGCAAACCGCTTCACGGTCGCCACGCGCTTGCGCTCCCGCATGATCATTGATTTCTTCGCCATGGTAGTGCTCTATCCAGCTGATGGTTGCGCGTCAGCGCGCGCGCAGGGGGAAGTTGAGCGATTCCAGCAGCGCCCGCCCCTCTGTGTCGTTTCTTGCCGTGGTGGTGATACAGATGTCCAGGCCGCGAATCGCATCCACCTGGTCGTAGTCGATCTCGGGAAAAATGATCTGCTCCTTGACGCCCATGCTGTAGTTGCCGCGGCCGTCGAACGACTTCGCGCTCAGACCGCGGAAGTCGCGGACCCGTGGAATCGCGATATTGATCAGCCGATCCAGAAACTCCCACATGCGTTCCCGGCGCAATGTGACCTTGCAGCCGACCGGGAAACCGGCCCGGATCTTGAAGGAGGCGACCGAGACCCGCGCCTTGCAGATGACCGGCTGCTGCCCGGCGATCTTCTTCAGATCCGCGACCGCGAAATCGAGAACCTTCTTGTCCGCCACCGACTCGCCGACGCCCATGTTCAGCGTGATCTTGGAGAACCTTGGAACCGCCATGGGGTTGCTGATCCGCAACTGCTCCATCAGCCTGGGAGCGGCCTCGTTCCGGTAGATTTCCTGCAGTCTGGCCATCTCAGACGTCCAGTACTTCGTTGTTGGACTTGAAGTAACGCACCTTTCGGCCGTCCTCGAGCGTGCGGAACCCCACCCGGTCGCCGCGCTGGGTGACGGGGTTGAAGACCATCACGTTGGATATGTCCAGGGGCATCTCCTTCTCGATGATGCCGCCCGCGACGCCGGCATTCGGATTCGGTTTCTGGTGCTTGCGCGCGATGTTGACGTTCTCGACCACCACCCTGCGGTCTTCGTACACGCGCGCCACACGGCCCCGCCGGCCCTTGTCCTTGCCGGAGATCACGATGACCTCGTCGCCCTGCCTGATCTTTGCCGCCATAACGTTCGTCCGCCGCCCGAGTTCACAGTACTTCGGGGGCCAGGGAAATGATCTTCATGAACTTGCTGGTCCTCAGTTCCCGCGTGACCGGCCCGAAAATCCTCGTGCCGATGGGTTCGTGCCGGGCGTTGAGCAACACCGCGGCATTGGAGTCGAAGCGAATGGCCGAACCGTCCGAACGGCGCACACCGTGGCTGGTGCGCACCACGACGGCGTTGTACATCTCGCCCTTCCTGACCCTGCCTCTCGGAATAGCGTCCTTGATGGTGACCTTGATGATGTCGCCGATACGCGCATAACGGCGCCTGGAACCGCCGAGAACCTTGATGCACATCAACCGGCGCGCGCCGCTGTTGTCCGCCGCCGACAGGATGGTCTGCGCCTGTATCATTGCGGTGCTCCGTTACTGCCGAACACTTCCACCACCCGCCACGACTTGCGCTTCGACAGTGGCCGGCACTCTGAGATCGCGACGCGATCGCCGAGTTGACAGGCGTTGTCCTCGTCGTGCGCCATCACCCTGGATGTCCGCCGGATGTACTTGCCATAGACCGGGTGCTTGACGACCCGCTCGATGGACACCGAAACGGTCTTGTCCGCTCCGTTGCTCACCACGCGCCCGAAGACCTTGCGTACGGTCTTCTGCTCGGGCGTCTCCTCGGCCACGGGCTCAACTGCCTGCTCTGCCTCGGCCTCCGCCGTCTGTTCCGTTTCGGTTTCCACCGCAGTCTCGTTCACTTCGTTTTCGGTCATGATGCGCTCTCGGCATTTTCAAGCTCGCGAAGTACCGTCTTCACCCGAGCGATATTCCTGCGCACAAGGCCCTTCTGGTGCGGGCGCGCGCCCTGTCCGGTCGCCATCTGCATGCGCAGGTCGAACTGCTCCCGCCGGAGCCGGACCAGCTCTTCCATCAGTTCGTCGGCCGACATGGCCCTCAAAGCGCTAGCCTTCATATCCGTCCTACAGCGACTGCCGTGTCACGAACCGGGTAGCCACAGGCAGTTTTGCCGCCGCCCGCCTGAACGCGCCCCTGGCGATTTCCTCGGATACGCCGGACATCTCGTAAAGAACGCGGCCCGGTTGAACCAGCGCGACCCAGTACTCCACGTTGCCCTTGCCCTTGCCCTGACGCACTTCAAGCGGCTTCTTGGTGATCGGCTTGTCGGGGAAAATCCGGATCCAGATCTTGCCGCCCCGCTTGACGTGCCGGGTCATCGCCCGGCGCGCCGCCTCGATCTGCCTTGAGGTGATGCGGCCCCGGCCCATGGCCTTCAGGCCGAACTCTCCGAAGCTGACGGCATTGCCGCGCTGTGCCAGACCACGGTTGCGGCCCTTGTGCATCTTGCGATATTTCGTGCGTTTCGGTTGCAGCATGTCGCGTCTCTGCCAGTATCGTCAGTACCTTCGATGACCGTTACGGCCTGGATCGGGAATCCTTCCTGTCTCCACCCTCGTCGCCGGACTCGAACACTTCGCCCCGGAACACCCAGACCTTCACGCCGATCACGCCGTAGGTCGTTCTCGCCTCCGCGAGTCCGTAGTCGATATCGGCGCGGAAGGTGTGCAGCGGCACGCGGCCTTCGCGATACCATTCCGAGCGCGCGATTTCCGCACCGTTGAGCCGCCCGGATACCTTGACCTTGATACCCTCGGCGCCGATGCGCATGGTGTTGGTCACGGCACGCCGCATGGCCCGGCGAAACTGGACCCGCCGCTCGAGCTGCTGCGCCACACCCTCGGCGACTAGCTGGGCATCCATCTCCGGCTTGCGAATTTCGGCGATATTCAGCCGAACGTCGTGCAATGCCATGCCCAGCAGTTCCGCGACCTGCA
Organism: Gammaproteobacteria bacterium; assembly: GCA_022820625.1. Classification (GTDB taxonomy): domain Bacteria; phylum Pseudomonadota; class Gammaproteobacteria; order Steroidobacterales; family Rariloculaceae; genus UBA6522. Next base: position 4,174 of record JAJEFE010000133.1, on the reverse strand, counting down.
CGCGCAGCCTTTCGATGTCCTCGCCCTTCTTGCCGATCACTATGCCCGGCCGCGCCGTGTGGATGGTGATGTTTGCCCGCTTTGCCGGCCGTTCGATGTGAATCCGGCTCACCGACGCATCCTTGAGCTTGCGCTTGAGGAAATCGCGGACCTGGTGGTCCTGCTGCACATACTCCGGAAAGGTCTGCGAATCGGCGAACCACTTCGACGCCCACTCCGACGTGATGCCAAGGCGAATACCGATTGGATGTACTTTCTGTCCCATAGTCGTTACTCGTCGGCGACCTCGATGGTGATGTGGCTGTTGAGCTTGCGAATCCGGTTGCCCCGGCCCTTGGCGCGTGCGCGGTACCGCCGGTAGGCGGGCGCCATCCCCACATCCACCGTGGTGACTGTCAGTTCATCGATATCCGCCCCATGGTTGTGCTCGGCGTTGGCGATGGCCGATTCCAGGACCTTGCCGAGCAGGTGCGCCGCTTTCTTCGGGCTGTAGTGAAGAATATTCAGCGCTTCCGCCACCGGCAGTCCGCGGATCTGGTCGGCCACAAGCCGGCATTTCTGCGGCGAGATTCGCGCGTAACGCAGTTTTGCGGAAGTCTCCATGGGAATCTGCCCCTACCTGGCCTTGCGGTCGCCGGAGTGGCCCTTGAACGTGCGGGTCATGGCGAACTCGCCGAGCTTGTGCCCGACCATGTTCTCCGAAATCAGGACCGGCACGTGCACGCGGCCGTTGTGCACGGCGATGGTGAGCCCCACCATGTCCGGAATGACCATGGAACGCCGCGACCAGGTCCTGATCGGTCGGCGATCGTTGTTCCTCGCCGCGACCTCCACCTTGCGCAGCAGGTGGGTGTCCACGAACGGGCCTTTCTTGATTGAACGGGGCATGGTCGACTACTCGTTTACTTCCTTCGCTTGCGCCGCCGCACGATCATGTCGTCGGTTCGCTTGTTGTTGCGCGTCTTGTAACCCTTGGTGGGCACGCCCCACGGCGTGACCGGGTGCCGGCCGCCCGAGGTCCGCCCCTCGCCGCCGCCGTGCGGGTGGTCGACCGGGTTCATGACCACTCCCCTCACGGTGGGCCGGATCCCGCGCCAGCGTTTCGCGCCGGCCTTGCCCAGCTTGCTCAGGTTGTGCTCGTAGTTGCCCACTTCGCCGATGGTGGCGCGGCAGTTCACGTGGACCCTGCGTATCTCCCCCGAACGCAGCCTCAGGGTCGCGTAGCGGCCTTCGCGGGCGATGATCTGCACCGAAGCGCCGGCGCTGCGGGCGATCTGCCCTCCCTTGCCGGCCTTCATTTCCACGCAGTGGACCTGGGTGCCCACCGGAATGTTCTTCAGCGGCAGTGCGTTGCCGGGCTTGATCGGCGCATCGGAACCCGACTGGATCGGGTCGCCGGCGTGACACCGCCTGGGCGCCAGAATGTACCGGCGCTCGCCGTCCCGGTAGAGAACCAGCGCCAGGTAGGCGCTCCGATTCGGGTCATACTCGATTCGCTCCACGCGGCCGGGAACCCCGTCCTTGTTGCGCTTGAAATCCACGACACGGTAGTGGCGCTTGTGGCCGCCGCCGCGGTGCCGCGTGGTGATGCGGCCCTTGTTGTTGCGCCCGCCCGAATTGGACTTCGGCCGCAGCAGGGGCGCGTGGGGCTTGCCCTTGTGCAGGTCGCTGCGCACTGAACGCACGACGAAGCGTCGGCCCGGCGAGGTTGGATTGGCTCTGCGCACTGCCATGATCCGCTACTCCACGCCCATGAAATCGATGTCGTGGCCGGGCGCGAGGCGCACGTAGGCCTTCTTCCAGTCGGCCCGCCGTCCCCGGGACGGTCCACGCCGTTTGGCCTTTCCGGGCACATTGACCGCGGTCACTCTTTCCACCTCGACGTCGAACAGCAGTTCCACCGCCTGGCGAATCTCCTTGCGGGTGGCATCGGGACGCACCTTGAAGACCACCTGGCGGTTGGCCTCCGCCGCGATGGTGGACTTTTCGGAAATATGCGGGCCGACGATCACCGTCATCAACCGCTCCCGGAACATCGCGCTGGCCTGCATTTCCGAACTCCGTTCCCGAGCCGCCCTCAGGCGAGCCTCGACTCCATCGTTCTGGCCGCGGCTACCGTCATGACGACGTTGTCATGGGCGATCAGGCTGACCGGATCCACGGTGCGGGCCTCCTGTACCTCCACGTAGGGCAGGTTGCGTGACGCCAGATTCAGGTTCTGGTCGATGTTTTCGACGACGATGAGGGTGTCGTAAAGTTCCAGTTCGTCAAGCTTGGCCACCAGTTCCCGGGTCTTCGGCTCGCTGACGGCGAATTCCTCCAGGATCACCAGCCGCTCCTCGCGGATCAACTCCGAGAGTACGCAACGCACGGCGCCGCGATACATCTTGCGGTTGACCTTGTGGGCGAACGACCTGGGCCGGGCCGGGAATGCTCGCCCGCCGCCGACGCGAAGCGGGCTGCGGATCGTGCCTGCCCGTGCCCGTCCGGTGCCCTTCTGCCGCCACGGCTTGGCGCCGCCGCCGCGAACCTGCGAGCGGTTCTTCTGGGCCTTGGTGCCGCCCCGCCCGCCGGCCAGGTAGGCAGTGACGACCTGATGCACGAGCGGACCGTTGAACTGCGCCGAGAACGCGGAATCGGCCAGCTCCACGCTGCCGCCGCCTGCAAGCTCCAGTTTCATTGCGATTCTCCGGATGCAGGCGCCTTGACGGCGGGACGGACGATCACGCGCCCGCCCGCGGCGCCGGGCACTCCGCCCCGGACCAGCAGCAGGTTGCGTTCGGCATCGACCCTGATCACTTCGGCGTTGGCCACGGTGCTGCGGACGTTCCCCATGTGCCCGGCCATCTTCTTGCCCTTGAATACGCGGCCCGGGGTCTGGTTCTGGCCGATGGAACCCGGCGCCCTGTGCGCCAGCGAGTTGCCGTGGGTGGTGTCCTGGGTGCGGAAATTGTGCCGCTTGACGGTGCCCGCGAAGCCCTTGCCCTTGGAGGTTCCGACCACGTCCACCCGTTGCCCGGCGCTGAACACGTCCACACCCAGTTCGGAGCCCGCAGCCAGGTCCTCACCTTCGCCGGCGTCGAGCCGAAACTCCCACAGACCGTCTCCCGGCTCGACGCCGGCGCTCCGGAAATGCCCGAGCTGGGGTTTGGGGATGCGCGTCGGCGCCGTGCTGCCGGCGGTGACCTGAATGGCGCGGTAACCATTGCGGCCGGCGTTCTTGAGCTGCGCCACCCGGTTGGGCGCAGCCTCGATGACGGTGACCGGGATCGATTCACCGTCCTCCGTAAAGACGCGCGTCATACCGCACTTGCGGCCCACCAGACCGATTGGCATCGTTACTGTCCTCTATCCGCGCCATCCGAACCGTTGCCGGTGCGGCGCTTCAGCCAGCACCTGTCCAGCGGCGCTGGCAACCACGAGTTGCCGCGGTGCACAACCGCAGCAAACTCTGAATCCCGTTGATCAATCCTGGCGGATGAGCCCGCCGGCGAACTCCATTTGCCCAAAACGGCCCGACGATGCGCGCATTGGCTTCTCGCCCCACCGCGCCCGCCATAACCGGGAGCAACCCGTAATTATAGGATAGTTATTTCCCAAAACTCAATTACAAAAACCGCTTTTCCGTTCATCGCAAAGCAGGTCCGGCCAAGCCCGCGGCATTCGGCCTGACCGTCGCCGACTCGCGCGGCGCTAGTGCAACCGGATCTGCACATCCACGCCCGCGGGCAATTCGAGTTTCATCAACGCATCCACCGTCTTGTCGGTGGGATCGACGATGTCCATCAACCGCTTGTGAGTCGGCAACTCGTATTGATCGCGGGCGTTCTTGTTCACGTGCGGCGAGATCAGCACCGTGAAACGCTCGATCTTGGTCGGCAACGGCACCGGGCCCTTGACCGTGGCGCCGGTGCGCTTCGCCGTCTCGACGATTTCGCGCGCGGAACGGTCGATCAGCTTGTGATCGAATGCCTTCAGCCGGATTCGAATGTTCTGATTGGTGGCCATTGCTTTTCCTCTGTCTTCTCGTGCTTCGTGCGACGTTGCCGATGGTTTGTTTGAATGGGCGCTGTTTACTCGTGGATCTTGGCGACCACGCCCGCACCCACCGTGCGTCCGCCCTCACGGATCGCAAACCGCAACCCCTCCTCCATCGCGATCGGGTCGATCAACC
>JAJEFE010000071.1 GCA_022820625.1 Gammaproteobacteria bacterium | reverse complement strand
TAGGGCCTGTTAACACTAACGCAGTGCATCGATGATGAGTGCGAAGAGGATGAAACCGAGGAAGATCACGTCGAGTTTCTCGAATCGGGAAAAGATACGTCGGAATCCCTTCAAGCGGCGAAACAGCCGTTCGATTTCGTTGCGTCGCTTGTACATCTCCCGGTCGTACTCCCAAGGATCGACTCGCGTAGCCTTCGGCGGCACCTCCGGTTCGTACCCCAGCGCCAAGGCCAGTTGGCGGGTTTCGTCGCCCTCGTACGCCCGGTCCATGATCAGCGAGGGTCGATCCGGTCGATGACCCAGTCGATTCAACAACTTACGTCCTTCCGGGGCGTCGTGGACCTGGCCGGGCGAGAGCGAGAAGACAATGGCCGTTCGAGCATCCGCGGCAACCATATGAATCTTGGTGGTCCAACCGCCGCGGGATTTGCCGATGGATTGGGGACCGTTTTTTTTAGCGCGCCCGTGCCGTCTGGATGGACCTTGACGCTGGTGCTGTCGATCGACATCGCCTCCAGCTTGATGCGCACGATCTGCTCCCGTTGCAACTGCTCGAAGACCCGGTCCAGGACCCCGTTCTTCGACCAACGGTTCATCCGGGTGTAGATGGTGTGCCAGTTCCCAAACCGAGCCGGCAACCCGCGCCACTTGCAGCCGTGTTCGGCGACATACAGGATGGCGTTGAGTACTTGGCGGTTGGAAACCCTGACGTTGCCGCGCTGTACCGGCAAATGCGGTGCAATGCGCTCGTATTGTGATTGCGTGAGTTCCATTCACGAATGGTAACATTTGCATGCTCATTAGTGTTAACAGGCCCTAAAATCAGTCCCTATTAGGCGCAGGATTGAGGTTCCGACGATAGGTAAGCCAGTGAATGATTCCTCGCTGAAGGTATTCATCTGCGACCCGCAGCCGGCCAGCGTTTTCGGCATCGAGCATGCCCTCGCGGACGTGGGTATAACCGTTGTCGGCACCGCCGGCGATCCTTCGTCGTGCCTCGCCCAAGCGGACACGGAAGGACCGTTGGTTTACATCGTTGACCAGTTTCTTGCTGATGCTTTCGATGCCCGGATTGTCAGGGGACTCTTGGAAACAGACCGCACTCGGCGAGTGGTAGCGTACAGCGGGCATGATGATGTCTTCATGGTAGCCAGTGCCTACCAGGCCGGGGCGTCGGCATTTGTCAGCAAACGCGCTCCCCTGCGGGCGCTTCTCGACGTCATTCAGGCGGTGCATCGGCACTCCAGTGCCAGGGAACGCCATTTTCCCGGTCAGGTTGCAGAAGTGCTGTCAAACTACTTCATTGACGTCGCACGCGCCGGCGCGTCACCCCGGAACGGGCGCTCGGCGCGTCAGTTCGAGATATACCTGTTAATCGCGAAGGGCGTGTCCACGCGAGAAATTGCCGACGAATTCAAGATTGCTCGCCGCAGCGTGGACAACCAAACCCGCGGAGGCCGACACGATGTTGACCACCTGGATCCGCCGGTCCGACGACACCGACAGGCGCCACCGGCCGACGCCGGCGCCGAGCTGGCCCGCGAAGGCGGCCACTTCGGGTTGGCCGGGCGGGTTGGGCTGGTTGAGCTGGCCGGGCTGGCCGGGCTGGCCCATGGCGCCTGTGTCGCCAGCCTCCAGTTGCTGTGCCGTCAGCGTCCTCGCGCCGCCGCCCGGCAGCGTGAGCCGGACGGTGCCGCCGGTGGCCTGCGCGCCGGTATCGTCGCGGCCCTCAATGGTGACGGCCGCCGGCTGATCCCCCGGATTGATCAGCCGCAGCCGGCTTTCCCGCGTGACCTCGGACGCGGCATTGAAGATCGGCACCTCGTAGCGGTAGCCGCCCCCTCCCCCCGCGGCGACGCCGGCACGCACCGTGTCGTGCATCGCGCTCAGCGACCCGTCCGCCGCGCGAACGTACGCCAGCGGCAGAATCTGAAACTCCGTCTCGATTTCCAGCCGCACATCGCCCGGCAGGGTCCCGAGCCCCGGGGACAGCCCTTTCATGGCGTTGCCGGTGGCAAGATCAGAAGCATCGAATTCCACCGCCGTCCCGGCATTCAGCGTGAACGTCGCCGGCCCGAAGCGCGTACCGGCGTCGTCGATTGCGTGGATTTCGATCGATCCGGATTCCTCGCTACCGTTGACGATCCGCAGCACGCCCTGCGCGGTGCCGGGCATGGTCGACGTCACGAACAGCGGCAGCGTGTAGTGCTCGGCCAGCGCGGCCGAACACGAACACGCAAGGACCGCGAGTGCGAAGTAGCGATGGGCAAAGCGGTGCATGCGTGTCACCGACGCCATCACTTCCTCCAGGCCTCCTCCCAAGAGCCGAGTTTCGCGGGAGTGACCCGGTAACGCGCAAATGTTTCTTGCGTATATTCGCCCCTTATCCATTACGAAGGAGAATCAAGAGTCAAAATGGCGTCCAGAAGTTCCCTGAGTGCAGCAGGTGTCACTATCGGCACAGAAAAGTCCGGCGAAAGAACGAGGAGATCATTGTCGCCCGTCACAAGCCAGTCGGCCTTTCCGGCGACAGCCAACTCCAGAAACGGCCGGTCCAGCGGATCGCGACATTCCGGGGCTTCGATTCCGGCAGGTACCGCGACCGTTTCGCAAAACGGCAGGATATCAGCGAGCAAGTCCTCCCGCTCTCTGGCCGTCAAGCGGAACTTCGGATAGGCGAGCACCCGGATCAATTCCATGGTAGTTTCGCGGCTCGCCAGCGGACGGATCGTCTTCGCTTGCCACGCGCGTCGCAACCACGCGAGTGCGCTGGAGGAAAACAGAAGCGCTGAAAGCACGACGTTGGTGTCGAGCACCAGACGCGGCGGATTCATTGGGCGGATTGGCTGTCACGACGTGCCCATGACGTAGCATCCGCCGCATCTTGCTCCGTGATTCCCAGGTCGGCCAACTTGGCCCGCACGGCATCGGCACGATTGATGCGGACAGGGGTCAATACGATTCGACCGCTTTCGCTGGTGACATCGAAATAGGTCGTCTCTTCGCACGTCGCCAGTACGGACTTGGGCAACGTCAACTGGTTTTTTGCGGTCAACTTCGCAAGCATGACTTTCCCTGATTAAAGGATGTAAGGTAGTAAGGAAAGATTACCCGGTCGATCAGACGAATGCAAGCAGAACGCTTATGGCGGCCCCAGCCGCGCCGCAGGTTCCGCTTTTGCAATCTCCCATCCATTTATATACGGTTGATTCGACCCCTGCCTACGCCCGAGAACCATGTCCCGGACCCTGAAAAAGACCAGCCTCGCCGTCTCCGCGGCGCTGGCAGGCACCTCGGGCAACGTCGCTCAGGCCCAGATCGAAGAGATCATCGTCACCGCCACCAAGCGGGCCGAAAGCGCCCAGGACGTGCCGATTTCCGTGCAGGCGGTGACCGGCGACGATCTCAGGGAACTGCGCGTGGAGACCTTCGGCCGGTACGTCGAATACCTGCCCAACGTGGTGGGCACCGGCAACGGTCCCGGCAGGAAGGAACTCTACATCCGCGGCAGCGCCACCGAGCAGTCCGGCATCGCGGAAGGTGGCTGCCGGCCAACTCGCGCTTCCTCAACCCGGCCGCCACGACGTTGAGCGCGGCCCTCGGGATGGAGCGCGACACCTGGGGAGCGGAACTTTACTTCGACAATCTCAACAACGAGTCGGCGCCCGTCATGCAGATCGCGGGGCACTATACGCCGGCCATTACCGTGCAGCGGCCAGGGATGATCGGGCTGAGGTTATCCTACGACTTCGAGTAGGGCGCGTTCGCTACCGCCACCGACCTGCGGCAGTCACCCGGGCAATACTTGTTTCGGGGATGCGGGGCGCAAAAAAACCGCGGTTCACCCGAACAGAACCGGCCGGGCCAGCGTGTCGATCCGTCAACCGAACGTGCGCCGCAGCACGGCTTCGTAGACGCCGTCGCCGAACCACTTGCGGATGAACATCAACGGGCGCGCCGTCGCGCCCTTGACGTACCGGCGGCGTGGGCGCCCGGCCGTGGCCGCCTCGACGAACACCCGCGCGAGCACGTCGGAGTCGGTGCCCCGGCTGGCGGCGGAGGGACTCGACATCATCGCGAAAAAACGGTCCAGTCCGGCCGTGTAGGCGCTGCCTTCGTAGTACTTCTGCAGCTTCCCTCCCAGGACCTGGCCGAATTCGGTCCGGATGAGGCCGGGCTGGATGAGCACGACCTGGATGTTGAACGGCGCGGTCTCGATGCGCAGGCAGTCCGACCAGCCCTCCAGCGCGTGCTTGCTGGCGTGATACCAGGCCCCGAAGGGCGTGAAGACCCGCCCGCCCATCGAGGAGGTGTTGACGATCCGGCCGGCGCCCTGCGCTCTCATGTGCGGCAGCACGAGCCGCGTGAGGTGGGCGAGGCCGAACAGGTTCACCTCGAACTGATACCTCGCATCCTCAAGCGAAATGTCCTCCACGGGTCCATAGAGGCCGAAACCGGCGTTGTTGATCAACACGTCGATGCGTCCCTCGGCATCGACGATGAGGCGCACCGCGCGCTCGTTATCCTCGGCCCGGGTCACGTCCATCTGCACCGGGACAACGCCGAGTTCGGCCAGGTCGCCCATGCGGTCGGCCCGGCGCGCGCCCGCGTACACGGTGTGGCCCCGGCGGGCCAGGAGAATCGCAGTCTCCCGGCCCATGCCGGAGGAGGCTCCGGTGATCAGCATGACCTTGCCCAAGGCACAACTCCCCGGTTCGAATTCGCCGGGAACGTTACGCGCGGCAGCCCCGGCATGTCAATCGGGGATCGCGGCGGGACGGTTCGCACCGCTTCGGTCGAACGGCCTTGAGGGCCACGCGGACGGGATTGCCCATCCACGACGGGGCGGACCATCCGATCAAGGCGCGCGGTTCGGACCAGCGCATTGCCGCCCGAATTGCGGAAACACGATTCCTCCGCTCCCGCGAGACCTCGTTTTCGGTGGCTCAACGGGCGAGCGCATACTTTCCCATGCAGGCATCGGAGAAGTTGCATGCCGTGAGTCGGATTGGCAATCTGCGGTTTCCCGCAAAGTCATTCGTCGGCACGGATCAGTCCTGAAGTTCAGTCCAATGAAAAAACTGTCCAACTGGATGTCCGTTGCGCTGTGGGCCGCGATCTGCGCAACGGGCTGCCTCGCGCAGGAGCGGCACGGCCTGCCGGAAGGATTCGTGTATCTGGATGAGGCGGTCCCGGGTATCGTCATTGACCTGAAGTACGCCACCGAGGACAATTTCGTCGGCCAGGTCATCGACGGCTACGGGCAATTGCGCGCCATCCTCTCGGAGCCTGCGGCCGCCGCGCTGGCCGAGGTCCAGGCATCGCTGCAGCCGTTCGGGCTCGGATTGAAGGTGTTCGACGCCTACCGCCCTCAGCGCGCCGTGGATCACTTCGTGCGTTGGAGCGAGGATCCGGACGATCAACGCACCAGGGCCGCCTTCTACCCGGATGTGGCCAAGGAAGATCTCTTCGAGGAAGGCTATATCGCCGCCCGGTCCGGCCATTCGCGGGGCAGCACCGTGGACCTCGCCCTCGTGTACCGGGACGAAGCGGGCGCGCTGCATGAACTCGACATGGGCTCGGACTACGACTTTTTCGGGCCGGTCTCCTGGCCCGCCAGCTCCGGGGTTTCCGGGCAGCAACGCGCCAATCGCGCCCTGTTGCACCGGGTCATGACCGCGCACGGCTTCAATCACTACGACAGGGAGTGGTGGCATTTCGCGCTCGCGGACGAGCCGTATCCGGATACGTATTTCGATTTTCCGGACTGACCGCGTACCGTGCGCGCGTCCGGCGAGCGGCGCAGGTATGTCCTGGGATTCGGGCGCTTGCCCGTTCGATCGCCAATGGCGGGGACTTCGGCCTGCGCGCACATCCCCGCCACCGGGAAAACCCGGCGCCGCTCAGCGCCAGCGAACCGTTCGCAGCAGCAATTCCAGCCGGTTGTCGCGGCGAAGGGCGGCCTTGCGGATCGCAAAGCGGCGCATGACCGTGTCGATGTCGTTGCGCGAGCGCGGTTGAGGCACAATTCCTTCGACCGGCCGGATAGCCAGCCTGTCCAAGTCGGATATGGCGTACCGGCAGGCACGCAAGGGTGACTTCGCCATGTAGGCGCAAATCGAATACAACCGCGTTTTCTCGTGAACGTGACCGGTCAGGATCGATAGGAACTGGGCAAAGGCATCGTCGTCCGGATAGTTGATGTAATCCCACAGGAAACACACGTCGAACCGCACGCGACCCACCGATTCGAAGAATGCCGGGGCCGGCTCGACTGCGTGCGCGGGGAACGCGGGATTGTAGAGGTTGGCCACGTAGAGCCGGCAACGGAAGCGGCGAAAGAAGTCGATGGACTGCGGCTCGGCCGGACCCGCATCGAGAATGTTCAGCGTCGTGCCGGTATCGAGGCCATCGAACGTTTCCGGCAGGATACGCGTCGGTTCGTATGACCAGGATTCCGAAGTCGTTGTGGGTCCGGGGTCCTGGTCTGGAGCGGTGCGACGGGTTGTTGCTGCCTCGACGCCGCTCTCATTTCTTCGGAAGACTCGTCGCAGACTGCGCATCGCGGCCTCCCCCGAAATTCATGTCGATGCGGCACTCGCATTTCGCACCGTCCTCAACCGCGACCCGGGGAGCGACGATATTCCCTTTCACGGTGCCGGTTGAACTGACGCTCAGCAGGTCCGAAGCCTCAATGTCGCCAATCACCCTGCCCTTGATCTGCACCTGTTTGCCCACGATGTCGCCCTTGACCCGGCCGGTGGCTTCGACGGTAACCCGGTGGTCGGCAAGGTCGATGGATCCCTCGACGGTTCCGCTGACGACTACGTCGCCCTTGCCGGCGATGTCGCCCTTGATGGCGATAGTGGCGCCCACCGTTGCGGTCGAAGTCTCGACCGGATCCGGCTTACTCTGCGGGAGCCGAGTCCGAACCGGTTTTTCGGGCCGCTCCCGCGGGGGGGGCTATGTCCCGAATTTGCCCCGCGTTGTTTGAGCATTCTGTACAATGAACTCAAACGCGAACCATCGGGCAGAGTTGCCCGGACGCTCGTCGGTACGGCCATTCCAATATTCTCCCCAGCTTTCTTGTGAGCACCGCCAGCCTATCACACTTGTCCGTGGCTGCGATGGACAAGCCTTCTTGCCTTGGCGCACGCCTTCGAATGCGTCGAGCGCGTTCAGAACGCGAGCGATCGTCCGGTCTGTATCCGTGCGTGATTGGCCTCCTTTCCCAGGCATTGAAGATGACACGCGCCCACGTGCAGGTACTCAACCGGGCAAGCCCGATACATGGCGCATGGTCGGGCGCGTTCACGCAAGTTCCAGCACGGCGTTCTCGCGGGTCATCTTCCGCACCCGGTAGCCCCGGCTCAGCAGGAACGCGATCGCATCCGTCCGCCAGCACGTCCGATGAGCATGCTCCACGACCAGGCAAACGGGCCACAGGGAGCGGGAAACCTCATTGAAGAACTGAATCAGGGCGCGATCCTCCATGCCCTCGATGTCGATTTTCAATCCGGCGATCGTCGAGACGCGCAGCGTCTGCAGGATCTCGGCCAGCGGGCGCACGGGCACGC
>JAJEFE010000152.1 GCA_022820625.1 Gammaproteobacteria bacterium | reverse complement strand
GACGTCGGCCTGGGGTGCATCGCCCGCGGGTGCGTCGTCAGCCTGGGGCGCATCGCCCGCCTCCCGCTCATCCGCTTCCATCTGCGCGACCATGGCATCGAGCGCCTTCATCAACAACCGGCCCTGCTCGGCGGACACCCGCCCGCCGAACACCGTCGTCTCCTCATCCTCGTCGATACAGTAGAAGCGTTCTTCCCGCCGTCTTTCCGTCTCGCCCGGCGAAATCTCCGCCTGCTTGCGTGCCCGGCGGTAGACCCGCACCAGCCGCTCCATGTGCTCGGCGGTGCCGTGGCGGGCGATGTTCAGCAGCTGCGCCTCGTTCTCGGGCGTGGCCGCACGGGTCATGGCGCGGACCTTGGAGTAGCTGATCTGGCCGCGCTCGAACGCGGCGTCGATCATCGGCAGCTCGCGCAGGGCGCGGGCCACGCGAACCTTCTCGCGAGCCACCAACTCGCCGATGCCGCACTTCCAGCTCAGCCAGTGGGCCAGGGAGCGGACCCCGGGGCCGGCCCAGCCCTGCTCGCGGTCGAATTCGTCGAGGAGCTTGAGGAAGCGGTACTGGGCGGCGTTGAGGTGTCCGGCCAGGGTGGTGATTTCGGCGGCGAGCGCTTCGGGGTCTTTTTTCTCGGACACGGGAGGCTCGGACGCAGAACGCAATGATGAGAGCGGCTCGGCGGCGGGAAGTCGGGCGGCAGGAGGTCGGGCGGTGGGACGCGCAATTCCGGGGCGTGTGGCGATCGGGCGAGCAACGGCCTGCTGCGGGGAATCCGCTGACTGGAGGGGAATCGGCGCGATGGGAGAGAGGGTTTCGGCGGAGGCGGGGACATCGAACATGGGGGCTCCGAGAGGTTGTGTGCGACAGAGTGGTACGCTACTCGCAACACTGTTTATATACTCAGTATTATACTTTCATCCAATTGAAATATAAAGAAAATAGTTGACCAATTTGAACAGGAACAGGCACGGTTTCAACGCTGGGCCGGGACGGTTGAAACGAACTATTGCCCACCATAAAACCCACCGTTCCAATATAAATGAGTAGATCGCAAACGCCGCGGATGACTCTCTCTGCAGACATCCCGTCCGAGCTATCCTTATTTAATCAAGATCACGGATCGAATCCGGACTTGCGCACTGAACCATTACATCGCACCGGAGTGCGGGCGTGGACAGCGGCTCCCGGCTGCCCCGGTCTGTACAGTGCGCGACACGTACCTTGAATCAGCCAGCTTAAACGTAGCGGATGGGAAGGAGCTCTCGGGACGTCTCCACCGACTGTTGTTTGAAACGCTGGGAAGAATCAGCCCGTGATCAACTCGGCAAGCCGCTCCGCCTGATCTTCCCGCGCCAGCGGCTCGATGAGCCGGTCCAGCCCGCCCTCAAGGATTTCGTGGAGCTTGTACAGCGTGAGGTTGATGCGGTGATCCGCGACCCGGTGTTCGGGGAAGTTATAGGTGCGTATACGCTCCGAGCGGTCTCCGGAGCCGACCATCTTGCGTCGGCGCGCGGCCGTTTCCGCCTGCTGGCGGGCGATGTCCGCATCCCTCAGCTTCGCGCGCAGCAGCGACAGCGCCCTGGCGCGGTTCTTGTGCTGGGAGCGCTCGTCCTGGCATTCCACGACGATGCCGCTGGGCAGGTGCGTCAGGCGGACTGCCGAGTCGGTCTTGTTCACGTGCTGTCCTCCGGCGCCCGAGGCGCGGAAGGTGTCCACCCGCAGGTCGCCCGGACCGATCTCCACGTCGGCCACGTCTTCCGGTTCGGGCATGACGGCGACAGTACAGGCCGACGTATGGATGCGCCCCTGGGACTCGGTCTCCGGAACGCGCTGCACGCGATGGGTGCCGGACTCGAACTTGAGCCCGGCGTAGGCGCCCTTGCCCGCGACCCGGCAGATGATCTCCTTGTAACCGCCGTGCTCGCCCTCGTGGCGGCTCAGGATCTCCAGGTTCCAGCCGCTGTTCTCCACGAAGCGCTGGTACATGCGGAACAGGTCCCCGGCGAACAGCGCGGCTTCGTCGCCGCCGGTGCCGGCGCGGATCTCGAGGAACAGATTGGCGTCGTCATCGGGGTCGGTGGGTACCAGGCGAAGCAACAACGCCTGCTCATGCGCTTCCCGTTCCTCCGACAGGCCCGCAAGTTCCGACTCGCCCAATTCACGGGCCTCGGGATCGTCGCTGGCCCGCAACTCCTCAGCCGCGCCGATATCGTCGAGCAGCCGCCGATAGTCGGCCCAGGCATTGACCAGGGGCTCGAGCCGGGCGTACTCCTTCCCGAGATCGCGGAACTTCGGCTGATCGGCGATGATTTCGGGCTTGCTGAGTAATCCGCCGATCTCGTTGTAGCGCTCCGCCAGCGCCGCGATCCGGGGTTCGAGGGACGAAACCTGTTTGGCGACTCCGCTCATGATGGACATCCTTGCGGCACGGCATGTGCGGGATGATGCCCGAATTGTCGGGGAATCCCGGTGTGGGTACAAGTTGAGACCGGCGTGAATCCGACGTGCAGCAGGTCGTTGACGGCTCCGGCGGCAATCTCCTAAGCTGCGGGCATGTTCCGATTATGCTTTCGCGCCCGGAGCGCGGCGATGTGCGGCACGGTCTTGCTCGGCGCTGCGCTGCTGGGAGCCTGCGCGGCCACCGGTCCGGTATCGGATTCCCGGATGGACCTGGATTCCCATCTGTTGCTGGCGGAGATTGCCCGGGAGCGTGAGCGGTTCGGCGAGGCAGTGGCGCACTACCTGGAAGCGGCGCTGATATCCGAGAATCCTCAACTTGCCGAGCTGACCGCGGAACTCGCCCAGCAGACCGACCTGCCCGACATCGGTCTGAGGGCAGCGCAGCGTTGGCTTGCACTGAACGCCGAAGCAAACCTTGCCCATCTGTACATGGGTATCTTCAGGGTGCGGCTGGGCCGATCGGATCAGGCGTTTGCGGATTTCGGCGCCTTCGTCGCCGGGGCCGAGAGCACAGCGGCCGCCGTGGCGCGCAGCATCGAGGCGCTGGCCGAGGAGTCGGACGCGGATGGGGCCATCTCCGTGGTACGCGGGCTGGTGGAAGCCAATCCCGACATCGCCGAAGGGCACTACGGGTTGGCCAGGCTGGCCCTTCGCAGCGGCGACTATGACGCGGTGCTGGCGCACTCGGAGCTGGCGATGGAGTTGAGCCCCGACTGGGTGGAGGCGCGCATGCTGTACGCGCGTTCGCTGCTGCTGACCGGGAGCGGCGAGAACGGCCTGGCGCTGGCGAGGCAACTGGCCGCCGACGAACCCAGGCTGGAAGTACGGCTGCAGTTCGCGGAACTGCTGTTGTCCAGCGGCGCGACCGAAGAGGCCCGGGAATTGCTGGACGAGATCATGGCCGAGAGTCCCGGACTGACGGAGGCCGCCAGGGCGCTGGCGTTTCTGACGTTGTCCGACGGAGATCTGGAGGAGTCGCGCGAGCGCTTCAACGAGATTCGCACGGATCCGCGCTTTCGCGACGAGTCCTTCTACTACCTGGGCCGAATCGCCGAGATGCAGGACGAGTATCTGCAGGCCATGCGGCACTATTCCAGGGTCGTCGATGGCGCCAATGCCGTGGACGCACAGCTTCGGGTCGCGCAACTGCTCTACGTGGACCTTGAGGATCCGGACGGCGCCCTGAGGCACTTGCGCGAATTCGGAAACGCCAACCCGCAATACGTCACCGACATGCTGTTGGGGCAGGGTGAGATACTCGTGCGCCTGGGGCGCGAGACCGAAGCGATCCAGCTCCTGGCGGAGGAACTTCAACAAAGTCCGGATGAAGAGCGGCTCCACGACGCCAACGTGCAACTGCACCTGATCCTCGCCCAGGACGCCGTGGAGGAGGAACGCTACGGTGAGGCCGACCGCGTGCTGAACCGGGCGCTGAACAGTTATCCCGGCAATCCCTCGGTGAGATACGCCAGGGCGCTGCTGTTCCAGGAGCGGGGGCGGTTGCGGCGGTCGGCGACTGCACTGGAACAGTTGGTCGAGGACTACCCTGAGGACGCGGGCTTTCTCAATGCGCTGGGGTACCTGCTGACCGATGAACTGGGCCGCCACGACGAAGCCCTGCCGTTACTGCGCCGGGCGCTGTCGGCAGAGCCCGACAATCCCGCCATCATCGACAGCATGGGCTGGGTGCTGTTCCATCTGGGTGAGTTCGAGTCAGCGCTGGATTACCTGGAACGCGCATTCGCGCTGTTTCCGGACCCGGAAGTCGCCGCCCATATCGTCGACACTCACTGGGCTCTGGGGAATCGCGAGCAGGCGATGCAACTGCTGAACGAGTCGTTGGAGGATCACGCCGACAGCGAGCACCTGCTGGAGGTGCAGCAGCGGCTGGCGCAATGAGGCGCGGCGGCCCTTGGTCGGCGGCCGCGAAAGCCGACAGGCGGTGGCGCGCCGAGGGGCGTTCCGGCCTGCCGGGCGCGCGGGCAGCGGCGCTGGCTGGACTCGTCTGTCTGCTGGCGGGCGGTTGCGAGACCCTGCCTACGATAGAGGACGGCCTCAGTTACGAGGAGCGGCGAACGCGCCTGCGGGAGACGCCGGGTTGGCGCATGAACGGGCGCATCGCCGTGAATACCGGATCGGAGGCCTTTCAGGGGCGATTCCGGTGGAGCCAGACCGAAGACGGCGTCGAGCTGGCCATCAATAGCGTGCTGGGCTTGAACGTGCTTCGGGTCAGCGGTCCCCCGGAGCAGCTAACGGTTACGGCGGGCGGCGATACCTGGGAACTGGCGGACCCGGAGCCGGAACTGTCGGCCATGTTGGGCTGGTGGCTCCCGGTACGGAGTCTCGATGCCTGGCTGTTGGGCTATGCGGATCCGGATTTCGAGGCGGATCAGCAACTCGATCCCACCCGAACCGAGCTCAGGACGCTGGACCAGCGCCTGTGGCGCCTCACCTACCAGAGCTATCGGCTGCACGAGGGATTGCTGCTGCCGCGGCGCATTGATCTTGCGCACGGTGCGCTGGAATTGCGGGTCTTCGTGGACGGTTGGCAGCCTTCGTCTTGAACTCAGCCGCCGCGCGGCTTCACAATACGAGGCGTGGGGTGTAGCCAAGCGGTAAGGCAACGGGTTTTGATCCCGTGATTCGCAGGTTCGAATCCTGCCACCCCAGCCAGATTTTACAGGGACTTCAGCCACGTACTGCCAGGAGGTTGGTTTGGATCCGGGAACAGTTACCGTACTGTCGGGCAATGCTCATCCGGCGCTTGCCCATGACATTTGCCACCATCTGCATGTGCCCCTGGGCCGCATGAACGTCGGCCGTTTCAGCGACGGCGAAGTCATGGTCGAGATCATGGAGAACATTCGCGGGCGTGATGTCTACCTGGTGCAGTCCACCTGCCCGCCGGTGAACGAGAACCTGGTGGAGTTGCTGGTCATGACCGACGCGGTCAAGCGCGCCTCGGCCGCCAGGGTGACAGCGCTCATTCCGTACTTCGGTTACGCCCGGCAGGATCGCAGGCCGCGCGCCAACCGGGTACCCATATCCGCCAAGTTGATGGCACAGCTCATCAGCGCAGCCGGCGCGGACCGGGTCCTGACGGTGGACCTGCACGCCGACCAGATCCAGGGCTTCTTCGACATTCCGGTGGACAATCTCTATGCGTCCCCGGTTCTGCTCGGCGACGCCTGGAAACAGAAGTACGACGACATCGTGGTGGTTTCGCCGGATGTGGGCGGTGTGGTCCGTGCCCGCGCGCTGGCCAAGCGCCTGGACGACGCCGATCTCGCCATCATCGACAAGCGGCGCCCGCAGGCCAACATGGCCGAGGTGATGAACGTGATCGGCGAGGTGGAAGGCAAGGTCTGCATCCTCATCGACGACATGGTGGATACCGCCGGGACGCTGTGCATCGCGGCGCAGACCCTCAAGGAGCGGGGCGCGGTGCGCGTGGTGGCCTACATCACCCACCCGGTGCTCTCGGGCCCGGCTGTGGACCGCATCTCCGCGTCGGTGCTGGATGAACTGGTCGTGACCGACACAATTCCGTTGAGCGAGGCTGCGCAGGCATGCGGCAGGATACGCCAGCTCAGCGTCGGCGAACTGCTCGCCGAAACCATGCGCCGAATCAGCGACGACGAATCGGTCAGCGACCTGTACCTGGACTAGCCTTCACTGGTAATATCCTGCGCCCGCCGATGGGAGAGCGAGATGAGCACCGGATTCGCGCTGGAGGTTGACGACAGGCCCGACCTGGGCACGGGCAGCAGCCGGCGGCTGCGCCGTCAGGGCAAGGTGCCCGCCATTATTTACGGCGGCGGCCGCAAGCCGCGGGCCGTGGTCCTCGACCATGCCAGGTTGCTCCGGGAAATGGAGCAGGAAGCCTTCCACACCAGCATCCTCACGCTGACGCGGGGGGATGTTTCGCAACCCGTGGTGGTCAAGGATTTCCAGCGTCATCCTTCAAGGCGCCAGGTGCTGCACCTGGACTTTCTGCGGATCCGCGAGGACGAGAAGATCAGCCTCAACGTGCCGCTCCATTTCCTGGGGGGCGACACGTCCGTGGGGGTCAGGGAGCAGGGCGGCGAAGTTTCGGTACAGCTCACCGAGGTCGAGGTAAGCTGCCTGCCGAAAGACCTGCCGGAAAACATCGAGGTCGACATTTCGGAACTGGAACTGAACCAGCGGCTGCACCTGACAGACATCGAGATTCCCGAGGGCGTGGAATTGCCGGCGCTGGTACAGGATCTTGATCCTTCCATCGTCACCATCATCCCGCGGCGGCGGGAGGAAGAGGACGAAGTGCCGGAGCTCGAAGAGGAAATGGAACTGGAGATTCCGGTCGACGAAGACGAGGCGGAGGCTCCCGCGGAGGACGAATCCTCCGACTAGCGCGGCGCGGACAAGGGTCCGGCGCGGCCATTCGCGCAGTCCCGGTGCCTGGATTCGGAGCAGGAGTCCGGCATGGACGATTCATTGGAACTTGTGGTCGGTCTCGGCAACCCGGGCGTGGAGCATCGCCGGGCGCGTCACAACGCCGGGTTCTGGTTCGTGGACCTGCTGGTGCAGCGATACGGCGGGGAGTTCCGGCCGCGTCGCCGGCTCTACGGCGACACGGCGGAAATCACGGTTCAGGGCCGCCGAATCCGCTTGCTCAAGCCGATGACCTACATGAACGACAGCGGCAGGGCAGCGGCCGCGACAATCGCGTACTACAAGATACCGACTGATCGGATGCTCGTGGTCTACGATGAACTGGATATCGTGCCCGGCCGCGCAAAGCTCCGGTTCAACGGAGGTCCGGGCGGGCACAATGGCGTGCGCAACGTGGCCGAGTGCATCGGCAGGGACTTCTGGCGGTTGCGCCTGGGTATCGGCCACCCCGGTCCGGGGCGCAGGGAGCAGGTCATCGGCTACGTGCTGAGGCGCCCGCCGGCCGATGAGCACGGGGCCATCCTCGATGCCGTGCTGGCCTCGGCCGATGCACTGGAGGTGTTCCTGGACAAGGGCGCGGAGCGGGCGAAGACGCAGTTGCACAGCCGGCAGCTTGAGGATCCGGCGCCCGGTGACGGCGACCCGGAAGAGCCCGGTTAGACGACTCGGGTCGCGTGGGAATCAAGTGCGGTCTTGTCGGCCTGCCCAATGTGGGCAAGTCGACGCTGTTCAACGCGCTCACAGCCATGGAAGTACCCGCGGAGAACTACCCGTTCTGCACCGTGGACCCGAACATTGGCATTGTTGGCGTGCCGGACCCCCACCTCGAACGAATCGCGGAGGTTTCCGGAACACGCAACACGGTTCCCGCGGTTGTGGAATTCGTGGATGTCGCGGGCCTCGTGCAGGGTGCCTCGCGGGGCGAGGGTCTGGGCAACCGGTTTCTCGCGCATCTTCGGGAAGCCGATGCCATCGTCCACGTGGTGCGGTGTTTTGCCGGCACCGGTGTGGCTCACGTCTCGGGATCGGTCGATCCGGCATCGGACATGGAAACCATCGACACGGAGTTGCTGCTGGCGGACCTGGAAACGCTCAACCGGGCGGTGGAGAAGGCGGAGCGAACCGCCAGGACCGCCGAGCCCGACGCAATCGCCTGGCTTGAATTGCTCCGGCAGGTGGAAGGCGAGGTGTCGGCCGGCCGCGCCGCGAGGGATGTCGCGGTGACACCCGAGCAACGCGCCAAACTGGATGTTCTTCAGCTCCTTACCGCCAAACCGGTCATGTACGCGGCGAATGTATCGGAGTCCGGACTCCCCGATGCGGCCGAGGCGGAGCCGGTTCTGGCGAGGGCTGCAACCGAGGGAGTTCCGGCCGTGGTCATCTGTGCGACTTTCGAGGCAGCGCTGGCGGAACTGCCCGAGGAGGATCGGGAACTGTTCCTGGAAGAAATGGGATTATCGGAATCCGCGCTGGACCGAATGATCGACGCCGCGTACGGGCTGCTGCGCCTGCTGACCTTTTATACGGTGAACGAGAAGGAAGCTCATGCGTGGACCGTGCCCGAGGGCGCCACGGCCTACGATGCCGCCGGCAGGATTCACACGGATTTTCAACGTGGGTTCATCCGCGCCGAGGTGGTCCCGGTGGAGTCGTTTCTCGCGCGAGGCGGCGAGCAGGGCCTCCGGGAATCGGGCGAGTTGCGGCTGGAAGGGCGAGGCTACCGGGTCGCAGCCGGGGATGTGATCAAGTTTCGCTTCAACGTGTGAGGGTGGGTGTGCACGGACAGTCCTTGTGCGCTCAAGCGGACTCTCTGCGCCCCGAGGATGCGCAGGTCTTTTTCGAAGTCGGCGATGAGGTGCGCTTTCGCACGCCCGATGGCGGCACACTGACCGGTACCGTCGAGAAGCTCAACCCGAAACGCGCCAGGGTTCGATGCGGCGCCAGTGTCTGGACCGTGCCCTACACCGGACTCCAACACGTCTGCGCCTCAACCGCCACGGACCGCAAGCCACGCGCCACCCGGTTGAACGCAGTCGCGGCCCAGGCCCGCGACCTGATGGACCGTCACGGATTGGATGAGTGGACACTCCGCTTCAACACTGCACGGAAAAAGCTCGGCGAGTGCCGGGCACAGCAGAAGCTCATCCTGCTCAGCCGGTCGCACGCGGTGAACGATCCCCCTGCTCAGGTCACCGACACCATCCTGCACGAGATCGCCCACGCGCTGGCCGGCCCGTCCGCGCGCCACGGCCCCGCCTGGAAGGCGATCGCCCATCAGCTCGGCGCAACCCCGAAATCATGCGCGCCCGAAGGCCGCGAGGCACGAGACCGCCGCGAAGCCGCCAAGGCGAAATTCCGCGCCGGCGACGCCGTGTCATTCATCACCCGCGGGGCACTTCACACAGGTACCATCGTGCGAATGAACCCCAAGCGCGCCAAGGTGAAATGCGGCGATGTCGCGTGGTCCGTACCCTATCCGAAACTCAACGCAGCCACCCGCGTGGACCGAGGTCCGCCTAAGAGCTGAGCGCGCTGCGCAAGGTATTCACGCAGTGGTTGCGCCTGTCGACGCTGCTGGCGGGCGTCTCGGAGCCGGAGCGCCTGGCCGCGGTGGGCGACGCGGTGATCGAATGCGTCACGGGCGAGGAGTTGCTGGCGGCGGCCAGGCGCATCGTCGGTGACCGGGCTGAATAGCGACCGCTGGTTCGGGTCAGGGTTTGCCGGGGGGGCGTTTTGGGTTTGGCCCGTTCTTGTAGGGTCAAGTAGTCTCAACACAGCGTACCGGCCGACCGGGGCCGGACAGCTCGCCTTTAGCGGGGAAGGGCTGTCCGCAGGCGCCTACCCGCCCATCAGGGTGAGGCAGCAATGCCCAATACCGAATACCAGAGAAACTGCACAAGCGTCAGCAGCGAGTCTTCAGGGATCCGCTCGTCGTCCCCGTGGGCGCCGCCGCCGGCACTCAGGTCCTCCTCGTGGCGGACCGGGCCGAAACCGTAGCAGGCGACGCCCTTGGCCCTCACCTGTGCCATGTCCGTGGCGCCGGTGAGCATCGTGGGAAGTACCACCGCATCCGGGAACATCCGTTCGCTGACCGACTCGATGACGGCGAACATTTCGTTGTCGATGGGCGAGGGCGGGCCTGCCGGCCGGTAGATGGGTTGCGGGACGATTTCCACGTTCGGATTGGCGACCACCGCGGCCATGTGGGCGTAGAACGCCTCGGGGTTCTCGTCCGGCAGCGCGCGGACGTCGAGCATCGCCTCGGCCTGGGAGGGAATGACGTTTCTGCGGAAGCCGCCACTCAGTATCGTGGGCGCCACGCCGGTGCGCAGCAGTGCATTGTGCTGGGGTTCGTGCTGCGCCAGGTAGTGCTGGCTGTGGGCTTGCTCCGCCGGGTCCAGCAGGCCGCGGTAGCGCTGTGCGGATTCCTCGTCACTGATTTCCGCGAGCCGCTGGAAATAGGCGCGCGTGGTTTGGTTCAACCGCATGGGGGGCTGCCACTCGGAGAGTTTCGCCACCGCCCCGGCCAGCGCGGCCAGCGCGTTGTCCACCCTCGGCACCGAACCGTGTCCGGCCGTTCCCCGGGCGAGCAGCCGTACGCGCATGGGGTATTTCTCGGTGGTTGCGATGGAGACGTAACGGACCACGCCGTCCCGGGCCACCGCACCGCCGCCCTCGGCCAGGCAGTACTCGGCGCCGACCTCGTCCCAGTGCTCGTTGACCATGTAATCCACGCCGACCTCGGGCGTGCCTTCCTCGCCGGCTTCGGCCAGGAAGATGACGTCGCGGTCCAGTTCCACGCCGGCGCGCCTGAGCATCAGCAGCAGCATCAGGCCGGCGGTGACATTGTCCTTGTCGTCCAGCGCGCCGCGCCCGTAGATGTAGCCGTCCCGGCGCACGGCGTCGAACGGCTCCACCGACCAGTTCTCGCGCTGGACGCCGACCACGTCGGTATGACCCATGACCAGGACAGGCTCCTTCGAACCGTTGCCCCGGATGCGGGCCACCAGGTTGTCCCGGTCCGGCACCATGGCGTACAGGCGACCTTCGATCCCTTCGGCAGCGAGAGCGTCCTGTAGGTAGACCGCAACCGCGGTTTCGTTGCCCGGTGGGTTGCTGGTGTCGATGCGCAACAGCGCCTCGAAGTGGCCGAGCGCTTCGGATTCCACCTGCGTCCAGTCAACCGGATATCGATCCTGGCAGAGGCCGGCGACCGGCAACGCGGCCACCAATGCGACAAACAGTCTGT
>JAJEFE010000116.1 GCA_022820625.1 Gammaproteobacteria bacterium | reverse complement strand
GACGTCGGCCTGGGGTGCATCGCCCGCGGGTGCGTCGTCAGCCTGGGGCGCATCGCCCGCCTCCCGCTCATCCGCTTCCATCTGCGCGACCATGGCATCGAGCGCCTTCATCAACAACCGGCCCTGCTCGGCGGACACCCGGCCGCCGAACACCGTCGTCTCGTCGTCCTCGTCGAAACAGTAGAAGCGCTCCTCCCGCCGTCTCTCCGTCTCGCCCGGCGAGGTCTCCACCCGCTTGCGGCACCGGCGATACACCCGCACCAACCGTTCCATGTGCTCGGCGGTGCCGTGGCGAGCGATGTTGAGCAGTTGCGCCTCGTTCTCGGGCGTGGCCGCGCGGGTCATGGCGCGGACCTTGGAGTAGCTGATCTCGCCGCGCTCGAACGAAGCGTCGGTCGACGGCAGCTCCCGCAGGGCACGGGCTACGCGAACCTTCTCACGAGCCACCAACTCGCCGATGCCGCACTTCCAGCTTAACCAATGGGCCAGCGAACGGACCCCGGGGCCGGCCCAGCCTTGCTCGCGGTCGAACTCGTCGAGGAGCTTGAGGAACCTGTACTGGGCGGCGTTGAGGTGACCGGCCAGGGTGGTGATTTCGGCGGCGAGCGCGTCCGGGCATTTTTTCCCGGACGCGGGAGGCCTGGACACGGCAGGTCCGGGCGCTGGACGCGTCTCGGTACTTTTTGGGGAATCGGTCGGCTGATGAGAAATCAACGCGTTGAAGGAAGCGGTCTCGGCGAAGGCGGAATCGGCAGAAGCGGGGACGTCAAACATGGGGCACCGGGAAATGTCGCAAATTGAAAAATACTGATAATAATATCAGTATTATACTCCCATCTAACTGAATGTAAAAGGAAATATCTCGGGCACCCTGTGGAAGACATGCCCGGCGTGCATGAGTTCGCCATTACGTTGCCATCCGCCGGCCGGGGGCAATGTCCGAATCCGGCTGTATTGGCCGGATTTGGCTGTTGACTATCGGTTCCCGCCCGGAAGGATGGCCCCGGTCGGGTGAGACTCAGGCCGCCTTGCCCGCGATGGCGTCGCGGATGCCCGCCATGAAGCCTTCAAGCCGGGCGATGCGTTCGCCGAGGGCCGCGATGTCGCGGCTGAGCTTCGGCAACGTGGGGATCGTTCAAGGATCCGATTCCATTCGCCTGGTTGCCCGGCGAATGGTTTCGATGCCGATGAACATTCTCAGCGGGCGCTCCGGCAACGACTCAAATCCCATCGCAGAGTAGAACGCACGGCGTTTTACCGTGAGTTCCTTGCCCCCGTCCTCGATGACGTCGAGCACCACGGCCTTGATGCCGACCAGTTCGGAGGCCGATGCGACGCGCGCCAGTGCATCCGCGAGAAGAATGCGTCCGATGCCCCGGCCCTGCCGGCGGCGGTCGACCGCGATCATCGAAAGATATACGGCCGGTATGGCGCCATGCCGGGGCGCGTGCCGCGTCAGTCCTTTCGGGAGGTCGTCGCCTTCGAGCGCATGGGCGTTCAGGGCGTAGTAACCGAGAATTTGTGAGCTGCGGCCATCCGTGGCGACCCAGACTCGCGAGAAGCTCCCCGCTTGATGTTTGCGGGCGGTCCGTTTGAGAAAATTGTCGAGCCGATTGGCGCCACAGGAAAATGAATTGCGGTCATGCTTGACTGGGTCCAGTGGCTCGATGCATATCCGCTGCCGTTCCCGGGCGGTCTCAACCGCCATGCGCTACCCGTTTCCGGCGCAGCGCCATGGCCTCCAGCAACTCGTCAGTGGGTTCGGCGGGGTTATCAAGCGCGGCAAACACCACGGCGCGGTCCTTCGCCGAAAGAATCGTTCGCTCATGATCCTCGATCGTCTCGCGCGCACGTTCCAGCGCCACGCTTGTTACAAACGTCGTCTCGTCGACGCCCAGCAGGGCCGCAGCCTGCTGAATCTGCGCCTTTACGTGCGGTTTGGTGCGTTGTTCCATTCGGGCGGTCTTCGGTCCCTCGATGTCCGCCGCCCAGTCGCGAAATTTCAACATGGACCCGTCTCCTTTATCGGATTCAAACGTACGGCAGTTCGCCGGACAATTCAAGTTCGAGTTCTGTCCTGGTGGGGCTCAGGCCGCCTTGCCGGCGACGGCGGCCCTGCGACTCAGGCCCGGCTGAGTTTTCCGTTCGACGTTGCAGTGGACGCGGGCGGCTCGGTGTACATCGCAGACACTCTCAATCAACGCATACGCCGTATCGCCCCGGACGGCACGATGGAGACGGTCGCGGGCACGGGCACGGACGGCTACGGCGGCCCGGCGACCGAGGCGCTACTCAATAACCCGTCCGGCGTGGCGGTGAACGCCGCAGGGTACGTCTTCGTCGCCGACTGGGCCAACCACCGAATCCGGCGCATTGCCCCGAATGGGGCGATCGCGACATTCGCGGGCACGGGCGCCCAGGGCTACGACGGCGACGGCGGCCCCGCCGTCGAAGCCGAACTGCTCGCCGCCTCGGGCGTCACGGTGGACGCGACGGGGCGGGTCTACATCGCCGACTCCGGCAGCCACCGGGTGCGCGTCGTCGATCTGGCCGAGGGGTGCCAGTGACGGTTTGCCATTCGGCTCACGCCGGTCGCCGCCGTGCGTCCCGGTCCGCACGATGTCCAGATCACTGCTCAATTCGCCGATCGGGTGGCTGTTGTCGCTGATCCATCGGTCGCTGTGTATATCCAGGGCCGCAACCTGCGGGCGAGGTGCCACGACCCGCATTTCTGCCGGTTTCTTGCAGAAAAGGCCGTTGCGTGCCTGCCTGCAATTCAATATAAGAAAACAGATTCAAGGAGATTCAAACACAATCAGGAGGATTCCAGGCATGCCGGAACAGAGTGTTGATCAGTCGGACGAAAATCCAAATCCGGGCAGACTGCAAACGCCGGAGGAATTGCACGACTTGCGGCGTACAGTCGAAGATTGGTTGAAGCGTGCACGAGCCGCAGTCGGGTCGTTCAAAACGTCCACCGGATCTTTCATGAGAGACTCTGGGACGTTCGATCGATCGAGCCTTACAACGACCGCGCGATGTTATATGGCGCTTGCCAATGCGGAGAGACAACTCGAAGGGTCTTCCGACAGAGCCTCTTGCGCTGTTCGGAAGCCTTTGATCGATAAAGGTTTCGAGCAAGTCCAAAAAGAACTTTACCCCAGGAATCGGCGGTTTTGGCGGGATTTTGGGCCGTTTCCGGTCTCGGCGCCGGATTTTCACCCCAAG
>JAJEFE010000096.1 GCA_022820625.1 Gammaproteobacteria bacterium | reverse complement strand
CAACCGTCTCAACGGAGGACACACCACTTATACGGATGACCGCCGCTGCCTTGCGCCCCACGTGGCCCGGCAACTGGCCTGCGATGCGTCCCGCCGCACGGTGCTCGAGAACGAACGCGGGGAGGTCCTCAACATCGGGCGCCGGTCCCGCATCGTGCCGTGGCACATCGCGCACGCCCTGCGGATACGCGACGGCGGCTGCCGCTTCCCCGGCTGCAATCAGCATCGCTGGACCGATGCCCACCACATCCGCCACTGGGCCGACGGGGGCGAGACGAGTCTTGAGAACCTGGTCACGCTGTGCCGTTACCACCACCGGGAGTTGCATCGGAATGAATACCGCATCGAACAAGGCACAGACGGTGAGCTGATCTTCATGGACGCGCAGCAGCGCGCTATCCCACCGGCCCTCCACCCGCAGTTCGGGGATGAGCCCGGTTCTGGCGGTGCCGCCTGTGTCGTCGATGCCCCCGATGCCCCCGGCGACCCCGATACCCCCGACGTCACCACCGCCATCACCGCCATCACCGCCACTACCGATACCCTCGACGTCACCGCCGACGCATCCGCCACCGCCGCAGACCGCCTCGAGCAACTGCAGGCCGAGCATCGGCGCCGCGGCGTGGAGATCGACAAATCAACCGCCGTCACCCGCTGGGCCGGCGAGCGCATGGACTACTCTACGGCCATCGAGTGGTTGCTGAACAGGGACGGTGTCGAGGTCTGATGGAGCAGTCTCTCACCCCTGTGGCGGGCGCAAGCTCCGTCGGCGCGTTGCTCGACTGGGCACGGGTGCGGCTTGCCTCCCGCAGGGGCAGTTCGGGGCTCGACGCGGAGGTGCTGCTGGGGTTCGCGCTCGACCGTCCCCGAAGCAGTCTGATTGGCTTCCCGGAGCGTGGCGTGTCCGCTGCGGAAACCGCCCGATACCGCCGGCTGATCGAGCGGCGCGAGGCTGGTGTGCCCGTGGCCTACCTGACCGGACGCCGGGAGTTTTATTCCCTTCCCTTGACCGTATCGTCCGCCACTCTCGTGCCGAGACCGGAAACCGAGTTGTTGGTGGACAAGGTTCTGGAAAGGCTGCCCACCGATGGACGCTCGGTCGTGCTGGACGCGGGTAGCGGCTGCGGAGCCGTTGCGCTGGCCATCAAGCACCGCCGCCCCCATTGCCGAATGGTCGCGGTGGAATGCAGTGCTCCCGCGCTTCGGGTTGCCGTCTCCAACGGCGTGCGACTCGGGCTGCAGGTCGAGTGGATCCGGTCGCACTGGTTCGACGCGCTGGCGAATGCCTGCTGCGACATCATCGCCGCCAATCCGCCGTATGTGGCCACCGGCGACGAGGCGCTTGTCACTGGTGACCTGCGGCACGAACCACGCTTGGCGCTGGACGGCGGCGTGGACGGGCTCATGAGCCTGCGTACGATCATTGCCGGTACGCCGCGAGTGCTTGCCTCGGGCGGTACGTTGTTGCTCGAACACGGTTGCGACCAGACCCTGCCCGTACGGAACCTGATGGACCGCGCCGGGTTACAGGGACTTGAGACCTACCTGGACCTCGCGGGCCACGACCGCGTTACCGTCGGACGTTTGCCATAAGCCTCCGCCAAAAAATCAGCCGCCTCCATCCGACCCCGATGGCCCGGACTCGTAGCCCAGGTTCGCCGACAGCCAGCGTTCAGCCTGCTCCATCGACCAGCCCTTTCGGGACGCGTAGTCCTCCACCTGGTCACGGCCGATCTTCCCCACCGCGAAGTAGCGCGCCCCGGGATGGGAGAAGTACCAGCCGCTGACTGCCGCGGTGGGTAGCATGGCGAAGGTTTCGGTGAGTTGTATTCCAGTGTTTCGCTCGACATCCAGCAGGTCCCAGAGCGTTTGCTTTTCGGTGTGGTCCGGGCAGGCCGGGTAACCGGGTGCGGGC
Source organism: Gammaproteobacteria bacterium (assembly GCA_022820625.1). Classification (GTDB taxonomy): domain Bacteria; phylum Pseudomonadota; class Gammaproteobacteria; order Steroidobacterales; family Rariloculaceae; genus UBA6522. The sequence goes on along the minus strand of JAJEFE010000096.1, from coordinate 5,912 downwards.
CGGATCCCGCGGTAGGCTTCGGCGATAAGATCCGTATTTTCCAGCCGCTCGTCCCCGGCATAGCCCCAAAGCTCGGTCCTTACCCGCTGATGCAGCCGTTCGGCGAAAGCTTCGGCCAGGCGGTCCGCCAGGGCCTTGAGAATGATCGCACTGTAGTCGTCGTGCGCCGCCTCGAAACGAGCCACACAAGCGTCCAGGCCGATTCCCGCCGTGACCGCGAATGCACCGACGTAGTCGGCGACGCCTGTGTCCCGCTGGGCTACGAAGTCGGCCAGGCAGTCGTTGTGCAGGTCGGCGCGCTTGCGCCTTTGCTGGCGAAGGTGATGAAGGCGCACCAGGACGTGGCGCCGCGACTCATCTGCGTAGACCTCGATATCGTCGCCCCTGGCGTTGGCCGGGAACAATCCGGTTACGGCCGATGCACGCAGCCACCGCTCGTCGATCACCCGGGTCAACAGCCGCCGGGCATCGTCGTAGAGCGAGCGGCAGGCCTCGCCCACGGTAGCGTCATCCAGAATCTGCGGGAAACGGCCGTGAAACTCCCAGGCGTTGAAGAACGGCATCCAGTCGATGTAGTCCACCAGCTCGCTCAGCGGGTAGTCATCGAACCTGTGCAACCCTGCCGCGCGCGGCGCCGGCGGACGGTATTCGGACCAGTCCAGGGTGAGCCTGTTCGCGCGGGCCTGGCTCAATGCAAGTTGGGTTGCCCGGCTTCTGCGCGCCTTGTGGCGGTCCCGGCGCCGGTCATGGTCCCGCGCGATCCTGGCCGTAAACTCCCCGCTCCCCTCACCGATCAGCGTCTGCGCCACGTTGACCGAACGGGAGGCGTCCTTGACGTAGACGACGGGGCCCTCGTAGGCGGGATCGATCCTGACGCTGGTGTGGGCGGGCGATGTGGTCGCGCCGCCGATGAGCAACGGCACCGAAAAGCCCTGTCGCTGCATCTCGCCGGCGACCCGCACCATTTCGTCCAGCGATGGGGTGATCAGGCCGGAAAGCCCGATCAGGTCGGCGCCGGCCTCTTTCGCGGTTGCGAGAATCTTCTCCGCGGGCGCCATCACGCCCAGGTCGATCACTTCGAAGTTGTTGCACTGCAGCACCACGCCGACAATGTTCTTGCCGATGTCGTGGACATCCCCGCGCACGGTGGCGATCACCAGTTTGTTCCTGGCGCCGGTACCAGTCTTCTCCGCCTCGATGAAGGGCACCAGGTGCGCCACCGCCTTCTTCATCACCCGTGCCGATTTCACCACCTGCGGCAGGAACATCTTCCCGGCTCCGAAGAGATCGCCCACGATGTTCATGCCGTCCATCAGCGGACCTTCAATGACATCCAGCGGCCTGGCAGACTCCTGCCGCGCCTCTTCGGTATCGTCGATCACGTATTGGTCGATTCCGTGAACGAGCGCATGTTCCAGGCGCCTAGCCACGGGCCAGCCCCGCCAGTCCTCGGCAGCCTGCCTGCGCGGACCGGAGCGCCGGGCGCGGTACCGCTCGGCCACCTCCACCAGGCGCTCGGTGGCATCGGAGCGCCGGTTCAGGATCACGTCTTCGGCCGCTGTCCGCAGGTCCTCGGGAATCTCCTCGTACACCGCCAGTTGACCAGGATTGACGATGCCCATGTCCATCCCGGCCCGAATCGCGTGGTAGAGAAAGATGGAGTGCATGGCCTCGCGCACCGGGTTATTGCCCCGGAACGAGAACGACACGTTGCTGACGCCGCCGCTCACCAGGGCATGGGGCAGTTCCGCCTTGATGCGCCGGGCGGCCTCGATGAAGGCGAGCCCGTAATCGTTGTGTTCCTCGATCCCGGTGGCGACGGCAAAAATGTTCGGATCGAGGATGATGTCTTCTGGAGGGAACCCGGCCTCGTTGACCAGCAGTTCATAGGAGCGTCGGCAAATCGCCATTCTCTGTTCGGTGGTCTCCGCCTGGCCCGACTCGTCAAAGGCCATCACCACCACGGCGGCGCCGAAGCGTCGAATCTCCCGGGCCTGGCGCAGAAAAGTCTCCTCGCCCTCCTTGAGGCTGATGGAGTTGACCGCGCCCTTGCCCTGCAGGCATTTCAGGCCCGCAAGCATCACGCTCCACTTGGACGAGTCCACCATCACGGGAACCCGCGCGATGTCCGGCTCCGACGCCACGAGGTTCAGAAACCTGCGCATCGCGGCTTCGCCGTCCAGCATGCCTTCGTCCATGTTGACGTCGATGAGTTGGGAGCCGCTGTCCACCTGTTGGCGGGCCACCTGCACCGCTTCCTCGTATTCACCGGTTCCGATGAGCCGCCTGAAGCGCGCCGATCCGGTGACGTTGGTGCGTTCGCCTACGTTGACGAACAGGCTGTCGGGACCGATCGTGAAGGGTTCAAGCCCCGAGAGGCGCGTCCTGGCGGGTATTTCCGGCAGGCGCCGGGGACCATGCCGTCTGACGGCGTCAACGATGGCTTCAATGTGCGCGGCCGTCGTTCCGCAACAGCCGCCTGCCAGGTTGATCCAGCCGTTGGCCGCAAACTCGCCGAGCACTTCCGCCATGTGTTCGGGCGTATCGTCGTACTCGCCGAACTCGTTGGGCAGCCCGGCGTTGGGGTGTACGCTCACGGGGAATTCCGATACGCGGGACAGTTCCTCCACGTAGGGGCGCAGTTCGGTGGCGCCCAGCGCGCAATTGAGGCCGATGAGCAGCGGCTTGGCGTGGCGCACGGAATTGTAGAACGCCTCCAGCGTCTGCCCCGACAGCGTTCGGCCCGAGGCATCGGTGATGGTGCCGGAAATCATCACCGGTATGTCGGTCCCCGCCTGTTCGCGCAGTCCCTGGATTGCGTACAGCGCCGCCTTGGCATTGAGGGTGTCGAATATCGTTTCCACCATTAGCAGGTCGACGCCCCCCCGGATCAGCGCGGCGGCTGCGACGGCATAGGCGTCGGCGAGTTCGTCGAACGTGATCTCGCGCATTCCGGGATCGTTGACATCGGGGGAGATCGAGGCCGTGCGATTGGTGGGACCCAGTGCGCCGGCGACGAAACGCGGCACTCCGGTTTCCTCGGTCACCCGATCCGCCGTTTCGCGCGCCAGCCGCGCGGCGGCCAGGTTGATCTCTCCCACCCGCTCCTCCATCCCGTAGTCGCCCTGGGACGGCGCGGTGGCATTGAAGGTATTGGTGGTGATGATGTCGGCGCCGGCCAGGAGGAATTCCCGATGGATGGCGGCGACTCGCTCCGGTTGCGTGATACACAGCAGATCGTTGTTGCCCTTGAGATCGCGCGGCCAGTCGGCAAACCGCTCGCCTCTGAAATCCAACTCGGAGAGATCGAGGTCCTGCACGCTGGTGCCCAGGGCGCCATCCAGAATCGCGATGCGCCGGTTCAGCAGCTCCCGCAACCGTTCGATGCGCTCGTTCACGCCGCTTGCTCCGCGCGGCGGCGGCCTGGCCTCAGGCCGAGCGCGTGACAGATCGCGTAGCTGAGTTCCGCGCGGTTCAGCGTATAGAAGTGAAACTCGCGAACGCCGTGACGGTAAAGCTCGTCGACCTGCTCGATGGCCACGCTTGCCGCGATCATCCGGCTGGTTTCCGGATCGTCGTCCAGGCCCGAAAACCTCTCGTGGAGCCGGTTCGGTACGTTGACGCCGCATTTCGATGCGAACCGGAGCATGCCCTCGAAACTGGCGATCGGCAGGATTCCGGGAACGATGGGTACCTTGACGCCTGCGCTGCGGCAGCGATCCCTGAAGCGCAGGTAAACCGCCGTGTCGTAGAAGAACTGCGTAATGGCGCGCGTGCCGCCGGCATCGATCTTGCGCTTCAGGTTGTCCAGGTCCGCAGAGGCGCTGGACGCTTCCGGATGCACTTCCGGATAGGCGGCCACCGAAATGTCGAAACGGCCCACGGTGAGCAACCCCTCGACCAGGTCCGAGGCGTAGGCGAAGCCGCCTTCGCACGGGACATAGGCACTCGCGCCCTGCGGCGGGTCGCCGCGCAGCGCGACCATGTGCCGTATGCCGGCCGCCCAGTACTCCCGGGCGATGTCCAGCACCTCCTCCCGGCGGGACCCGACGCAAGTGAGGTGCGGCGCGCAGGTGAGTCCGGTTTCGTTTCGAATTCGCTGAACGATCCGGTGGGTGCGGTCGCGGGTGGAGCCGTCCGCGCCGTAAGTCACCGAAACGAACCTGGGGCCGAGCGGCTCCAGCCGTTCCACGGAGGCCCAGAGAACCCGTTCCATTTTCTCCGTGGCGGGCGGAAAGAACTCGAACGAAACCTGGATTCTCTTATCGGTCACCGGGAATCTCCCTGGCGGCAAGCAACACCTGGACGGAATCCCGTGCTGCAGTGCGCAGGTCCACGGGTGACAGTCCGGCACGCAGCAGGCGCCGTTCGAGACGGCTCTCGCCCATTGCCGCCGTCCCGGGTTCAACGACCAGCAGGTGGGCCCCGTCGTTCATGACGCGGGCGGCTTCGCCCAGCGCGGCAGCGGGATCGTCGGCGGTGCCCAGCACACGGTCCATGGTCACCAGGTCGAAGCGGCCGTCCGGGAATTCCAGGTCGTACATGTCGCCCTGGCGCACCGTGCAATTGACGAGTCCCGAGGACAACACGGTCGCCCGCGCGATGAGGCGCATGTCGCGGGACAGGTCCACGGCTATGGTGCGCCGGGCCCGGCCTGCCAGCAGCCGCAGCATGCTCCCGGTGCCGGTGCCGACATCCAGCATGTCGCCCAACGGTTCGCCGTTCGCGTTTCGGGGACGCCGACGGGCCAACAGGTCGTCGATGGCCGCACTGACCTCCGACAGGTCGCCTGCGCCGAGAGGCCGCACGCCCAGACGGGCCAGCAACGCCCGGGCGCGGGACTGCCGGCTATCCAGGATGGCGGTAAGTCGCTGCCGATCCCTGGCGATGACCGGGTCATCCTCCGAGAGGCTCGACAGGACCGCAGATACCAGGTCGCGATGATCGTGGTCGATGGCAGCGCGATAGTAGACTTCGTTCTGGTCCGGGGTTCGGCGGACGACGCGAGCGTCACACAGCAGTTTCAGGTGCCTGGAGACACGCGGCTGACTGAGCCCGGTGACCTGGACGACTTCACCGACAGACAACTCGCCGCGGCGCAAGACCCACAGCACGCGCAGGCGAGTCGGGTCTTGCAGGACCCGGAGCAAATCCGTCAGTTCGGCGATGCTGTTCATAAAGACATCCGTATATAACGATGTCGTTATATAACTGGCGAATCGTCAAGTGTCAATCTCCCGCCGGAGCGGTGTCGAATCGGGATCGGAGATTGGCGGTGGAGGGATCGGCGCCGATCAGCTCCAGTTCGTGCGGGTCGTTCGAAGCAGCAGTTCCAACCGGTTGTCCCGGCGAAGGGCGGCTCTGTGGACCACGTAACGGTGCATGGCCTTGACGAGCTCGTTGCGTGAGCGCGGTTGGGGCACGACGCCGCCGGTCGGCCGGATGGCCACCCTGTCGGCATCGGCAATGGCATACCGATAGCCCCTGAGAGGCAGTTCCGCCGAGTAGGCGCCGATGGCGTACAACCGGGTCTTCTCGTGAACGTGATCGGTCAGAAGCGATACGAATTCCGCAAACGCCTCGTTGTCCGGGTAGTTGATGTAGTCCCACAGGAAGCACACATCAAACCGCGCCCCGTCGACGGAATCGAAAAACGCCGGGACCGATTCGAGCCCATGCCCCGGAGCCGCAGGATTGAAGAGGTTGGCCACGTAGAGCCGGCATCGGAAGCGGCTGAAGAAGTCGATCGACCGCGCCTCGGCCGGACCCGTGTGTTGTCTCTCACATTATTAGATCAGCACGACCGGGATTTTTCTCACATTCTTTCGTAGCCGATTTTCCGGGGATGCTGGAATAAACCGGACGGATTGGCTGTCGGCGCTGGGCGAGCGCTATCTCTTCTTGCATGGCAA
>JAJEFE010000008.1 GCA_022820625.1 Gammaproteobacteria bacterium | reverse complement strand
CTGGCGCGTTGCCCACCGCCTGCCCACATTCGCGTGCCTCTCGCCCACAAACTCCACAGGACCAGCAACAATTATCGTTTCATGAAGAAGAGACGGGATAGATAATCAGTTATTGACAGGTCAATCCATATCAGCAGCCCGTGGCGCCTTTCACGGGCCGCGCGGCGACGCGTCTGGTAAACTGGCGCCGTCATGCATCGTACCGCATCCGAATATCCGGGTTCGAGTACGGAGCAGTGCCTTCGGCTGAAATCCGGGTGACAGATGCCGGCTGCTGAATCGGGCAAGAGATCGACCGCGACTGCGCTGAGCATTCGCCTTGTGCTGCTCGCGGCCGTCAGCCTGACGATGATGATTCTGGACCACCGGGAAACGGCGTTTCTCGACCGCGTCCGCCAGGTCGCTTCAGTCATCGTCTATCCGGTGCAGGTCGGAGTGGATCAACCGTTCTCCGCCTGGCGCCGGGCAAGAGAGTCCTTCGCCAGCCGTGCCGCGTTGCTGGACGAGAACGCCCGTCTGAAGAGCGAACTACGCGACCATGACGTACGCCTGCAGCGCATGGACACGCTCGAGGCGGAGAACGACCGGCTGCGCGCCATGCTGGATTCCAGTCAGAGTGTCGCCGACAGGATGCTGGTCGCGGAGATTCTGTCCGTGGACCCGGACCCCTACCGGCAGCGGTTCACCATCAATCGGGGCGTCCTGAACGGCGTGTACGTCGGTCAGGCGTTGCTCGATGCCGACGGGGTGGTCGGGCAAATCGACATCGTGGATGCCCTGACCGCCCAGGCCGTGCTGATCAACGATTCCAATCACGGGCTTCCCGTCGCCGTCAACCGGACCGGCCTGCGGACCATCGCCCTGGGCACCGGAGAAACGGGCCTGCTGAACCTGCCCTACCTGACCAACAGCGCCGATGTTCAGGAGGGCGATCTGCTCGTGACGTCCGGGCTGGGAGGCGTATTTCCACCGGGATACCCGGTCGGCCGGGTGACGGTCGTGCAGCGCCGCCCCGGGCAGTCGTTCGCGCATGTCCTCGCCCAGCCCAGCGCGGGGCTGGACCGCGGCCGCGAAGTTCTGCTGGTGATGAACGCGGACGATGTCGGTTTGACCGCCGCGGCCACCGGCCGGGCGGAGGACGGACGATGATCGCGCGGATACAGCCGTTTCTCCTGCCCCTGGCGACCTTCGTCCTTGCACTGGCGCTGTCGATCGTCCCTCTCGGCGAAAGTGTCGTACCGTTCCGGCCGGACTGGGTCCCGTTGGCGCTCATCTACTGGGCCGTCGCCAGACCCCAGCACTTCGGTCTGCTGGCCGCCTTCGCCATGGGACTTGCGCTGGACATGCTCACGGGTTCCCTGCTGGGAAGACATGCCCTGGCGCTGTTGCCGGTCGTCTACCTGGCGTTGCGGCTGCACCTTCGCATTCGCGTCGCCCTGGCCTGGCAGGCAACCGTCACGGTGGCGTTGATGCTGGTTCTGTACCACTTCCTCCTGTTCTGGATCGATGGCGTCGGCCAGCGCGCCATTCCAGGCGCAATCGGCTGGGCGCCGCTCCTTTCCAGCGCGTTGCTGTGGCCGATGGTCATGTTCGCGCTGGGCGGATTCGGCCGTGACAACGTGAAGGCGACCTAGACGATGCGCAGGCAAATCCAGATCCGGGATCGCTGGAAGGAACAACGGCTGGTCACTTCACGGCTGTTGTTTACCTCCGTTCTCGTATTGGCGATGAGCAGCGTGCTGGTCTGGCGGCTGTTCCAGATCCAGGTTTCGCACCACGAAGTCTTTGCGGAACTGGCCCAGGGCAATCGGGTGAGAATCGAACCCCTGGCGCCGACGCGGGGCCTGATTTTCGATCGCAACGGTCAGTTGCTCGCGGAAAACCTGCCGGCATGGGAACTGGTGGCGATTCCCGAGGAGATTACCGATCTTCCGGCGTCGCTGCAGGCGCTGGAGGCCCTTGAGCTGCTGGACCCGGCGGAGCGCGGAAACCTGGTCGACGCGGTCAATTCCCATCGAAGGTTCGAACGCGTGGTGCTTGCGAACCTGACCGAGGCACAGGCGGCACGGTTTTCGGCACGACGCCACAGGTTCAGCGGCATCGACATACGCGAGGGCCTGATCCGCCACTATCCCTACGGCGATCTGACCGGGCACTCCATCGGCTACATGGGCAGTATCAGCGCCGCGGACATGCAACGGATCGACCGCGCCAATTATGCGGCGACCGCGCTCATCGGCATCAGCGGAGTGGAACGCAGCTACCAGGACGAATTGCACGGCACGGTCGGTTTCCGCCAGCAACTGGTCAATGCGCAGGGGCGCGTGCTGGTGGACCCCGCTTCGATCGGGGCATCGTCCGACTCGATGCCCGGAAACCTCGACACGCGCTGGCCCACCCCCGGGGACAACCTGGTCGTCAGTCTCGATATTCAGCTTCAACTTGCCGCCCAGAGGGCCATGGAGGGCTTGCGTGGCGCGGTAGTCGCCATCGAACCGGCCACAGGCGACGTGCTGGCGCTGGTCAGCACACCGGCATTCGATCCCAACCGGTTTGCGTCGGGATTGAGCCATAGCGGTTACCGCGAGATCGAGACGGATCCCGACAAGCCGCTGTTCAACCGGGCACTGGCCGGGCGCTACCCGCCGGGCTCGACCGTCAAGCCGTTTCTGGGTCTGGCAGCGATGAACCTGAACGCCCTCAACCCGGACGATCCCACCTTCTGCGGCGGGCACTACTCGTTGCCGGGCCAGACCCATCAGTACCGTGACTGGAGGCGCGAAGGGCACGGCCTGGTGGACCTGCACCGGGCCGTCGTGGAGTCCTGCGACGTGTACTTCTACCGGCTGGCGGTGGATATCGGCATCGACGCCATCGATTCCTCCCTGAGAATTTTCGGATTCGGCGACCGGACCGGAATCGATATCGGCGGCGAGATCCGCGGCGTGGTGCCTTCCAGGACCTGGAAACGAAACAACTTCTCGCGTCGCGAAGACCAGACCTGGTTCCCGGGTGAGACGGTCATTTCAGGAATCGGTCAGGGATACACTACGGCAACGCCCCTGCAACTGGCGCATGCAACTGCCGCACTGGCATCAGGGGCGAGGTTCAGGCCCCGCATGGCGGTGGCATTGCAAACCGCCGACAGCGGCGACGTCGTCACGATCGATCCGGTCCGGCTGGACTCGCTCCCGGAGATCGATCCGCGGCATTGGCAGCGCATTCGCGAAGCAATGATCGGCGTGACCGAGGACCCGAGCGGCACCGCGCTCCTCGCGATGCTGCAGACACCCTACCGCGTTGCCGGCAAGACCGGTACCGCGCAGGTGATTTCCCTGGCCCAGGACGAGGAGTACGACGAGGAGGCGTTGGACGAGCGCCTTCGGGACCACGGCCTGTTCATCGCCTTCGCGCCGGCGGACAATCCGACCATCGCGGTGGCCGTGGTAGTGGAGAACGGCGGCTCCGGCAGCGGCTTGCCTGCCCAGGCCGCGCGCAGGATCCTGGACGCCTGGCTGGCGGCAGAGGATTATGGCTAGGCGAATCTCCATTGAAGCCGGCGCGGCGCAGGCCGCCATCAGGAACCCGTTCCCGGGACGCAGCTTCACGATGGACCTGACGCTGGCATTCAGCAGTATTGCCGTCTGCGCCCTCGGACTGGTGATCCTGTACAGCGCGGTGGACCAGAACATGCCGCTGCTGCTCCGGCAGGGGATCCGATTGTCCGTCGCATTGCTGGCCTTTGTCGTGGCCGCCCAGGTTGCCCCGGCGACGCTGCGATTGTGGACTCCCTGGATCTTCCTGGCCTCCGTAGGGTTGTTGCTATGGGTGCTGGTGGACGGCGCGGTGGGTAATGGCGCGCAACGCTGGCTGGATTGGGGAGTCATCCGGTTCCAGCCATCGGAGATTCTGAAGCTTGCGGTGCCGTTGATGGTCGCGTGGTACATGCATGACCGCGCCCTTCCTCCAAACTTGCTGAATCTGACGGTGCTCGCCTGCATTGTCGCGGTCCCCACGATGCTGATTCTGCGTCAGCCCGATCTCGGCACGGCCGCGCTGGTGTTCGCGGCGGGGGGGCTCACGGTACTGCTGGCCGGCCTCAGCCTGCGGGTGATTGCAGCGTTGAGCGTGATCGCCCTGGGCATGGCCCCGGTGCTATGGACCACCATGCTGGACTATCAGCGCGCCCGGGTGCTGACGTTTCTCAACCCGGAATCGGACCCGCTGGGGGCCGGCTACAACATCATCCAGTCGAAGATCGCGCTGGGGTCCGGCGGTCTGTTCGGCAGGGGATGGCTGAACGGTACGCAATCGCACCTGGAGTTCCTGCCGGAACGCTCCACGGACTTTATCTTCGCCGTCATGGGCGAGGAGTTCGGCCTGCTCGGACTGTTGTTCCTGTTGGGACTGTATCTCGTGGTGGTCGGGCGAGGGTTGTACATCGCCGCCCAGGCCCAGGACAACTTCGGCCGCCTGCTGGCAGGCGGAATCAGCCTGACTTTCTTCCTGCACGTATTCGTGAATGCCGGCATGGTATGCGGCCTGCTGCCCGTGGTGGGCGTGCCGCTGCCGCTGATCAGCCTCGGCGGCACCTCCATGGTGACCCTCATGGCGGGACTCGGCATCCTCACCGCAATCCACGGCAACCGGAGGTTATTGGTAACGTGACTGTTCGTCTTCAGCCCGTACCCGTCGGGCTATTGGTTATCGGGTTGACGATGGCGGCGAATGCCGTCCGGGCCGTGGATTTCGATCCGGCGGCGGTGGAAACGGCGAGGGATGCCTTTGTCGAACGAATGGTCGAGGAACATGGCTTCGAAGCCGCCGAACTGGGTGCGATCCTGGAAGGCGCGGAGATCGAGCAAAGCATCCTCGAAGCCATATCCAGGCCCGCCGAACGGGTCCTGGCCTGGCATGAGTACCAGGACATCTTTCTGACCGACACCCGCGTCAACGGCGGCGTTGAGTTCTGGCAGGAGCACGCCGGGGAAATCGCAAGCGCCAGCGAGTCGTTCGGAGTCTCCCCTGAACTGCTGGTGGCCATTCTCGGGGTGGAAACCAACTACGGCACGCGCATGGGCAGCTACCGGGTCATCGATGCACTGGCGACGCTGGCTTTCGCGTATCCGCCCCGATCCGGATTCTTCACCTCCGAACTGGAGGCCTTCTTCCTGCTCGTTCGGGAGGAAGGGATGGACCCGGAAACGCTACTCGGCTCCTATGCAGGCGCCATGGGCGCCGGTCAGTTCATATCGTCCAGCTTCCGCGCCTACGCCGTGGACGGCAACGGCGATGGCGTACGGGATCTCTGGGGAGACTGGGAGGACGTGCTTGCCAGTGTGGCGAACTACTTCAAGGCCCACGGCTGGCGGGCCGGCGAAACGGTTGTGGAGCGCGCCGCCCTCGCCGACGGCCGGGCTCCCGGGGAATCGGACAACAGCATGGACCTGAACGATTCCCTGGCTTCGGTGCGCGAGGCCGGTTACGGGATCTCCGCGGACCTGCCCGGCGAGACGCCCGTCACCCTGCTGTCCCTCGAAGGCGAGGACGGTCAGGAATACTGGGTCGGTTTTCACAACTTCCGGGTCATTACCCGCTACAACCGCAGCGTCATGTATGCCCTGGCCGTGCATCAGCTGGGACGCGCCATTCTCGCCGGCGCCGAGGACCTGGATCTCCACGGAACGCGCGCCGAAGGAGCATGAACCGCGATACAATTCCAACCCAGTTGCCCCTCAGGAGGAACCCGATGCTCCGAACCTGGATGCTGACCGCCTTCACCCTCGCAATCGCACCCCTGCTACACGGCCAGGAGGTGCCCATTCCCGCACCGCCGCAACTGGGCGTGAAGAGCTATATTCTCATCGATCACGCCACCGGCGATGTCGTCGCCGAAAACAACCCGGACGAGATTCTCGAACCGGCCAGCCTCACAAAGCTGATGACCGCGTACACGGTCTTCAAGGCGCTGGGCGACGGGCAGGTCAATCTGGACGACGAGGTCCGGGTCAGCGAAAGGGCCTGGGGCACGGAGGGCTCGCGAACGTTTATCGAGGTGGGCTCCACCGTTTCGGTGGAAAACCTCCTGCAAGGAATGATCGTGCAGTCGGGCAACGATGCGAGCGTGGCCCTGGCGGAGCACGTCGCGGGATCCGAGGAGGTGTTTGCCGACCTCATGAATTTCTACGCCGACCAGTTGGGCATGGAATCCAGTTCGTTCCGCAACAGCACCGGGCTGCCGGATCCGGACCACCACATGACCGCCCGGGATGCCGCCACGATCGCGCGGGCCATCATCACCGAGTTTCCGGAATATTACATGTGGTACTCCCAACGTGAATTCACCTACAACGATATCGAGCAGCCCAACCGCAACTTGCTGTTGTGGCGCGATGAGTCGGTGGATGGCCTGAAAACGGGCTACACCGAGGCGGCGGGCTATTGCCTGGTAACCTCGGCGGAACGCGCGGGCATGCGGTTGGTGTCGGTGGTCCTGGGATCGCACAGCGTCGAGGCGAGAGCCAACGACAGCCAGGCGCTGCTGAACTACGGTTTCCGGTTCTTCGAAACCTACAGGTTGTACTCCGAAGGCGACGAGGTGACCACCGCACGCGTCTGGAAGGGGGAAACCGAAACAGTCTCGCTGGGTGTTGCGCAGGACCACTTCCTGACGATACCCAAGGGCCGCTACGACTCTCTCATGTCGGAGACTGCCGTGGAAGAGGACCTGACGGCGCCCATTGAGGCTGGCGCACTGCTGGGAACGGTCACGATTTCGATGAACGGCGAAGAACTGGTCGAACTGCCGCTGGTGGCGCTGGCGGACGTGGCCGAAGCGGGACTCTGGCAACGAATCAAGGACGGGATCAGCCTCTGGTTTCAATGATCGCGCCGCCCGCGGGCAGTCTGGCGCGCGCGCGGACTGCTTCGGCCGAGGATGATGGTCTGGTCGTGCGCGTCCTGGGCCGGCGTCCGCTTCCGGCGGTCTGGAAGGAGATGAAGCGCTTCACCGCCGGGCGCGGCCGGGATACCCGGGACGAAGTCTGGTTCGTGGAACATTCCCCAATCTATACGCTCGGTCTCAACGGCAATGCGGCGCATGTGCTCGATGCCGGGGATATCCCGGTCGTGAAGATCGACCGGGGAGGACAGGTCACCTACCACGGCCCCGGCCAACTGGTGGCGTATACGCTGCTGGACCTGGGGCGCCTGAAGCTGGGCATACGCGGGCTGGTGGAGGCGCTGGAACGGGCGGTGGCCGATACGGCGGCGGGGTATGGCATCGAAGCCCGGGGGCGGCGCGATGCGCCGGGGGTTTACGTGGGGGGGCGCAAGCTGGCGGCGCTGGGGCTGAAGATCAGCCGGCAGTGTTCGTACCACGGCATCGCGCTGAACGTGGATATGGACCTTGAGCCGTTTTCGCGGATCAATCCATGCGGGTTCGAGGCGTTGCCGGTGACGGATCTCCGATCGCTCTGCGGCGTTGACGATTTGGGACGGGTGCGGGACGATCTCGAGCGTAATCTCGGGGTTCGGCTTTTGGGGAGTCGATCGGGGTGTTCGTAGCGGGGCGGGCGATACACAGGGGTGCGGGCTTAATCTCTGCCCGCCATCCCTGGCGGGCAGAGAATCGACGGCTCGTCGCTTTTGGCCGTCCTTGGCTCGCTCCTCGCCGACGACGCCCGCACCCCTGTGTATCGCCCGCCCCGCTACGAACGTCGTTTAAGGAATTTGGGGGGGAACAGCAACGTTGGGGGGCATTGTGAAGAAGATTCGGAACATGGCGAATGTCGATGGGGTTATTACGCCTGTCGGTGAGGCGCGGATTCCGGTGATGGACCGGGGATTTCTGTATGGGGACTCGGTTTACGAGGTGTTTCGGACCTATGGGGGGATTCCGTTGTTCTTCGATGAGCACTGGGAGAGGTTCGAGAATTCCGCCCGGCTGATTCACCTGCGGCTGCAGCCGGGCAAGCGGGAGATGATGGAGGAAATTCGCAGGACGTTCCGGGCGTCGGGCGCGGGGGAAGCCGGGGAGGACGTGTATGTGCGCTATTGCGTCACCCGGGGCGAAGGGCCGGTGGATCTCTATCCGGATCCGGAGTTGCCGACGCGGTACGTGATTGTCGTGAAGGAACTGCACCATTGGAGGGACGACTTCTACACGGAGGGGGTCCGTCTGGCCATCTCGCGTACGCGGCGCAACCCCGTCAATGCGCTCAATCCCAACATCAAGGGCGGCAATTACCTGAACAACGTGCTGGGGGTGATCGAGGCGCGAGCGCTCGGTGCCGACGACTGCGTCATGCTGAATGACGCGGGCCTGGTCACGGAATCATCCAACAGCAACGTGTTTTTCGCGATCGACGGTGAGCTGGTCACCCCGTCGGAGAACGCGGGACACCTGCGGGGACTGACTCGGGTCGCGCTTCAGGAAGCCTGTTCGGCGCGTGGACTTGAAATCGTCACGCGGGATATCCCGCTCGAGGATGCGGCGCGCGCCTCGGAGAGCTTTATCACCAGCGCCACGCGTGAAGTGATGCCGGTTCGCAGCCTGACGCTGCGGAGCGGCAACGCGGTGGAGTTTCCGGAAGGCGGCGGCAGCCTCACCCGGAAGGCGATGGCCCATTACAAGGACTTCGTGAAGCGCTACCTGCGCGAGCATGCAGATCAACGGCTGAACTAGCCGATCATGGGCTTTGGCAAAACATTTGACCAACTGGACCAACTATGGTCAGATGGACTCATTCCATTGGGGTCAGCAGATGATCGTCAACATCTCAGAGGCAAAAGCGCAACTCTCAAAGCTGATCGATCGCGTGTATCACGGCGAGACGGTGGTCATCGCCAAGCACAATCTGCCCATCGCCGATCTGGTTCCTCATAAGCCGGAAGGTAAACGAAAGCTGGGATTCCTCAGGGGACAGGTTGAAGCTCCCGACGAAGCACTTTTTGGTGAAGATCCCGAAATCAACGCAATGTTTTACGGGGACGACGCTTGCGAATCCTGATCGATACGCATGTGTTCATCTGGGCAGTTTCCGCGCCCGAACGATTGTCCCCAGGAAACAGAAGTGAAATTGAGAGCCGCGCCAATATCATCTACCTGAGTTCCATCTCGATCGCGGAAATCATGATCAAGACCTCGCTCAACAAGCTGAGCTTCGATCATGACGTAATCGCCTGCGCGGAAACGCTGGGTTTCGAGTTGCTGAATTTCACGGCAGCGGATGCCGTGCTGCTGAAGGAGCTCCCTTTTCACCATCGTGATCCGTTCGACCGGATGCTGATCGTGCAGAGCCTGGCACAGAACATCCGGCTAATGAGCGACGACCGTCTCTTTACCGCCTACGGCTGCGATCTGTTCTAGGAACTTCGATCCTTCACGAGCGGGAATGCGCGCCCGGAGAGATTCGAACTCCCGACTTCCGGCTTCGTAGGCCGGCGTTCTATCCAGCTGAACTACGGGCGCGTTGAGCCGCAGGAGTATAGGGCAACCGCGGGGCTTGCGCACGCACACCGAGACGTTTCTAATACGCGGTTCACGGATTGTGGCGGTCGCGGCAGCATTGAGCTCGCCAGCTCGCGGCGCAGGTTTTTTGCCAACGCGCGGCCCGGTGGAACAAGGAGTATCTCGAATGAAGATTTGTCTGGCTGGTCAGGGCGCCTTCGGGCAGAAGCACCTGGCGGGGTTGGCCCGTATCGACGGGGTTGAAGTCGTCTCGCTCGCCGGCGGGTCGCCCGATACCACGGCCGCGGTGGCCAGGAAGTACGGCATCCCGCACTGGACAACGGACCTGGCCGAAGGCCTGGAACAGCCGGGGGTCGAAGCCGCAATTCTGACGACGCCCACGCAGATGCACGCGGACCAGGGCGAGCAGTGCATGCGTGCCGGCAAGCACGTGGAGATCGAGATCCCCATTGCCGATTCGCTGGCCGACTCCGAGCGGCTGGTGAGGGTCCAGGAAGAGACGGGGCTGGTGGCGATGGCAGGGCACACCCGGAGGTTCAATCCCAGCCACCAGTGGATTCACCAGCGAATCCAGTCCGGCGAACTCACCATCCAGCAGATGGACGTGCAGACCTATTTCTTCCGGCGAAAGAACATCAATGCCGAAGGCAAGCCAAGGAGCTGGACCGACCACCTGCTCTGGCACCACGCCTGCCACACGGTGGACCTGTTCCAGTACCAGACGGGCGAGGAAGCGGACGAGGTCTACGCCCTGCAGGGTCCGATGCACCCGGAGCTGGGCATCGCCATGGACATGAGCATCGGCATGAAGGTGCCCTCGGGGGCGATCTGCACGCTTTCGCTGTCGTTCAACAACGACGGGCCGCTGGGCACGTTCTTCCGCTATATCTGCGACAATGGCACCTACATCGCCCGCTACGACGATCTGTTCGACGGCAAGGAGAATCCCATCGACGTCTCCGATGTCGATGTCTCCATGGACGGCATCGAACTGCAGGACCGCGAGTTCATCGCGGCGATCAGGGAGGGACGTGAGCCCAATGCCAGCGTCGCTCAGGTGCTGCCGGCCATGCGGACGCTGGACCGGCTGGAGAGGAGCCTCGGGAGCTAGACGAACAAGAGATTGAAATCATGGTCGACACCGACGCATTCGAAGACATTCCCGGCACGTACCTGTTCAACAAGGACCGGTGCCACGAGGGTTATCACCTGAACATGTTCTGCATGTCGTTGATGACGGCGCAGAACCGGGAGGCGTTTCTGGCCGACGAACCCGGCTACCTGGACCGGTTCCCGCTCACCGAGGAGCAGCGCCGGTGCGTGCTCGAGCGCGACTGGCTGGGAATGATCCACGTGGGCGGCAACATCTACTACACCTCCAAGCTCGGCGCCACGCTGGGCCGGTCGTTCCAGTACATGGCCGGCGCCATGTCGGGGCTGACCCAGGAGGAGTACCGGGCCATGATGGCCGCCGGCGGGCGGTCCATCGAGGGCAACCGCAGCAAGTCGGAGCAGGAATAATGGCGCGCATCATCGCCGGACTCGCAACTTCCCATGTACCGGCCATCGGCGCCGCCATGGACCTGGGCAGGACCGAAGAACCCTATTGGAAACCCCTGTTTGACGGCTACGAAGCGGCGCGGAAGTGGCTTGCCGATGTCGCTCCGGATGTGGTGATCCTCGTCTACAACGATCACGGCACGGCATTTTCCCTCGAGGTCATACCCACCTACGCCATCGGTGTGGCGCGGGAATTCCCTCCCGCCGACGAGGGTTGGGGACCGCGCCCGGTGCCCGTGGTCAAGGGCCACCCCAGGCTGGCGTGGCACCTGGCCGAATCGCTCATACTGGACGAATTCGACCTGACCATCGTCAACGAGATGGACGTGGATCACGGCCTGACCGTGCCGCTGTCGGTGACCTGCGGCCAGCCGGAGGCCTGGCCGTTCCCGGTCGTGCCCCTGTCGGTGAACGTGATTCAGTACCCGCCGCCCACGGGCAAGCGCTGCTTCGACCTGGGCCGCGCCATCCGCAAGGCCGTGGCCGAGTACGACGACGATCTGAGGGTGGTGATCTTCGGAACCGGTGGGATGTCCCACCAGCTTCACGGCGAGCGGGCCGGGGTCATCAACAGCAAATTCGACCGCCGCTTTCTCGACGACATGACGCGCAACCAGCGGCGCCTCATCGACATGCCCCACATCGAGTATGTCCGGGAGGCGGGCGCCGAAGGCATCGAACTGGTCATGTGGCTGATCATGCTCGGCGCGCTGGACGAGGGCATCACCGAAGTCTACCGGCACTATCACGTACCCGCTTCCAACACGGCCACGGGATTGATCATCTTCGAGAACGACGCCGAGCGGGCGGCGCTCGCCAAGGCCAGTTAGGGGTCGCGCGGCAACGGAGGCAGAACGACTGCCGGTGGAACGTCGACGGTGTCGGACACCGGTGGTAATGGAGTGGAACCTGCAGCACCGACCTCGGCGGAAGATTCCTGCTGTGTCTCGCTGGCCCCGCGGAAGCTGAACCAGACCGCCAGCACGACCGCTACGGAAGTAAGCGTCAACAGCCAGACAAACGCCCGTCCGCCGGGCGTAGTGCCGAACCCGCGGCTTGGTCGCTCAATCGATCCGGTCTGTTTGGCCACGCCCTGCTTCGCCTTTCCGGAGTGCCGGACAGAGTAAGACACCGGAACCGCCCTGTTCAAGCACCGGCAGGCTTGCGCGGCCTGTCCCCGCGGTCCCCATGTTCCGGGGCCTTGAAATTCGGCAACCCGAACCTATATCAGAGACGTGCTGGAGACTCGCCACCGAAGGCGGATCGAATGCACCGGAGGACGCCGCTATAGGGCGATTGCGTAAACCAATTTGTTGCAAAACGGAGGAAATGAATCATGACACGTTTGGACTTCACTCCCCTGTTCCGCTCCACCATCGGTTTCGATCGCATGATGAATGCGCTGGAGACCAGTGCGCGAACCGGCGACGAGAGCTATCCGCTCTACAACACCGAGAAAGTGGACGAGAACGATTACCGAATCACCATGGAAGTTCCGGGGTTTGCCGAGAGCGAACTCTCGATCGAAGCCAGGGACGCCACGGTGACCATTGAAGGCAAGCCGGCCAGGGATCGGCACGAGGGCCGGACCTACCTGCACCAGGGCATCCCGGCGCGCGGCTTCAAGCGCGCCTTCCAGCTGGCGAGCCATGTACGCGTCAGCGGGGCCAGCCTTGCGAACGGCCTGCTGCACATCGACCTGGTCCGCGAAGTGCCCGAAGCGCTCAAGCCGCGATCCATCGAGATCCGCAACGGCTCGGCGCAGAAGCAGCTTGCCGCGTGACGGGTAGTACTTCAGCGGAATGCTGAAGAACATGAGCGCCGGGTTCTCGCCCGGCGCTCTTCATTTGGGATCATGCTTCTGGGCACGCGTTTTGGCGTGAGTCGTTGCGCGCCCGTACCGTCGGTAAAATGCCCGACGGCTTGCCGAACCGCTCAATCGTCCACCACGGCCACGGCTTCGACCTCCAGGATGAAGCGCGGGTCGGTTGCAAGTCGCACAATTTCCAGGGTGGTACTGGCCGGGCGGTGATCCGGACCCCAATACCGGTTCATCACCTCGTTGACGACATCCTGGTTGGCGCCCACGTCGCGCATGAACCGAGTCACCTGGATGATGTCGGTCAACTCGCCGCCAGCCGCCTCCACCATGTCCTTCAGGCTCTCCATGACCCGTTCGGCCTGGGCCTCGGTGCTGAAATCCAGGTGGTCGAATTCTTCCGGAACATGGGGGTGGCTGTGCGGGCCGGCGCCCACGGTTCCGGACAGGAACACGATGCTGCCGGAGCGGACCTTGATGGCGGAAGTAAACGGCTGATTGGTGCCGCCCCCGATCTCCGTCCCCGGCAAGCGTATGTACTCGAAGGCGGGGCCGTCAGTCTCGCACGCTGAGGCAAGGAAGACTAATGCGCCTCCAAGGAAGAGAGCGCGACAGGTAGGTACAGGATTCGTTGCTGAATTCATGATTGGGCCTCCACAGTCGACTGCTTCATGATACGGGCTTCATTGCGGGGTTGGGAGTCGCTTATACAGGCCCCGCGAGGGCGGAGGCAGACAATGCTCGCTCGCTCAATCTCCCCCGCCATCCCTGGCGGGCTCGAATCGGGGCGCGGCGCTCCTGGCCATCCATGGCCCCGCGCCGCGCCCACGACGCGAGCGAGCATTGTCTGCCTCCACCCTCGCTCCGTGGTTGCATCGGGCGTTTTGCTAGAAAGGGAGGCCCACGTAGTTTTCGGCGAAGGAGGCTTGAGCGGCTTCCGAGTCCGCCAGGTAGTCCAGTTCCGCCAGCTGGATGCCGCGGTCGAAGGTGCTCTGGTCGGGGAAGCGGTGCAGGACGGTGCTGAGCCACCAGGAGAAGCGTTCCGCCTTCCAGACGCGCTTGAGGCAGCTGTCGGAGTAGGTGTCCATGAGGTCGGAGCGGCCTTCCTTGTAGTAGGCCACGAACGCCCGGTGCAGGTAGTAGATGTCCGATGCCGCCAGGTTGAGCCCCTTGGCTCCGGTGGGGGGTACGATGTGCGCCGCGTCGCCGGCCAGGAAGAGCCGGCCGTGGCGCATGGGTTCGGCCACGAAGCTGCGCAGCGGGGCGATGCTCTTCTCGATGGACGGGCCGATTTCCATGGATTCGGCGGCCTCGTGGGGCAGGCGCGCACGCAGGGCGTCCCAGAACCGGTCGTCGGTCCACTCTTCCAGGTCCTCGTCGAAGGCGCACTGGATGTAGTAACGGCTGCGGGTCATGGAGCGCATGCTGCACAGTGCAAAGCCGCGCCAGTGATTGACGTAGATGACTTCGTCGGAGATGGGCCGGGTTTCCGAGAGCACGCCCAGCCAGCCGAACGGGTAGACGCGTTCGTGAGTCTTGAGCACATCGTCGGGGATCGAACGCCGGCTGACGCCGCGGAAACCGTCGCATCCGGCGATGAAGTCGCAGACCACTTCGTGCTCGAGCCCATCCTTCTTGTAGCGAAGCTTGGGACGGTCGGTATCCAGATCGTGGATGGCCACGCCTTCGGCCTCGTACACCAACCGGCCGCCGCGGGCGTCGCGCGCCTCCATCAGGTCCCTGGTCAGCTCCGTCTGGCCGTAGATCATCACGGTCTTGCCCGTGTACTTCTTCAGATCGATGCGGAACCGGCGGTCGCCGAAGGCCACTTCAAAGCCATCGTGGACCAGGCCCTCCCGGTCCATGCGCTCGCCCACTTCAGCCAGTCTGAGCATGTTGACCATGCCCTCTTCCAGCACGCCGGCCCGGATACGCCCGAGTACGTAGTCGCGGCTGCGCCGCTCCAGGACAATGCTTTCGATTCCGTGCAGGTCCAGCAATTGCGAGAGCAACAATCCCGCCGGACCGGAGCCGATGATGCCTACCTGGGTTCTCATAGGAGAGTTCCTTCGCGCTCTTTCGACGGCGGCGCCCCCGGCCTCAGGACGGGATCACCCGGCCCGGATTGAGAATTCCTCGCGGATCCAGCGCCTGTTTGAGCCGCCCCATCAGGTCGATCTCCTTCGGCGTCCTGGAATGGTGCAGGAAGTCGCGTTTCAGGCTGCCGACGCCGTGCTCGGCCGAAATCGAACCGCCGCACTCGCCGACGAGGCCGTAGGCCAGCTCAAGCACCCTGTCATTCTCCGCCTCGTGGCCGGTGGTCACGAACAGGTGCAGGTTGTTGTCTCCCAGATGCCCGAACACCAGGTTCAGCGAGTTCGGCAGCTCGGCCGCGAGCGCCCGGTCGAACGACTCGAGGAACCGCGGCATCACCTTGATGTCCATGCTCACGTCCAGGGGGACATAGGGCGACAACGCCGGCGTGATCTCCCCCACTCCGTCGCGGATCGCCCAGAACGTCTGGCGTTCGTTCTCGGAGCGGGCGATGACCGCGTCAGTGATCAATTGAGACTCCAGCGCACTTGCGAGAACCGATTCGAGCCGCTCGTCATCGGTGGCCTGATCGACGCCCTCGGACTCCACAAGCACGTAGAACGGGTGCGGGTCCGCGAAAGGCGAACGCAGCGTCTCGACGATTTCCAGCACCTTGTCATAGTAGCTGGCCCACATCACCTCGTAGGCGCTGATCGACCCCGCAAGGCCGGTCTGCACCGCCTGCAGCAAGTCGACGACGTTGCCGAACGATTCCGCAGTGCACAGCGCCGTGCATCGGCTCGACAGCCGGGGCGCCAGGCGCAGAACGACCCGGGTAATCACGCCGAGCGTGCCCTCGGTGCCGACGAAGAGCTGTTTCAGGTCGTAGCCCGCATTGTTCTTGAGCATCTTGTTCATGGAGCTGATGACGGTGCCGTCCGCCAGCACGGCCTCCAGGCCAAGCACCAGGTTGCGGGCCATGCCGAAACGGATCACCTGGTTGCCCCCGGCGTTGGTGGCGATGGCGCCGCCGATGTGGCACGAGCCGCGGGCGCCGAAATCCAGCGGCAACAGCAGGCCGGCATCCGCCGCGGCGTCCTGAACCGCCTGCAACGGCGTACCGGCCCTGGCGGTGATGGTCATCGACACGGGGTCCAGCTCTTCGACCCCGTTCAGCCGCTCCAGTGACAGGGCAATCTCGCCCTTTCTGGGCGTGGCCCCTCCGGCGAGGCCGGTGAGCCCGCCCTGCACCACCACGGGCTGGGCGAACTCCGAGCAGGTTCGCAGCACGGCGGCGACCTCGGCGGTGGAACCGGGGCGTACGACGGCCAGGGGCGCCTGGGCGTTCTCGCCGGTGTAATCCACGCTATAACGTTCGCCGATTTCGGGGCTGGTGAGCACTGCGCCATCCGCAAGCTGGTTGCGGAGGCGGTAGACGATTCCGTCGCGGGTACTGACGGACACAGCGCTCATTGCAGGTTCCTCATCGGCGACATTTTGGTGACTTGGCCGGGAATTGTCCAAACTGGCGTCGCGCTTGTGCGGGGCCGCGAAGGCATGTACGGCAACGGCTTGCCCGCTTAACCGAGCCCGCCGTCCCTGGCGGGCTCGGATCGGCGCTCGGCGCTTCTGGCCGTCCGTGGCCCCGCGCCGAGCACACGACGCGGGCAAGCCGTTGCCGTACATGCCTTCGCTACTTGGTTCGAATTGGTCGTGAGGCTCTATTGGACGCCGGGTTTCCTGGTGCGCTATGTTTCGGCGGCCCATCACTACAGCAGCCGAAGAAAAGGGAAGGACCCTGATGATTGATCTGTATACGTGGACCACGCCGAACGGACGCAAGGTTTCCATCATGCTGGAGGAGCTTGAACTGCCCTATCGGGTCATCCCGGTACATATCGGCAAGGACGAGCAGTTCGAGCCGGAATTTCTGAAGATCAGCCCGAACAACAAGATCCCCGCCATCGTTGATACGGACGCGGGAGTGAGCCTGATGGAGTCCGCGGCCATCCTGATTTACCTGGCGGAAAAGACGGGCCGGTTGTTCCCGCAGTCGGGCGCGCGCCGCTGGCAGGCGCTGGAGTGGCTGATGATGCAGATGGGCAGCGTCGGCCCGATGCTGGGGCAGACCCATCACTTCCTGTTCTACAACAAGGGCAAGGCGCCCTACGCCGAAACGCGCTACCACAACGAGACTAAGCGCATTTATGGGGTATTGGACAAGCGCCTCGGCGATCACGAATACCTTGCCGGCGAGTACAGCATCGCCGACATCGCGACCTTCCCGTGGATCGCCCGGTATCCGCGCCAGGAGATGGATTTGCGCGAGTACCCGAACCTGCTCCGGTGGTACCTGCAGATCGTGGAACGCCCGGCAGTGCAGCGCGGCTACTACGTGCCCGCCACGAGCGACGAGATTCCAATACCGGAATAGTCGTTTTCGCGCCGCCGCGCGTGACTACTGAAAGTGCACACGCTTCGCGGACGTAAAGCGGTCAAGCGAACCGTGCGGCAAGCAACTCCTGCTCGGCTTGCTTCAGCGCGAGAATGTGTTCCGGCAGGGTACCGCAGCAACCGCCCAGCAATCTTGCGCCCTGACGCACCCACCCGACGGCGAGATCGACGAACTCGGCGGGCGCAAGCTGTTGCGTGAATTGCCAGTCCGGCGCCTCGAAATCGCCCAGTTCGGGATAGACGCCGCAAGGTCCGTCCCAAAGGCGCTGCAGTTCCGCCAATGCCGGCTCAACGGCTTCCGGGGGCGAATGCATGACATTGACGACGGCGGGTTGCATCGGGATGAGGACGTCCAGTGGCTCAGCCAGTGGCGTATTGGGAAAATCGAAACCCACCAGCCTGTCGCCCGCCTCGCTCAGGCGCGTGCTGACGCCCAGCCACACAGGCAGTCCGGTCTCGATGGCCGCGGACATCGCCATTTGGGCGTGAACGGTGTCTTCCATCATCTCCAGGGCGATGAGGTCGGCGCCCTCCGAGGCCAGTAACGCCGCCAGTTCCCGATAGGCATCGAATTCCACGCGCGCATCCGGATATGCGGCAGGATCGTTCCCGGGCGGCAGGCACGAGAGCGAACCGGCGATGGCCACCGGCCCGGCGGCCGCATCCTCCCGAGCCTCCCTGGCCGCCCGCATGGCCCTGCGGTTGATTCGCTCGAACTCGTCGTCCAGTCCGGCGGACGCCAGTACGAATCGCGTCGTTCCGAACGTGTTGGCCGTAATCACTTCGGCGCCGGCCCGGATGTAGTCCTGGTGGATTTGGCGCAGCAGCGCTTCGTGGCCGAGTGCCGCCGCACCGCTCCAGGCGTTCGCGTCCATGGCCACGCCGCGGCGCTGCAATTCGCTGCCCGTGCCCCCGTCGATGATGAGGATTTCATCGGCGTCGAGCTTGTCTATCCAGAATGATTCCATCGTCGGCGCAGGGACGGGCGGGCGCTCAGTGTAACCGACCGAAATCAACGGCTGGGCTATACTTGCCGACGAGAAAATGGCCTTGGGCGGGCACGGTTATACGATGTCGATGAGGCACCATGGACCACTTGGGAGAGTTTATGTGATGAGCGTACGCGTACCCGGTTTAGTATCGGGATTGGCGATTCTTGCGGCATCGGCGTCCGTCGTTGCGCAGGACCTGGACACCGAGCGGTTCTCCCATGTGACCAACGCCCCCTACCGTCCCGACTTCACGCTGTCGACCGTCGACGGCGGAATACGGTCCGTCTCGGAGTGGGACGGCCAGGTGCTCCTGGTGGACTTCTGGGCGAGCTGGTGCATTCCCTGCCGCAAGGAAATGCCCGCCTTCAACCGGCTGCGCGCCGAATACGGAGATCAGGGTTTCGAAGTGGTGGGCCTCGGCGCGGATTCCCTCGACAAGGTCATCGAGTTCCTCGACGAGGTGCCGATCGATTTCCCCATCGTCTACGGGGATCTTTTCGACGTCATGGACATCAGCGAAGCCTACGGAAACACCTACGGCGGCCTGCCCTTCAACGCATTCGTGGACCGTGACGGCATCATCCGCTATGTGCAGAAGCCCGGCGAGGTGACCTTCGAGGAAGCCGAAGAGATCCTCCTGCGGCTGCTCTGAACGTGTCCGACCGATCCGGCGAGGGGCCGACCGAGCCGCGCAAGCCGGAGTTGGTGGTCGGACTGAACGCGGTCATTCTCGCCGTGACCGCTCATCAGCCTCGCGTCCTTACCGTCAGCGTCCAGGAACTGGGCGAGGAATTCTTCGGGATGGACACGCTGCATCTGCCGCGGGCGCTTCCCTTCGGCTCCTTGGACGAAAAGAACGACCGCACGCTCGAGCTTTGCATGCGGCGCTCCGTGCTGGAAAAAACCCGGGGGGAACTGGGTTACGTGGAGCAGCTATACACGTTTGCCGATCAGGGACGCGACCCAAGGGAGCGTGCCGGAGGCAACCGGGTCCTGTCCGTGGGTTACCTGGCGCTGGCGCGCGAGCAGGATCTTGCCCAGGCGGAAAACTCGAGTTGGCAACACTGCTACAGGTATTTTCCCTGGGAGGACTGGCGGGCCGGCCGGCCGCGGATCATGGACGACATCGAGGCTACGCTGCTGGACTGGTCCCACGGCAGCGCGGAGCGTCGGGAGCGTGTGGAGATCTGTTTCGGGCTCGGCAACGCGGGGTGGGATGCCTACCAGGTACTCGAACGCTATGAACTCCTCTACGAGGCGCGTCTGATATCTGAATACTGGACCGACCGCGGCCGCGACGACGACATGCCGTCCGACGGGGGGCTGGGGGAATCCATGGCCTTCGACCATCGGCGCATCCTGGCGACGGGGCTTGGACGGATACGCGGCAAACTCAGGTATCGCCCGGTGGTATTCGAATTGCTCCCGCCCACCTTCACCCTGCTGGAGTTACAGCGCGTGGTCGAAGCGCTCACGGGGCTGCAGGTGCACAAGCAGAACTTCAGGCGACAGGTGGAACGGGCCGGCCTGGTGGAAGGCACGGGCCGGCGGGCCGGGAAAACCGGCGGCCGGCCGGCGGAACTGTTCCGGTTCCGCCGGGCCGTGCTTCGAGAACGCCGCGCGCCCGGCATGGCGACCCTGCAGGGCGCCAGGAGAAGCGGCAACTAAAGGATTATTCACATAACTTCGTTGACGCTTCTTTTCTGGCTCCGTTAGGCTCCTCGGTCCAGCCAAGGAGGATGCCTCTGATGTATACACGACGCGAATGGCTCAAGCTGACTGCAGCCGCCGGCACGGCTCTGGCAATTCCACCACGCCTGTTGCAGGCGCAGGATGCGCCCATGATCACCCGGGCGGTCCCCTCGACGGGCGAGGAACTGCCCATCATCGGCCTGGGCAGTTCGGCGACGTTCTCCAGCGTGGCTCGCAGCGACGACGTAACGGCGCTGCGCAACGTCCTCACGGCCTTGCTGGACAATGGCGGCAGCTTGTTCGACACCGCTCCCGGTTACGGCGCTTCCGAAGAGGTGGCCGGAGCGATCATCAACGAAATCGACGCCCGCGATCGCGTCTTCTGGGCCACCAAGCTCAATGTCGCCGGCCGCGGCGGCGGAGCGGCGGATCCCGAGCGGGCGTGGGAGCAGGTCGAAACATCCTTCGAACGCATACAGAAGACGCCCATAGACCTCATTCAAGTCCACAATCTGGGCGATCCGCCGACGCAACTGGGCATCCTGAACGAGCTCAAGGCCGAAGGCCGGATCCGCTACACGGGCATCACGTGCACCCAGCAGCGCCGCTACGGCGAGTTCGAGCAGGTCATGCGCGACGAACCGCTGGACTTCATCGGCGTGGACTACGCCGTTGACAATCGCCTGGCCGCGGAAACGATCCTGCCGCTGGCGCAGGACCGCGGCATCGGCGTGCTGGTCTACGCGCCGTTCGGCCGTACCCGGCTGTGGAACCGGGTCTCCGGCCGTGACGTGCCGGAATGGGCGGCGGAGTTCGGCGCCGAGTCCTGGGCGCAGTTCTTCCTCAAGTACGTCGCGGCCCATCCGGCGGTGACGGTCATCACACCGGCGACCAGCAGGCCGGTGAACATGATGGATAACCTGATGGGCGGCAGGGGCGCGCTTCCGGACGCGGCGACGTTGCAGAGGATGGCGGAGTACGTGGACGCGTTGCCTTCGGCTTGATCTGACCAGCGCCGCCGATATTGCACCTGGATGACATGGCTGTGATATACTTTGCGGGCAGTTATACTCATTATGAGTACAAGGAGCCGGGTCATGGCGCAGACTCTCACCTATTCGCCCGAAGTAGCCGCGGCGACGCATGCCACCTACGAGCTCGTCCGGGATGTTATTCCGGAGGTCGAATGGCCGGTGCACGCGCCCTATGTCGCACTCATCAATGAACTGAAGGTTCGGCGCAACGCGATCATTCTGGCGCACAACTACCAGACGCCGGAGATTTACCATGGCGTGGCCGACTATACGGGGGACTCCCTTGGGCTCGCCCAGAAAGCCAGCGAAACGGATGCCGACATCATCGTACTGTGCGGCGTGCACTTCATGGCCGAGACCGCGAAGATCATCAACCCGGAAAAAACGGTATTGATTCCCGACCTTGGCGCCGGCTGCTCGCTGGCGGCTTCGATCACCGGGGAGGATGTCCGCCTGCTCAAGCAGCGCTATCCCGGCGTGCCGGTCGTCACGTACGTCAATACCAGCGCCGACGTCAAGGCCGAGTCCGATGTCTGCTGCACTTCGGCCAATGCGGTCAGGATCGTCGAGGCGCTGGGCGTCGAACGGGTGATATTCCTGCCCGACAACTACCTGGGCAAGTACGTGGCCGAGCAGACCGACGTGGAGGTGATTCTCTGGGAAGGCACCTGCGAGGTGCACGAACGCTTCACCGGCGAGGAATTGCGGGGCTACCGCAAGGCCACGCCGGACATCCAGATCATCGCCCACCCCGAGTGCCCGCCGGACGTCCTGGAAGAGGCGGATTTCGTCGGTTCGACGTCGGGAATGATCGGCTACGTGGACAGGGAGCGTCCTTCCCGGGTGGTGATGA
This sequence comes from Gammaproteobacteria bacterium, assembly GCA_022820625.1. GTDB lineage: Bacteria > Pseudomonadota > Gammaproteobacteria > Steroidobacterales > Rariloculaceae > UBA6522. Next base: position 51,611 of record JAJEFE010000008.1, on the reverse strand, counting down.
TCACGGAATGCTCCATGAGCGACAACGTGGCGGTGGAGTTTCCGGACGTGGACTTCGTCAGGCCCTGCAACCTCTGCCCCCACATGAAGACCATCACGCTGCCGAAGATCCTGGCGTCGCTTGAGGAACTGAAATTCGAAGTGGAGGTGGACCCGGCGGTGCGCGAGGGCGCCTTGCGCTCGGTGGCGCGGATGCTGGAGTACTCGGCGTAGCAGCGCCCCAGCCGGAGGGCTTCGCGCACTAGCCATGCGTCAGAACAGCGAACATTCCATCCTGATCGTCGGCGGCGGCATCGCCGGGTTGAGCACGGCGCTGCGGCTGGCGGATGCGGGGCATCGCCCGGCGGTGATCACCAAGACCGCGCTCAGCGAGACCGCCAGCTACAACGCCCAGGGCGGCATCGCCGCGGTCATGGGCCCGGAGGATTCGCTCTCCCACCATCAGGCCGACACCGTCCAGGCCGGCGCGGGCCTCTGCGATTCGGATGTCGTGCGCCAGGTCGTCAGCGAAGGCCCGGAATGCATTCGCTGGCTGGAGGGGCACGGCGTGCAATTCACCCGCAGCAACGGCGGCTCCGAACTGCACCTGACGCGCGAGGGCGGTCACAGCCGGCGCAGGATCGTGCACGCGGACGACGCCACCGGGCGGGCGGTCATGGGCGTACTGGCGCAGCGTGTTCGGCGGCGCCCGGACATCGAGTTGCTGGAGAACCGGTTCGCCGCCAACCTGTTGACGTCGCGGCAACTGGGCCTGTCCGGACCGAATCGCTGCGTCGGCCTGACCCTGATCGATACGGTTTCCGGAAATGTCGAGACACGTGGGACCGATGTCGTGGTGCTGGCCACCGGCGGCGCGTCGGGCGTGTACCGGCACGCCACCAACGGCTCCACGGGCGACGGCATCGCCATGGCCTGGCGGGCCGGGTGCCGTATAGCCAACATGGAGTTCGTCCAGTTTCATCCTTCGTGCCTGCGCGTATCGGCCTCAAGGGCCATACTGATCACCGAGGCGTTGCGTGGCGAAGGCGCCCGCCTGCTGCTGCCCGACGGCACGCGGTTCATGACGCGCCACGACGAGCGGCTGGAACTGGCGCCGCGGGACGTCGTCTCGCGCGCCATCGTCCACGAGATGTCCGTGGAGGGCTGCGACCACGTCCTGCTGGACATCAGCCACAAGCCGGCCGCCGAAATCCACAGGCGTTTCCCCAACATCCTGGCCACCTGCCGGGCGTTCGGTTTCGATCTCACCGCCGAGCCGATTCCGGTGGTTCCCGCAGCCCACTACACATGTGGTGGAGTGGTCACCGACACCGGCGGCGGGACTGACATCCGGCGCCTCTACGCTGCGGGCGAGGTCAGTTGCACCGGTCTGCACGGCGCGAATCGCCTGGCCAGCAATTCACTTCTGGAGGCGTTGGCCTTCGCGAAGTCCGTGAGCGGCCGGATCGACGAGCAGATTCGCCGGCGGGAACGCAGGCGGCGGCGGCCTCCGGCATTGGTCGGCAGCTTCGAAATCGATCGGCGCGATCACGGCTGGGCCAAAACGTGCTCGGCGGAACTTCGCCGCATCATGTGGGAACACGTGGGAATCGTGCGTACGCGGGAAAGCCTTGCGAAAGCGGCGGGCTCGCTGGCGGACATGCAGCGGCGCATCGACGACTTCCGGGACCATCGCCGCCTGCATCCCGATGTACTCGAACTGGAAAACCTGGTCGCGGTCTCCAGGCTGATCGCCGAAAGCGCCGCCCGGCGCCAGGAAAGCCGTGGACTGCACTACAACGTGGATTACCCGCGCATGGGGCCGCTGCCGAAGGACTCGGCCTTGCGGCGGCCGCGCGTTCGAGCGCAGCAGGCCGCATCGCGTTAGTTCACGCCCGGCAGAGACGCGGCGCGCGCTTCGCGATCAATCTGATATCGCGACATTGAGTTTGAGCCCTTGTCGCCGCATACTTCAGTTGGTCAACGAACACTGTCTGCGCGATGGCAAACGCCGAAACGCAATCGATGCCGACGTTTTTCGGCTTCCTGCTGCTGGACGATTTCACCCTCATCTCCATGTCGTCGGCGATCGAGACGCTGCGCATGGCCAACCGTGTGGCCGGTTCCCGCGTCTATCGCTGGCGGATGATCTCCAGGAACGGTGGCCCGGTAACCGCCAGCGACGGGCTCTCGATCAACGCCGACTTCGGAATCGGAGACGAAATCCAGTCCCGCACCGTGGATGCGATCATCGTCTGCGGCGGCGAAGGGGTCGAACGCTTCGCCGCAAAACCGGTGCTGCGGTGGTTGCACGCGTGCAGCGCGCGTGGGCTGGGACTCGGCTCCACCTGCACGGGCAGCTACGTATTGGCCAAGGCCGGCTTGCTGGACGGCTACCGGTGCAGCATCCACTGGGAGAATTTCGCCGCCCTGACCCTGGGGTTCCCGAAGATCGCCGTCAGCAGGAGCATTTACACGATCGACCGCGACCGTTTCACCAGTTCCGGCGGCACGGCGCCCATGGACATGATGCTGTATTTCGTCCGCAGGCAGCTGGGCACGGACACCAGCGCCGGGGTCGCCGACCAGTTCGTGCACGAGCGAATCCGCGATGCCAGGGACCGGCAGCACGTGCCGCTGCGCCACGTGGTCGGCGGGCAGTCCGCCAAGCTGGTGGCGGCGGTGGAACTGATGGAGAGCAACATCCGCGAGCCGTTCAGCCAGGTTGAACTGGCTTCCTATGTCGGGTTGTCGCGCCGGCAGCTTCAGCGGCTGTTCCAGAAGTACCTGCTGTGCTCGCCGTCGCACTACTATCTGCAATTGAGGCTGGAGCGGGCGCGTCAGCTGCTCTTCCAGACGGACCTGAGCATCGTGGAGATCTCGGCGCAGACCGGCTTCGTCTCCAGCTCGCATTTCAGCACGACCTACAAGGAACTCTACGGCAACACCCCCAGCGCCGACCGCGCCGAGAGGTGATGGACGATGCTCTTTTTTCAATCTTGCACCGTGTTCGACCCTGACAGCGCGACGAAAATGCTTCCAGAAGTGACAGGGTTGCTTGAACACTTCGGGACGGGCCGGATACTCTTCTGATCCGAAACCCTTTCTATCCGAAAGGTGCTGACGATGACGGCCATCAACACGATTCTCGTCCCGCTGAAACGCGTCGTGGACGCCAATGTCCGCGTGCGCGTGAAGCCCGACGGCTCGGGAATGGCGCTGGACGGCGTCAAGATGAGCATCAATCCCTTCGATGAAATCGCCCTTGAGGAGGCGTTGCGGATCAGGGAACGGGGCGAGGCCGAAGAGATCGTCGTGGCCACCATCGGCGCCCAGGTATGCACTCAACAACTTCGGGGCGGACTGGCCATGGGCGCCGACCGGGCCATTCTGGTGGAGGTCGGCCGGGAGCTTGAACCCCTGACTGTCGCCCGGACACTGTTGGCCCTGGTCCAACGGGAAGATTCGCAGTTGGTGATCATGGGCAAACAGGCCATCGACGGCGACAACAATCAGACCGGCCAGATGCTGGCCGCGCTCTGGGGCCGCCCACAGGCGACCTTTGCCTCCCATCTCCGCTTCAACGGCGGCGTGGCGACGGCAATGCGGGAAGTGGACGCGGGGCTCGAGGTCATTGAAGTCGATCTGCCGGCCGTGGTGACCACGGACCTGCGCCTGAACGAACCGCGGTATACAAAACTGCCCGACATCCTGAAGGCCAAGAAGAAACCTCTCGAGACGGTCACACTGGACCAGTTGAACGTGGAGCCGGAAACGCAGTTTCAGGTACTGGGGATCGAACCGCCGGCCCAGCGCCCCAGGGGCGTGAAGGTGGGCAACGTGGACGAGCTGGTGCAAGCCCTGCGGCAGAAGGAGCTGATCTGATGGCCCGGGTACTGATCGTTGCCGAACATGACGGGCAGTCTCTCAATCCCGGCACGGCGAAATGCGTGTCCTGCGCCCGAACCTTTGAAACATCGGCCATCGACATCGCGGTGCTTGCCGGCGACGGCGGCGCCGTGGCGGCGCAGGCAGCGGCGCTTGCGGGCGTGACCGGCGTCATCAGGGTCGATCATCCGGCGAACGAGTCCGCCCTGGCGGCGGTCGCCGCGCCCCAGATATGCGAACTCGCGTCCGACTATACCCACGTTTTCGGCCCATCGACCACGTTCGGCAAGGATCTCATGCCGCGGGTGGCGGCGCTCCTGGGCGTGGGCCAGTTGAGCGACATCATGAGTGCCGAAGGCGCCTGGCGGTTCAAGCGTCCCTTCTACGCCGGCAATGCCATTCTCACGGTGGAAGCGCCGCAGGACCGTCCCGTGGTAGCCACTGTGAGAACGGCCTCCTACCAGGCGGCCGAATCCACGGGCAAAGCGCCGATCAGGGAGCATGCGGTCGATGCCGCGCTGCCCGCCCATACGCGGTTCATCGAGACTCGCAGCGATTCCGGCGGCGGAAGGCCGGACCTGCAGACCGCCGCCTGCGTCGTTTCCGGCGGACGAGGCGTGGGCAGCAAGGAGAACTTCGAACTCATCTACCGCCTGGCGGACAAGCTCGGCGCTGCGGTGGGCGCATCGCGCGCCGCAGTGGATTCGGGGTACGCAGGCAACGAACTGCAGGTCGGCCAGACCGGCAAGATCATCGCGCCGCAACTCTACGTCGCCGTGGGCATCTCCGGAGCCATCCAGCACCTCACGGGGATCAAGGACGCCGGTGTCATCGTGGCCATCAACACGGACGCGGAAGCGCCGCTGTTCGAAGTCGCCGACATCGGCCTGGTGGCGGACCTGTTTGCCGCCGTGCCGGAACTGATCGAGGCGCTGGGCGGTTAGCGCACCGGAGGCCCGGTTCGCTGATCGGATACGATCCGACCGCGCCTCCGGCACGGTCCTTTACAGGAGTAATACGTATCCATGCCGCAGAAGAATGATATCGAAATCGCGCGTGCGGCCAGCATGCAGCCGATACGGGAGATTGCCAGCAAGCTCGGCATCGAGGAATTCACGATCCCCTACGGCAGCAACAAGGCCAAGGTCGACTTCGCCGCCATCGAGGAGTCGCGCCCGGACGCCGCCGGCAAGCTGATACTGATGACCGCTGTGTCGCCGACACCGGCCGGCGAAGGCAAGACCACGACCACGATCGGACTGGGAGACGCCCTCAACCGCATCGGCAGGAACGCGGCGATCTGCCTGCGCGAACCGAGTCTCGGCCCGTGTTTCGGCATGAAGGGCGGGGCAGCGGGCGGCGGTTATGCGCAGGTCGTGCCGATGACCGACATCAACCTGCACTTCACAGGGGACTTTCACGCCGTCGGCGCCGCCCACAATCTGCTGGCGGCCCTGGTGGACAACCACATTCACTGGGGCGCGAACCCGGCCCTGGACCCTCGGCGCGTCACGTGGCGGCGGGTGGTCGACATGAATGATCGCGCGTTGCGCCAGATCACGATCGGCCTGGGCGGAACTGCCCACGGCGTGCCCCGGGAAGCCGGTTTCGATATCACCAGCACATCCGAGGTCATGGCGATCTTCTGCCTGGCGAATAACCTGGCCGAACTGGAACAGCGGCTGGGCCGTATCGTGGTGGGATACACCCGCGACCGCGAACCCGTCACCGCGCGGGAACTTCATGCCCACGGGGCCATGACGGCGCTGCTCCGCGATGCGTTCGCGCCGAATCTGGTGCAGACGCTGGAGAACAATCCCGCGTTCATCCACGGCGGACCATTCGCGAACATCGCCCACGGCTGCAACTCGGCCATCGCCACGCGCACGGCGCTGAGGCTGGCCGATTACGTGGTGACCGAGGCCGGCTTCGGCTCGGACCTGGGCGCGGAGAAGTTCTTCGACATCAAGTGCCGCACTGCAGGGCTGGTCCCCGATGCGGTAGTTCTGGTCGCCACCATCAAGGCGCTCAAGATGCACGGCGGCGTACCCAGGAACGATCTGCTGCGCCAGGACAGCGAGTCCGTGGCGAAGGGTTGCGTCAACCTGGGGCGGCATCTCGCCATCCTGAGTCGATTCGGCGTCCCGGCGGTGGTGGCGATCAACCGCCACGAGACCGACAGCGACGCCGAGGTCCGCGCCATCGCGGACTACTGCCGCCAATCCGGGGTCGCCGCCATCGAGTGCCGGCACTGGATGGAAGGCGGCGCCGGGGCCACGGAGCTTGCCGAGCACGTGGCGAATCTCGCCGATTCCGCGACAGCGGATTTCAATCTGCTCTATGAAGACGAGCTGGATATCTGGGAGAAGACCCGTCTGATCGCTCAGACCATTTACGGGGCCCGCGACATCGTCGCGCCCATGAGTGTGCGCAACGAATTCTCCCGGCTTCAGGACGGCGGTTACGGCCACTTCCCGATTTGTATAGCCAAGACGCAGTACAGCTTCTCGACGGACCCCACCCTGCTCGGAGCGCCCTCGGGCCATGTCGTGGAAATCCGTGAGGTCCGCCTGTCGGCCGGCGCCGGCTTCATCGTACCGGTGTGCGGAGCCATCATGACGATGCCGGGACTGCCGAGAAAGCCCTCGGCACAGGATGTCCATGTGAATTCGGACGGGTTGATCGGGGGGTTGTTCTAGCGGCGCGTTGCCGCTGCCCCCCGGCAGCGGCCGGTGCGCGGGAGTGCGCCGCTTACTTCATGGTGGGCATCGAGAATCCGGAGTCGGCGGACTGCGCCCCGGGCCAGCGCGCCGTGACGGATTTCATGCGCGTGAAGAATCGCACCCCGTCCGGGCCGTGCATGTGCAGCGGGCCGAACAGGGACCGTTTCCAGCCGCCGAAACTGTGAAATGCCATCGGTACCGGGATCGGCACGTTGACGCCGACCATGCCGACCTGGACTTCCTCGCAGAAACGGCGAGCGCTGTCGCCGTCGCGGGTGAATATCGCGGTGCCGTTGCCGAGTTCGTGCTCGTTGATCAGGCGGACGCCTTCATCGCGGCTGTTTACTCGCACAACGCTGAGCACGGGCCCAAAGATCTCCTCCTCGTAGATCCGCATGCCGGGCTTGACGTGATCGAACAGCGTGGGGCCGACAAAGAAACCGCGATTGTCCTCGGAATACCTGAAACTACGGCCGTCCCGGCGAAGCGCGGCGCCTGCCTCGACTCCGCTGTCGATGTACTTGCGCACCCTGGCGGCGTGCTGCGCGGAAATCAGCGGCCCCATGTGGGGTTCGGGTTCAAGCCCGGCGCCCGGTCCCACGCGCATCCCGTCGATCTCCTCCTCCAGGCGGCTGATGAGCGTGTCGGCCATGTCGTCGCCCACGCAGACCGCCACGGAAATCGCCATGCAACGCTCGCCGGCCGAACCGTAGGCTGCGCCCATCAGTGAACGCACCACCTGCCCGGGATCGGCGTCCGGCATGATGAGCATGTGATTCTTTGCGCCTCCCAGCGCCTGCACGCGCTTCCCGCATGCGCTCCCCGTCGTGTACACGTGCCTGGCAACCGGGGTCGAGCCCACGAAGCTGACCGCCTGAACGCGTTCGTCCTTCAGCAGTACATCGACGGCCACCCTGTCTCCGTTGACGATGTTGAACACACCGTCCGGAAGTCCCGCCTCGGTGAGGAGTTCGGCCAGCCGCAACGTTGCCGAAGGATCTTTCTCCGACGGCTTCATGACGAAGGTATTGCCGCAGGCGACGGCGACGGGAAACATCCACATGGGCACCATCGCCGGAAAGTTGAACGGGCTGATTCCGGCGCAGACGCCAAGCGGCTGCATGAGGCTGTAGCCGTCCACGCCCCGGCCGACGTTCAGGCTGTGTTCGCCCTTGAGCAGATGGGGGATTCCGGCCGCAAACTCCACCACCTCCAGTCCGCGCGTCAGTTCATTATCCGCATCGGAGAGCACCTTGCCGTGCTCCAGAGTGATGAGCTCGGCCAGCTCGCGCCGATGCTCTTCCACCAGCGCCTTGAAGGCGAACATCACCCTGGCCCGGTTCAACGGCGTCACTGCCTGCCAGGAGGCGAAGGCATCCTGCGCCGCGGCAATTGCGGACCTTGTCTCGTCCTCGCCGGAAAGTCCGACGCTGAGGCGCTGTTCGCCGGTTGCCGGGTTGTACACCGGCGCGGCGCGCCCGGATGCGCTTGTGGTTCTCGTCCCCTGGATGTAGTTCCCAATCGTCTTCATGTCTCCTGACCTGCCTGGGTACGGTGACGCCTTCACAGCCCCATCTGCCTTGCCGCGGGCATCCGGCAGTCCGTGGTGACAGCCAAGCCGAATTCGGCCGGCGAGACCGCCGGGCTGTTGCCACGGACCGATAGGGTATGCCCGTGCCGCGGATCGCTGCAAACGAAACGTCGCAATTTCAGTCCGCTTTGCCGCCTCGCAGCAGGAGAATCACCTGATGAGTCATCTAAAATGACCTGATCCCCTCGCAGAGGGACCATCGGCCGGCCCGATGGCGCGCCATCCGGCTTCGCTGAAACCACGGGCAAATGGAGGAGACTGCGACGATGCATGACCAGCCGGCAGAGGTCCTGACCAGCCTGGAACCGGAACACGGAACGACACCGACGACGTCGGATGTCGCGCGGCAGTACGAGCAGTACGTCTTCCCCCAGGTGAAGAACCTGCACACCGAGCCCATGGTGGTGACCGAGGGGCGCGGCGGCCGGGTCACGGATCTCGACGAACGCACGTACCTCGATTTCTTCGGCGGCATTCTCACCGTATCCCTCGGCCACGCCAACGAGGAGGTGAACCGGGCCGTCATCGCCCAGGTGCAACGGCTCTCCCACATATCCACTCTCTACCCGACCCTGCCCATGGGCGAACTGGCGGAACGCCTGGCGCGCATCACGCCCGGCGCGCTGCAGAAGTGTTTCTTCACGGCATCCGGCAGCGAAGCTGACGAGGCCGCGATCATGATGGCGCAGAGCTACACCGGCAACACCGAGATCATTGCCCTGCGCCACGGCTATTCCGGCCGCACCCAGCTCGCCCAGGGGCTCACGGGCAACGCCGCCTGGCGCGGCGCAGGCGACCGGGCCAGCGTCGTGCGCCATGCGCTGTCGCCCTACTGTTACCGTTGTCCGCTGAAGCTGACCTACCCCAAGTGCGGCGTGGCCTGCGCCCATGATGTGGAGGAGTTGATCCGGACCACCACGTCCGGCCAGGTGGCGGGCATGCTGGTCGAACCGATCCAGGGGGTCGGCGGCTTCATCACCCCGCCGGAGGAATACTTCGCCATCGTTGCCGAAATCGTGCGCAAGTACGGCGGAGTCTTCATCGCCGACGAAGTGCAGACCGGCTTCGGCCGCACCGGCCGCATGTGGGGGATCGAGCACCACGGCGTGGAACCGGAGATGATGACCATGGCCAAGGGCATCGCCAACGGTCTGCCGCTCGGGGCACTGGTGGCCACGGCGCCCGTGGCGGACTCCCTGCACAAGTCCACCATCTCCACCTTCGGCGGCAATCCGGTGAGTTGCGCGGCGGCCAATACCGTCATCGACATCGTCGAGCGGGACAACCTGGCGGACCACGCCGGGCGCCAGGGCGAGCGCCTGCGCGACGGCTTGCTGCGCATCCAGCGCCGCTTCCCTGCCCGCATCGGCGACGTGCGCGGCCGGGGGCTCATGCAGGCGCTGGAACTGGTGGCCGACGAGACGGCCGGCGACCGCACGCCCGCGTCCGAACTGACCCAGGCGCTGCTCGATGCCGCCCGCGCCCGTGGGCTGTTGCTGGGCCGCGGCGGCACCTACAACAACGTGATCCGCATATCGCCGCCACTCAACGTCAGCGGTGCGGAGGTGGACGAGGCACTGGGTATCCTCGAGCGGGCCATGGCCGCGGTGGCGTAGAACCCGGCGGCGCCGGCAGCGTCGCGGCCATCGACGCTACACCGGATAGCGTCCCTGGTGACGCCGGCAAGGCCTCAGCAGCGGATGCGCCGGCTCGCAGGGTCGTGCATCGGGGTTGACGACGCTTCCGCCGGCACCCGCTCCCCGGCCACTTCAATGCTGAAGTGTCCTTCGGCCGGGTTGGGCACCTTTGCTGTATCGACGTAGCCCAGGCCGATGGCGCCGCCGAGGGTGTGGCCATAGGCGCCGGAAGTGACATGACCGACCAGGGTGTCATCGTGCCAGATGGGTTCGTTGTGGTAGACAAGCGGTTGCGGGTCCAGTAGCCGGAACTGCAACAACCGCTTCGCAGGCCCCACCGCCTTTTCCTTCAGCAGCGCCTCCCGCCCGATGAAGCCGCCCGGCTTGTCGAACTTCACGGCGAAGCCCAGGCCTGCTTCCAGCGGCGTGTCTTCGTCTGTGATGTCGTGCCCCCAATGCCGGTAGGCCTTTTCGATGCGCAATGAATCCAGCGCATGGTAGCCGGCGTGGGCCAGACCGAACGGCGCACCCGCAGCGACGAGGGTGTCGTAGACGCCGGCCGTGAACTCGGTGGGGATGTAGAGTTCCCAGCCCAGTTCGCCGACGTAGGTGATCCGGGACGCGCGTACCAGGGCATAGCCGAGTTCGATTTCCCGGCTGTGGGCGAACGGGAAGGCCTCGTTCGAAAGATCGTCCGGGCTGAGGGACTGCAGCAGCGCCCGGGCGTTCGGCCCCATGATTGAAATCACGCCCATGGCCGAGGTCACGATGGTCGGCACACAGTGGGCGTCGGCCGGTATGTGCCGTTGCAGCCAGTTGAAGTCCCTCACTTCGGTGGCCGCAGCAGTCACGACCAAGTAGCTGTCCTCGGCCAGCCGGGTAACGGTCAGATCCGCTTCGATGCCGCCGCGCTTGTTCAGCCACTGGGTATAGACGATGCGACCGGGAGCCACGTCGACATCATTCGCGCAGACGCGATTCAGCACGCTCGCAGCGTCGGGGCCCTGGAGCCGGAACTTGGCAAAGGAAGACAGGTCGAACAGCCCTACCTGCTCGCGCACCGCGCGATGTTCCGCCGCGGAATTTCCGAACCAGTTCTGCCGTCCGTAACTGTACTCGTAACGGGGGGCCAGGTCCGGGTCCGGCGCATACCAGTTGGGCCTTTCCCAACCCGCGACCTCGCCATGGCATGCGCCAATGGCTTTCAGACGGTCGTGGAGCGGCGACTTGCGAACGCCCCGGGCGGTATCGTACTGGCGATAGGGGTAGTGCGTGGCGTACAGCAGGCCAAGGCTTTCCGAGACCCGTTCGCGCAGGTACTTCCGGTTGCGCTGGAAGGGCTGGTTGCGGCGCACGTCCACTTCCCAGAGATCCGATGGCGGATGTCCGTGCCGGATCCAGTCCGAGATGACACGGCCGATGCCGCCGGCGGATTGCAGGCCGATGGAATTCAGCCCCGCCGCCACGAAACAATTGTCCAGTTCAGGCGCCTGGCCGATGTGGTAGCGCACATCCGGCGTAAAGCTCTCCGGGCCGCAGAAGAACGTCTCCAGCCCCGCGGATTCCAGCGCCGGCATGCGCGCCAGGGCCTGCTCCAGGATCGGTTCGAAGTGCTCCAGGCTGCCGTCGATTTCGTCGAAACAGAAGTCCTCGGGGATGCCGTCGGTGGCCCAGGGGCGGGCATTGGGCTCGAACGCGCCGAGCAGCAGCTTGCCCGCGTCGTACTTGTAGTAGGCGCAGGCGTCGTAGTCGCGCACGACGGGGAAGTTCTCGTCCAGCCCTTCCACCGATGCGAACAGGGCGTAGTAGTGCTCGCAGGCGTGCAGGGGCACGTTGACGCCCACCGTCTCGGCCAGTTCCCGGGTCCACATGCCTGCACAGAGCACGACGCAGTCGGCACGAATCTCGCCCTGGTCGGTGGCCACGCCGGTCACGCTGCCGCCCGAGGTGAGAATGGACGTGACCGGCACGTTCTGAAAGATGTGCGCACCGGCGGCGGTGGCGCCTTTCGCCAGCGCGTTGGTCACGTCCACTGCGTTGGCGTAGCCATCGGAAGGTATGTGGATGCCCCCGAGCACGTCTCCGGTATGCAGCAGGGGAACCCGGGCCTTGATCGCCGCAGGCGTGACCACCTCCACTTCGAGCCCGAAGACCTTCGCCATGGAAGCACTGCGCCGCAACTCCTCGAACCGCTCCTCGTTGGTCGCAAGCGAAAAGGAACCGCAGCGCCGGTAGCCGGTCGCCTGGCCGGTTTCGGCCTCCAGACGCAGGTAGAGTTCGCTGGTGTAGCGCGCCAGTTCCGTCATGTTGATGGAGGTGCGCAATTGGCCCACCAGACCCGCCGCGTGCCAAGTGGTGCCCGAGGTGAGTTGCCTGCGCTCCAGGAGCGTGACGCCGGAAACCCCGGCCCTTGCCAGGTGATAGGCCACCGAGCAGCCGATCACGCCGCCGCCGACCACGACCACGCTGGCGCGACGTGGCAGGCCGGCAGTGCGCTCGGGCCGGGCCGCCGTCTCGGGCTGCGCCGCCATCCCGGGTCGTGCCGCTGTCTCGGTCGGGGTCGTCATAGGCGGCCAGGCGCGCAGACGGTGGTTGGCCGTATCGTCATCGGCCGTCAGGCGCGCAACCGGGCGTTGGCCGGGTCATAAACCGGATCGGTGTGCAACGTCATCTTGCGCCGTCGCCCGAGCACGTCGACCGTCAACTCCGTGCCCGGGCCGGCAAGCGAGGGCGGGACATAGCCGAAGCCGAGGCTCTTGCGGACAAAGTGTCCGTAACCTCCCGTAGTGGTCACACCCACGCAGCGCTCGCCGGCAAAGATGGGCTCGCCACCCTGAACGTCCGCATCGCCGGCGTCCAGGCTGAAGTAGATCAGTTGCAGCGTGCGGTCCCGCTGCCGCAGGGTCGCTTCCCGGCCGATGAAGTCGCCCTTGTCGAACTTGATGAACCGCTCCATGGCAGCGTCGATCAGGGTGACTTCGTTGGTCAGCTCCGCACCCCAGCTTCGGTAGGCCTTTTCCAGCCTCAGGCTGTTTACCGCGTAGAGGCCGAAATTGCCGATGCCGAAGTCCGCACCGGCCTCCATCAGCGCATCGTACAGCGGCTCCATGTACTCCATTTCCGGGTGCAGTTCCCACCCCAGTTCGCCCACGTAGTTCACCCGCAGCGCCCGCACCGGCATCCCGGCAACATGGATTTCCCGGCCGCTGAGCCAGGGAAAGTCGCTGCTTTCGAGGGATGCATCGGTCACCCGGGCCAGCACGGTACGGGCGTGCGGCCCGGCCAGCACCAGCACGCCGCGCCGGTTCGTGACATTGTCGATGAGCACCTGCTCTTCCGGGAGACGGCCCTGCCGCAGGTGGTCCAGATCGCGCAGTTCGGCGCCGGCGGCGGAAAGCACGTAAAAGGCTTCGTCGCCGAGACGCGTGACGGTCGCTTCCGCGCCGATGCGCCCGCCCTCCGACAGCAGATGCGTGAGCGCGATCCGCCCACGTTTCGGCAACCGATTGGCGCACAGCCGATCCAGCATCGTCTCCGCATCGGGACCTGTAACGTCGTATTTCGCGAACCCGGAAAGGTCCAGCAGACCGACACGCTCGCGCACCGTCAGACATTCTCCGCGCACGACTTCGAAAACATTGTTGTGACGGAAGCTGTACTGCTCCTCCCGTCCGTCGGGCGAGAACCACTTGGGCCGCTCCCAGCCGAATGTTTCCGTGTATACGCAGCCCTGCGCACCGAGCTTGTCGTGCAGGGGGCTGGTCCGGCACTGGCGGCCGGCCAGCAGTTCTTCTCCGGGCATTACCGTGGCGTAGGTCATGCCATAGTCCTGGCGGCCCCTGGCCCGCATGAAGGCGTCATCGGCAAATACGCCGAACCGCCGCGGATCGAATCCGGTCATGTTGATTTCGGAGTCGCCGTGCAGGATCCACTGGGCCAGATACTTGCCGGAACCGGCGCCCTGGGCAATGCCGAAAGACGTGCCGCAGCAGAGCCAGAAATTGCGCAACCCCGCCACCGGCCCGAGCAGCGGCAGCCCGTCGGGGCTGTGGGAAATGGCCCCGTTGACAATGCGCTTGATGCCCGCCGGCTCGAAGATCGGCATGCGCTCCATGGCGCGCCCCAGCCAGGGCATCAGGCGCTCCAGATCGTCGGTAAACAGTTCGCTGTCGGATTCCCAAGGCGGCAGTCCGCCCGGTTGCCAGGCTTCGGTGATGCCGCCGCCCTCGTAGATGCCGATCAGCCCGGACTCCTGCTCCTGGCGAAGGTACGAGGAAGCCCAAGGGTCGCGGGTTACGGGGAGTTCGACGCTTCTTTCGGCAAATTCCGGCACCGGGCCGGACACCAGGTAGTGATGCTGGACGTTGAAGATGGGCAGGTCCGCTCCCACCATCTGCGCCACCTGCCGGGCGAAGCAGCCGGCGGCGTTGACCACCGTTTCCGCAATGACCGTACCCTGTTCCGTCACCACTTCCCATTCCCCGCCCGGGCGGGCGTTGATGCCGGTCACCCGGTTGCGGCGCACGATGGTTGCGCCCATCTCGCGCGCGCCCCTGGCCATCGCCTGGGTCAACCCGAACGGATCGGCATGTCCGTCGTTGCGGGTCCAGGCCCCGGCCAGCACGCCTTCGGTGGTGACGAACGGGTTCAGCCTGGCGATCTGGGGAACGTCGATGATCTCCATGTGATAACCGACTTCGGCAGCGATCCCGCGCAGGTAGCGGAACCAGTCCAGGTCCCGCTCGGTCAGGGCGAAGCGGACGCTGCCGCAGCCGTGCCAGCCGACGGCCTGACCGGTCAATTCCTCCAGCCTTTCGTACAGCGAGATGCTGTATTCGTGGATCTTCGCGAGATTGTAGTTTCCGACCAGGTTGGGACACTGACCGGCCGCGTGCCAAGTCGAGCCCGACGTCAGTTCGCCCTTCTCGATCAGCAGGACATCGCTGCACCCCTCCTCGGCCAGGTGGTACAGCAGGCCGACACCCATGATGCCGCCGCCGACGATGACGATACGGGCCCGGTCTTGCATCGCCTTCGGGTGGCCGCCGCTATCCGGCGGAGCGGCGGCGCCTGGGGAAAGGGCACAGATCGTGGAGACCGCGATTCACGTCCGTCACTATGCGCCCGGCCCTCGCGAGCGTCAATATTCACCCCCCGGCGCGAGCGACATCGGCCTTCCCGAATGCGCCACCGATCACGGTCCCGCCATCCCGACCGGCCTGATCGCCGTCATCTCCGTCGCCGGAGTGCTGCCGGCCGGCGTCTTCATGCCTTTGACGGCCTACGGCCTGTGCTTCCGTCGCGGCGATGCATTATGGATCGACTGGCGCTAATATCGGACATGCCCCTCAGGGTAACGGGTAGGAGATTCGGATTCGTGGGGGGTGGACCTCCGGTTCGTCATTTTTTCGGGGAGAGCTGCCATGGCCCGACGGTTGGGCGGTAGACAGGCACGCAGGGCTGCACGCGCCGCACCCCTGGCCGAAGCATCCAGACCGGTCCGGCCGGGGCAGACCGGCGGGCAATACCGGCCCCTGTCCGACGACGGCGTTGCGGCCATCGTCGACAACGCCTTCAGGGTTCTTGATCGGGTGGGGTTCGCCGACGCGACTCCTCACTGCATCGAGACCTGCACCGCGGTCGGCGCGGTGCTGGGCGACGACGGGCGTTTGCGCATGCCGCGGCGTCTGGTCGAACAAACCCTGGAGCAGGCCCGGCGCAACCTGGTGCTGCACGCCCAGGACCCGCGGCGGGACCTGGACCTGAGCGGCACGAGGGTGCACTTCTCCACCGCCGGCGCCGCGGTCCAGCTCGCCGACCCCGAAAACGACCTCTACCGGGACTCCGAGGCGCAGGATCTCTATGACATGGCCCGCATCGCCGACACCTGCGAGCACATTCACATGTTTCAGCGAACCCTCGTCCCCCGGGACATCTCCGACAACTACGCGCTGGACATCAATACCCTCTACTGCTCCGTGATGGGCACCAGCAAGCACGTCGGATCCAGCTGGACGTTGCCCGAACACGTCGAGAAGAGCCTCGAGATGCTGCACGCGATCGCCGGCGGCGAGACCGAGTGGCGCATACGCCCCTTCGTCAGTCAGTCCAACTGCTTCGTGGTGCCGCCGATGAAGTTCGCCACCGATGCGCTGGAATGCCTGCGGGTCGCGGTGCAGGGCGGCATGCCGGTACTGCTCCTGTCGGCCGGCCAGGCCGGCGCCACCGCACCCGCCTGCCTGGCCGGGACCGTTTCCCAGGCCTGGGCCGAGTGCCTCGGCGGGCTGGTCTACGTCAATGCGATCGAACCCGGCGCTCCGGCGATTCTCGGCGCCTGGCCCTTCGTGTCGGACCTGCGCACCGGGGCGATGAGCGGCGGCTCGCCCGAGCAGGGGCTGCTGTCGGCCGCCTGCGCCCAGGTCGGCAACCATTTCGACCTGCCCTTCGGCACCGCCTGCGGCATGACCGACGCCAAGTTTCCGGACTTCCAGGCCGGCGCCGAACGTGCCGGAACGGTGCTTTCGGCCGCCCTTTCCGGGGCGAACATCGTTTACGAGTCCGCCGGCATGTACGCGAGCCTCCTGGGCACGTGTCCGGAGAGCCTGTTACTGGACAACGATGTCCTCGGCGCCGTCGGGCGCTCGATCCGCGGCATCGAAGTCAATCCCCATACGCTGAGCTTCGATGAGATCGAACAGGTCTGCACCGGCGGGGAAGGTCATTACCTGGGTTCCGCCAACACGTTGCAAGTGATGCAGACCGAGTATGTCTACCCGGATTTCAGCGACCGCAACAGCCCGACCGTCTGGGAGGAACAGGGCAAGCCGATCCTGTTGAATCGGGCCATGGAAAGGAAGCGCGAAATTCTCGCACATCACGTACCGCGCCATGTAGGCGACGAAGTCGACGCACGATTGCGGGCCGGGTTTCCGATCTTTCTCTCACCGGGGGCAATGGGCCGGTAGCAGCCCTCGGCGGCAGTCCCGTTGCAAGGGGCGGAAGATCGCCTCGCCGAAGACGGCCGATCGATCGACGATGCATCCCACGCACCTTCAGGCCTGGATGGCCAGTTCCTCGCGCAACCCCTTGACGAGGCCCACGCACATGCACAGCAGCACCACCGCAAACGGCAGGCCCACCGTCAGGGTCAGCGCCTGCAGCGAGGCCATGCCGCCGCCCAGCATCAGCGCCATCGCCGCAAGGCCGGCGAGCAGGCACCAGAACGCGCGTTGCTGCACGGGCGCGTCCATCTTGCCGCCAGCAGTGATGGTGTCCATCACCAGCGATCCCGAGTCGGCCGAGGTGACGAAAAATATCGTGATCAGGAACACGCTGATCGCGGAGACCAGTCCCGTCATGGGCAATGGCTCCAGCATCTTGAACAGGGCGAGTTCGGGCACCGCTTCCGCAACCCCCGTATAGCCGCCGGAAAAGTACTGGTCCAGGGCCGTTCCGCCGAACGTGGCCATCCACAGTATGCCGATGATCGTCGGGACGATCAGCACCCAGGTGATGAACTCGCGCACCGTGCGGCCGAAACTGATGCGCGCGATGAACATGCCGACGAACGGCGCCCACGCTACCCACCAGGCCCAGTAGAAGGTCGACCAGTCACGCACGAAGGCCACGTCATCGCGGCCGATCCAGTTGCTCAACGCCGGCAGGTAGTAGACGTAGTCGACGCTTGCCCTGGCGATTGTCCCGAGGACGGCCAGCGTGGGCCCCGCGATCAGGACGAACAGCCACAACAGGCCCGCAAGCACCATGTTGATCCAGCTCAGGCGCTTGACGCCCTTGTCCAACCCGGCGATGACCGATGCCAGCGCGATGCCGATGATGACCATGATCAGGATGGCCCGGGTGACGGTGGTCGCGGGAATCCCGAACAGGTATTGCAGTCCACCGGCGATCTGCTCGGCGCCGAACCCCAGCGATACCGCCAGCCCGAACAGGGTCGCAAGAACCGCAACGATGTCTACCGTGTGACCGAAGGGCCCCCAGACGGACTTGCCGATCAGCGGGAAGAACCCGGAGCGCATCGTCAACGGCATGCCCCGGTTGAAACAGAAGAACGCCAGCGACAGGCCGGCGACCGCGTAAATGGCCCAGGCGTGGAGCCCCCAGTGCAGGATCGCGGCGGACATGCCGGCGGCGCGCGCGGTCTCGGTGTCTGCCGGATCGATGCCAAGCGGAGGCGCCAGGGTGTGGGTCACCGGCTCCAGGACGCCAAAGAACATCAGGCCGATGCCCACGCCCGCAGCAAACAGCATGGCCAGCCAAGCAGAGTAGCCGTACCGCGGCGTGGCGTCCCGCCCGCCAAGGCGAATCCGTCCCAACGGAGACAGCGCGATGCCGAAGCAGAACAGGACGAAGAAGTTTGACGCAGCGAAATAAAACCAGTCGAACGTCACGGTCGTCCAGACCCTCACGTCGGCGAAAAACGTTGCCGCCTGCTGCGGGAAGAGCAGCGTGCCGATCACGAGCATCACCACCAGCACGGCGGAAACGATGAACACCGGATTATGGATGTCGAGACTGAAGACCCGGATGTTGTGCTCGCCGATTTCGTGGCCGATATCGGGAAAATCCGGTCCGCTCAGGGCCGATTCTGCGCGCGTGCCTTCGGTGCCTTTCATACCGGTTCCACAAGCAAGCCCCAGTCGTTGCGGATCATGGCCGCTCGGTCAGATACCGAAGCGGCTTCGCACGCCTTCGCCCAGCGCGTCCTTCAGCGGATCGAGCCAGGGCTCGTAGTTGCGCCAATAGTCCAGTCCCGAGGTGAATATCGGCTGGCGCACCTGCTCTGAACTCGGCGTGCGCACGGCTCGCTCCGTGCGATGAAAGCTCAGGCAGCCCGGTTCGAATTCGAGTCCGCAGTGATCGAGGATCCGCCGTACCTGGGCTTCAAGGTCGCCCACCACGTCCTCGTACTGTACCCGCAGCACCTTGCCGTGGAGCACCTCGTCCCAGTGATCCATCAGTTCGACATAGTCCCGATAATACTGGCCCATATCCGCCAGGTCATAGGTGAATTCCTGGCCTTCGGCGAAGAGTTGCTTGTAACCGCTGAATCCGCAGGCCATGGGATGGCGCCGGGCATCGATGATCTTCGCATTGGGCAGTATCAGGTGAATCAGGCCGATGTGGCGGAAGTTGTTCGGCATCTTGTCGACGAACAACGGCGCTTCCTGCCGGTGTATCCGCGTGTCGTCGATGTATTGGCGGCCGAACGCCTCAAGTTCCCCGTCCGGCAACGCGGCCAGGATCTCGGGATAGTCCGCCTCGCCCCGGTCGCGTCCACGGCGCCGCAACTGCTGCGACAGCGAAAGGATGTTCGGCAGTTCCAGGGTGCCGTCGACTTTGGAATGGGAGGACAGAATCTGTTCCAGCAGCGTTGAACCCGCCCGCGGCAACCCGACGACGAAAATCGGGTCGCCCGCCGGATGCCCTGCCACGGCGCCCCGCGCCAGCAACCCGGCGGTGCACACCCGGCGCTGGGCACGCAGTTCCTCGGTCATCTTGTCCGCATCGTAGGTACTCAGGGCCTTCTTCGAGCGGTTGCCTTGCTCGTAGTAACGGAACGAGGTCTCGAAGTCGTTGCGGTCTTCCCAGGCCTTGCCCAGGGCGAAGTTCACGTGGACTCGATCGGCATGGGACAGGTTCTCGTCGTGGGCGTGCGCCTGCATGCGCCCGATCTCGTCCCCGTCGAACTCATAGACCTTGAGATTGGACAACGAATACCAGGCATCGCCGTGCAGCGGCTGGCTTCTCAGCGCCGCACGGTAGGCCTCGACCGCTTCATCGTACTGGCCGCGGGTCTTGTAGGCGTGGCCCATGGACGTCAGCGTGGCCGGGTCCCCGGGCACCCGCTTCAGCACCTCGCCGAACATGCCGAGCGCCGTGTCGTAGTCCCCGACCTGCATGCTCTCGACGGCATGGATGGACTGGAACTGCGGATTGTCGGGCGAAGTCGCAAGCAGCCGCTTCGCCTGTTCCAGGGCCGGGCCGAACTTCTGCCGCTTCCTGAGCGCCTGAATGTAGTCGATATGCACGCGCGCATTCTTCGGGTCGAACTGATGCGCGGACTCGAGCAGGAACTCCGCATCCGCCAGCACGCCGAAGCGGAGTCCGATCTCGGCCAGCAGCCGCATCGCCTCCACGTGGTGCGGCACCTTCTGCAGGAACCGGCGGCAAAGGTCCTCCGCCTTGAGCAGCTTGCCCTGGCTCGTCAGGTCCATGACGGCAACCAGAGGTTTCGGCAACCGCTCCAGGTAATCCAGTTGCGCCTTGACCTGCGCGGCCTCACGGAAGCGTCCCTGGCGATTGAGAATCAGGAGCTGCGCCCGCCAACTCGCCACCAGCGCCGGATTGAGCCGGCACGCCATTGCATACGCCCGCAACGCCTCGGCGGGCTTGCCAGAGTCCCGGCAGGCATGGCCCTCCTCCTGGTGCGCCCGGCCGTTTTCGGGTGTGAGCGCTTGCAGGCGGGCCAGGGTCGCCAGCGCCGCATCGAATTCGCGCCGGTAGCGGCGGCAGACCGCGCTCATGTACAGCGCGTCGGTGTTGTCCGGTTCGCGGCTGAGGATGACTTCGAGGTCGGTTAGCGCCTCGTCGTATCGTTTCGCGACGATGCTGGCCTGGATGGAAGCCAGCGAGGCACTGTGCCGTGAACGGGACTCGGAGTCGCCAGGTGAGTCGCGACGCCCGGACACGACAACGGCGTCCCCCGGGGAGGACGCCGTGCCGGTTCCTGTTGCCGCAGCCGGATCGGTCAGAAGTTTACGCTCGCGCGTACGCCGAATGTCCTGGGTTGGGCGTAAGTGACGTGCTTGGTGTCGAAGACGAAGGAGCGCGACACTTCGGCCCGTTCATCGGTCAGGTTGCTGGCGAAGAACGTCACCGACCAGTCGTCGTTGGCCACGCCCGCCGTCAGGCCGAGCATGGTCCAGCCGTTGATCAGGTCGCGGTTGATGGTGATGATGTCGCTGTACGAGTCCGCTGACCAGGAAATCATGGGCATGACGTGCGCCGTCCACCCGTTGGCCTGCAGGGTCCACTCGTACCGCGCCCGCAGGTTGCCCTGATTGCTCGGCGCGAACGCGAGTTCGTCCCCGACACGCACGTCGTTGGTCGGTGTGAGCTTGTTCGTGATCTCCGAGTTGAGGAACGACACCGCACCGGCGATCGTGAGCCCGTCGGACCACTCGGGCAGCCAGGTGAAGTCCGCCTCAAGGCCCGACACCTTGGCGTCCGCCGCGTTGTCCGAGAAGAACAGGTTGACGATGCTGGTATCGAAGATCGTGGTCTGCAGATTGGCAATATCGATGTTGAACAGCGCCGCGTTCAATCGGAAGGCGTTGCCGAAATCGGCCTTCATGCCAAACTCGAGATTGACGACTTCGTCGGTATCGAGCACGTTTGGCACCGTGAAACCACTGCCGTCCGCGCTCGGACTCCCGCCCGGGCGGTTCAGCAGGCCAGGCCGGAAGCCCTCCGACAGCGTAACGTAGTAGAGCTGTGCGGGGGCCGGCCGCCAGTCCAGCGTCGCCTTGAATATCGTGCCGTCGGCCACCGCCTTGTCGGGCTCGGGATTCGGATTGTCTGGCGCGAACTTGTACGAAATGTTGGTGCCGAATCGCTGCGCATCCGATCTGCCCGGGCCAGCGGCATTGCCGAACGATGAATTGGCGCTGCCCTCAAGATCGACCTCGATCTCGTAGTTGCGGGCGCCGAGTGTCAACGAGAACTGCTCGCTCAGATCGATACCCAACTCGCCGAACACGCCGAACTGATTGTCCGTACGCCTGATGTCGTTGCGGAAGATGACGTCCTCAGGGAACGGTCCCGGATATGTGAAATAGCCCTGCCCCCCCCCGCCACAGAAGGCTGATCCGCTGGGGTTACCCGCAGCCGCCGCCGGGTTCGTGCAGGGGTAGTTGGGCGTGAATCCCACCCCACCGGTCCACATGACGGCATCGACGGAACCGGGATAGGTGAAGTCGTTGACCTCGATGAGTTCCAGTTCGCTGGTGAACACGCCGCCCTGGAGACGCCAGCGGTTCGACTGGTCCGTGGTAAAGCGGATCTCGTGGGTCTGAACCTCGAGCGCATTCAGGCTGTCCACGAACATCAGCGGGGACTGGCACGTGCCGACTCCAGGAACGCCTGGCTTGGCATAATATCCGGCGTAATAATCGCAGATGTAGTACGGCAGGTACTGGCCCACGAACAGGTAGTCGGAGTAGTCGACAATCTGATCCGACTGCCGATCCGTGAACGCGCCGGTGTAGATGAGCTGAAGCTCATTGAGCCGGCCCGTGAGCGTCCAGGCAGTGTTGTCGATCGAATCATCGATGCGCTCGTCCACGAAACGCATGATCTCCAGGTCGCCGATATCCGGGTCGGCGAAGAATACGCCGTCCGCCGCGGTGTCCTGGGTCGTGTGCGCGACGAGCAGGTCCCAGTTTTCGCTGATATCCCACTGCGCGGAGATCCGACCGCCGGTGTAGGTGACTCCATTGATATTTTCGTCGGCGATAGCGCTGTTATCGGCCTGAATGAAGTTCACCGCGGAGAGGTCGGCTCCGGCGCTGAATCCGGCTCGGTGCGCCGCGACAGGCACGCCGTTCTTGCGAACCGCGCCCTCGGGCCTGAACCGCGCACTCCCACTGGCGTCCCTCGTGCCGGCGACATTGTCGATCCAGCCGCCCTTGCTGTCGTTGTAGACGACGCCGCGCAGTCCGAAGTTGTCGCTGACGGGAACGTTCAGCACGACCTCGAGGCTCGATCCCCCGTCGCCGCCGCTGATCGTGTTCGCGCCGAGCTTCGCGTTGCCGTAAAACTCGGTCAGGTCCGGCTTGTTCGTGATCAGGCGGACATTGCCGGCCTGGGAACTGGCCCCGAACAACGTGCCCTGGGGACCCGAGAGCACCTCGATGCGCGCCAGGTCCGCCGCGTATACGTCGAGGTTGCGGCCCGGATGTGCCAGCGGCTGCTCGTCGAGGTAAAAGGCGACGTTGGGCGAAAGTCCGGCCACGCCGGCAACCGTCAGGTTCGGCGTTGTCGATGCGACGCCGCGAATGTAGATGGTGTTCTGGCCCGGTCCGCTGCCGCCGGCGGTCACGCTCGGCAGCTGCAGCGAGTAGTCCGCGAAATTGGTGATTCCGAGTTCCCCGATTTCGCCCGGTCCCAAGGCGGATACGGCGACGGGAACGTCCTGGAGCGATAGCTCCACGCGAGTCGCGGTCACGACGACTTCTTCGAGTGCCCGGCCGTCCTCCTGTGCCTGCGCCACGGCGGTGGGTCCGGCCAGCGCTGCCGCGACGGCGGCGGATATGGCGGTACGTTTTGCTTTCAACGGAACTTCCATTGTGTCCCCCCGTTGGTGACTGTCACTCATTCCGATGCTCTGAGAATAACATTGCGATGCGACGTTCAATGAAAGATATGCGACATTGGAGCGCCAAATTTGGACAGTCGGCGCCCGGCTGCGGCAATCTCGCAGTAAACTGTTGCGTATCGCCAACAGTGCGCCAGGGCGCCGCCATGATGGCGCGCCATCACGATGGCGCGATACCCAGGACCGCAAGGAGACTGCGCTCCACGCGCGTCATCTCGCTGACCGAGAGTTCCGTCAACGGGCCGTCGCCCAGTCGCCCGCGGTCGAGGGTGCGCGGTTGTTCGACTATTATCTGGGAGTCCCCGCGCAAGCCGCCGCGGGCGGCGACGGTGATTCGCAGCGGTTCGGCATCGCGACGGACCTGGCTGGTGAGCGGCAGCACCACGACAGTGCGTTCTTGCGCGTCGCTCAGCCAGTCTCCCTGAATGATCAACACGGGCCGAATCTTGCCCACTTCGCGCCCCCGGTTCGGATTCAAGTTGGCGATCCAGATCTGGCCCCGTCGGATCGGAGTTGCCATTGTTCCTGGCGCCCAACTGCTCAGTCGTTGTTCGCGGCGCCGCGTTCCGCAAGTTCGAGCGCCTCGTTATCGAACGGCAGGGCTTCGTCCGCCAGTTCGCCGGCGTCGCGGGCGTCAACCGCTGCTGCTGCCCTGGACAATCGGGCGAGGAACCGCTCCTGTCGCCTGTCAGCCAGAAACTGTTCCAACGCGGTGCGCGCGATGAACGATTTCGGCTGTCCCGCCAGGCGGGATTCCTCGTTCAGGCGCGCGTCGAGGCCCTCCGGGAGGCGGATGCTCAGAACGGTCATGCAGGTTCCCACGTAGTACGAAATGTATGACGATTTGTAGCATAAACAGGTATCGACAACAAGCTGAACGTCGTCCAAATGGTGGCCGCTCGGGGGACAAGGGTCTTGGGCGATCGGATTACGATCCAATTTGACGCGCCAACGGCAATGCGAGACGCCGCGATGTCGCTGGCGATTGGCTCCATGTCGCATCCGGCGATGCAGGAATCGGGATTCTGGCTCAGACTGCGAATTGACAACATTGGCTTGCGCATTGACTGCTCAGCCGTTTTTCCGCAGCAGGAGGCCGCGCATGATCGACAATCCGCGACGCAGGCGAGCCGCCGGCCGGAAGCGCCGCGCCGTTCGCACTGGCCGGGCGGCGGTGCGGGCAGCACGCAAGCGCGGGATCGTGGACGAGTTTGCGACCTGGATCGATCGAAGGATTCCCTATTTCGAGGTTCTCGATACCGAAGCGCTGGAGTTGATCGAGCACAACGCCGACACGGTCCTGGAGGAGATCGGCATCGAGTTCCGCGATTTCCCGCGGGCGCGCAAGCTCTGGAAGGAAGCGGGCGCGGACGTGGACGGGGAGCGTGTGCGGTTCCCGCGCGGCATGTGCCGGTCGCTGGTCAAGGCCACGGCGCCGAGCGAATATTGGCAACACGCGCGCAACCCGAGGCGCAGCACGATCATCGGGGGCGAGCGCACGGTGCTGGTGCCCGCCTACGGTTCGCCGTTCGTGACGGACCTCGACCGGGGGCGCCGCTACGCGACCCTCGAGGATTTCCGAAACTTCGTGAAGCTGGCCTACATGAGCCCGGGGTTGCACCACTCCGGCGGCACGATCTGCGAGCCTGTCGACGTCCCCGTCAACAAGCGCCACTTCGACATGATCTACAGCCACATCAAGTACACCGACAAGCCGTTCATGGGTTCGGTCACGCATCCGGAGCGCGCCAAAGACACCCTGGCCATGGCAAAGCTCCTGTTCGGCGAGGACTTCGTACCGCGCAAGACGGTGCTGACGAGCCTGATCAACGCGAATTCGCCGCTGACCTTCGATGGAACCATGCTGGGCGCGGCGACGGCCTACGCCGAGAACAACCAGGCGACGATCATTTCGCCGTTCCTGCTCGCCGGCGCGATGTCGCCGGTGACCGTGGCCGGCACGCTGACCCAGATCCTGGCCGAGGCGCTGGCCGGCATGGCTTACATTCAGCTCGTGCGGCCCGGGGCCCCCGTGGTGTTCGGCTCGTTCGCGGCGGTCCTGTCCATGCAGTCGGGAGCGCCGACCTTCGGCACGTCGGAGCCCAGCCTGGTCGTCTACGGCGCGGGGCAGTTGGCGCGGCGCCTGGGCGTGCCCTTCCGCAGCGGCGGCGGGTTGTCCGCGTCGAAGGTTCCGGACGCTCAGGCAGCCTTTGAGGCGGCCAACACGTTGCAGTCGGCTGCGCTTGCGGGCGTGAACTTCATGCTTCACACCGCCGGCTGGCTCGAGGGCGGTCTCGCGATGGGCTATGAAAAGTTCATCCTGGATGCCGACCAGGCCAACATGATCGCTGTGCTGCTGAAGGGCGTCGATCTGTCGGAAAACGCCCAGGCCCTCGACGCATTCCGCGAGGTCGGGCCCGGCGCGCATTTTCTCGGCGCCGCGCACACTCTGAAGAACTTCGAGACCGCGTTTTACCGGTCCAACGTTGCGGACAACAACAGCTTCGAACAGTGGCAGCAGGACGGCTCGCTCGACGCCGCCCAGCGCGCCAACGGCATCTGGAAACAGATGCTTCGGGAGTACGAGGCGCCGAAGCTCGATCCTGCCATCGACGAGTCGCTCGTGGAGTACATCCATCGGCGCAAGTCCGAGTTCGAGGATCGGGACTACTGATGGCCATGGAACACGCAGCCATCCTGGAAGAGGAAGACATCGTCCTGTCGGAACTGGACGACGGCGAACTGGTCGAGCAGATGCACGAGGACCTCTACGACGGCCTGAGGGAGGAGATCGTCGAGGGCACGTGCATCCTGCTCGAGCGCGACTGGGGCGCGGAGAAGGTGCTCAACGAGGCGCTGGTGGAAGGTATGCGGATCGTCGGCATCGATTTTCGCGACGGCATCCTGTTCGTGCCCGAGGTGCTGCTTGCGGCCAACGCCATGAAGGGCGGCATGGAAATCCTGCGCCCGCTGCTCTCCGAGACCGGCGTCAAGCCCATCGGCAAGATGGTCATCGGCACCGTGAAGGGCGATATCCACGACATCGGCAAGAACCTGGTCGGGATGATGCTCGAAGGCGCGGGTTTCGAGGTCTTCGACCTCGGCATCAACAACTCGGTCGAGGACTATTTCGAGGCGCTGGAGAAGCACCAGCCCGACATCCTCGGCATGTCCGCGCTGCTCACCACCACCATGCCCTACATGAAGGTGGTCGTCGACGAGATGGTCAGTCAGGGCATTCGCGACGATTACATCGTGCTGGTCGGCGGCGCGCCGCTGAACGAGGAGTTCGGCCGCGCCGTGGGCGCGGACGGCTATTGCCGCGATGCGGCGCAGGCGGCGGACGTGGCGCCGGCCATGGTGCGGACACGCCGCCTGGGAAAGATCGTCAATGCCTGAGCCGATCCTGGTCATCGCCTGCGGCGCGCTGGCGCGGGAGATCGACGCGCTCAAACACCGCTGGGGCTGGCGGCACCTGCATCTGAAGTGCATCGATGCGAAGCTCCACAATCGCCCGGCGGAGATTCCCGAACGCCTGCGCAGGATGATTCGCAGGCATCGCGCGGCGTACGAGGAGATCTTCGTCGCCTACGCCGACTGCGGTACCGCCGGCGGCATCGACCGGGTTCTCGCGGAGGAAGGCGCCGAGCGCCTCGAGGGCGCGCACTGCTACGAATTCTTTGCCGGCCGTCAACGATTCGCCGAGCTTGCCATGGCCGAACCCGGAACGTTCTACCTGACCGATTTTCTGGCACGGCACTTCGACCGGTTCGTGACCAGGCCACTGGGCCTGGACCGGCATCCGGAACTGCGCGACGCCTATTTCGGCAACTACCGCAAGCTCGTTTATCTCTCCCAGACGGAAGACGCCCAGCTGATCGAATCCGCCGCCCGTGCGGCCGCGCGCCTCGAACTCGACTTCGAGCACGTGCGCTGCGGATATGGCGAACTTGAAACCAGCCTGGCTGCGCGATTCAGGCACAGGCCGTCGAACCATGGTCAAGAAAGTCCTCGTCTTCTGGCGTGACATTCCAGCGCAGGTCATCGTGCAGCGCGGCCGGCGGCGCGAAAAGGTCATGCTGAGCGGCCGCTTCCAGGAGGCGATCGACCGCGCCGCCATGCGCGCCGGCAAGGGCGGCAGCGCGGCGTACCTGGCGGAATGGCGCCGCGAGACCACGGCGATGGACACGGACGGCGAGCTGCGCGAGGTCGCCCTTGCCGAGGCCGGCCGCTTCGAACAAACGTTTACGCAGGAGCGGCTCGACGCATTGATCCGCAGTCACGGCGTCGCACCGGACGGCTCCGACGACAGGACCTAGCTCAGTATGGAAACCGGAGCGGCCACGGAGCGGGTTGAGACGTACCGCATGCGCCGGTGGTCGGTACGCAACGCGCGCTTGCTCAAGAGCCTCTATTCCGTCCTCGAATGGATCCTGGTCCTTTGCAACCCGCTGCTGCGGCTGATCGGTTACGAGCGGCTCGACAAACCGTTCGTGAAGGCCGAGTCGCTCGCCAAGGGCTTCCTGCTGGATTCGCAGAATTGCGGCCAGTGCATCGTCGGCTTCACCGGGCTGTCGTGCCCGATGAACTGCCCGAAGAAGATGCGCAACGGCCCCTGCGGCGGCGTCCGCGCCGACGGGCACTGCGAGGTCAAGCCCGGTATGCCGTGCGTCTGGGTGCTCGCGTGGGAGGGCAACCAGCGGTTGCGTGAAGAGGAAATTCCGCTGCAGGTCGTGCAACCGCCCGTGGACCACCGGTTGATCGGCCGGTCGGCGTGGCTGCGCGAGGTGCGCATCAGGGTCGGGAGCGGCAGCCATGCAGTTTGAAGACGAACCGCTGGTACCCGGCGATCCGCTGCCGATCAGGCCCGGGCACTCCTCGTTCGGCCGGTTCGAGCGCGTGCTGCGGGCCGGCGGATTTGCGGTGACGGCGGAGATCGCCCCTCCCGATTCGGCCAATCCGGCCGAAGTCTACGAGCGCGCCGCACTGTTCGACGGCCACGTGGATGCGATGAACGCCACCGACGGCTCGGGCGCCAACTGCCACATGTCCAGCGTCGGCATGTGTTCGCTGCTGTGCCGGCGCGGCTACGCCATGGTCATGCAGGTCTCGGCCCGGGACCGCAACCGGATCGCCATCCAGGGCGACGTGCTCGGCGCGGCGGCCATGGGCGTGGCCAGCATCCTGTGCCTGACCGGCGACGGCGTGGACGTGGGCGATCACCCGGGGGCGAAGCCGGTATTCGACCTGGATTGCATGTCCATGCTGAGCATGATTCGCGGCATGCGCGACGAGTCGCGGTTCCTGAGCGGGCGCAAGTTGACCGAGCCGCCGCGGGTGTTTCTGGGCGCCGCCGCGAATCCGTTCGCGCCGCCGCTGGACTACCGCCCGCTGCGGCTGGCGAAGAAGGTCGCGGCCGGCGCGCAGTTCGTGCAGACCCAGTACTGTTTCGACATGGAGATGTTGGAGCGCTACATGGCGGCGGTGCGCGACGCCGGAACCCACGAGAAGGTCTTCATCCTGGCCGGTGTGGGTCCGCTGGCTTCGGCCCGTTCGGCCGAATGGATTCGCAGCAACGTACCGGGCATTCGGATTCCCGACGCGGTCATCCGCCGCCTGAAGGGCGCGCAGAACCAGCAGCGGGAGGGGGTGAACATCTGCATCGACATGATCCGGCAAATCAGGGAGATTCAGGGCGTGCACGGCATTCACATCATGGCCTACCGCCAGGAACACCGGGTCGCGGAAATCGTCGAGCGCTCCGGCGTGCTGGACGGCCGCCAGCCGTGGCGGCCTGCGCTGGACTGGAGGAACGCCGAGTGGGACCGGGGTCACCCCACCGTACCGGATGCGCCGACAAGGACGGCAATGGAGAAAGTCTCATGACCGAAACAGTCGTCGCCTCGCCCACCCGGGAAGTTCGGATCGGTTTCGACCGGCCGTTCGTGATCATCGGCGAGCGTATCAACCCGACCGGGCGCAAGGTCCTCGCCGAGGAGATGGCGCGGGGCGACTACAGTCGGGTCGAGGCCGACGCCATCGCCCAGGTCGAGGCCGGCGCCCACATGCTCGATGTCAATGCCGGCGTGCCGCTGGCCGACGAACCGAAAATGCTGGCGGATATCGTCAAACTCGTGCAGTCGGTCAGCGATGTGCCGCTGTCGATCGATTCGTCCATCGTCGCGGCCCTGGAAGCAGGGCTTGCGGTGTACAAGGGCAAGGCGCTGGTCAACTCGGTGACCGGCGAGGAGGAGCGCCTGGAGTCGGTCCTGCCGCTGGTGAAAGGGCACGGTGCGGCCGTGGTCGCCATTTCCAATGACGAAACCGGCATTTCCGAAGACCCGGACGTGCGCTACGCGGTGGCGAAGAAGATCGTCGAGCGCGCCGCCGACCACGGCATTCCCCGGGAGGACGTGGTGGTGGATCCGCTGGTGATGCCCATCGGCGCGATCAACACCGCAGGCAGGCAGGTCATGCACATCGTCCGCAGGCTGCGCGGGGAACTCAGGGTGAACACCACCTGCGGCGCCTCCAACGTCAGTTTCGGGTTGCCGAACCGCAACGGCATCAATTCGGCCTTTCTCACCATGGCCATCGGCGCGGGCATGACCTCGGCGATCACCAATCCGCTGCACGACGACGTGCTTCAGGCGGTGCTGGGCGCCGATGTCATGATGGGGCACGATCCGGACTGCACCCGGTGGATCCGCAAGTACCGCCAGCCGTCGGCCGATCGGCCGGGACGCGAGCGCGGCGGGAGGCGCCGGCGGCGCCGTTCGGCCGTCGGCTGAACAGGCCGAATGCCCGGGCACCGCGCACAAGGAACCGACGTGACCAGCCAGGACGCCAGGATCGTGTTTACGCCTTCCGGCCGCCGCGGCACATTTCCCCAAGGTACCCGGTTGCTGGATGCCGCCCGCAGCATCGGCGTGGACGTCGACTCGGTGTGCGGCGGGCGCGGGCTGTGCGGCCGCTGCCGCATCGTCTGCATGGACGGCGACTTCGCCAAGCACGCCATCGCGTCCCGCCCGACGCACCTATCAGCGGTCAACGAGATCGAGGAACGGTACGGCGAGCGCCGCCAGGCACTCGCGCCCAACCATCGCCTGAGTTGCCAGGCGGCGATCCGGGGCGACCTCGTCATCGATGTTCCGCCCGAGAGCCAGATGCACCGCCAGGTGGTGCGCAAGGATGCCGAGCACCGCGAGATCAAGCTCGACCCTGCCACCCGGCTCTACCACGTCGAGGTGCAGCCTGCCGACCTGCTCGAATCGACCGGGGATCTCAAGCGGCTCTGCGACGCGCTGGCCTGGGAGTGGCAACTGGCCGACCTGGGCTGCGACCCCGTCATCCTGCCGGGCCTGCAGGCCGCGCTGCGCGACGGCGGATGGCGGGTCACGGCGGCGGTGCACCGGCAATCGACCGTCGTCGCCGTCTGGCCCGGCTTCAAGCCCAGCGCCCACGGCGTGGCGATCGACATCGGTTCCACGACCATCGCCGCTCACCTGGTGAACCTGACGGGCGGCAACGTGGTCGCCACCGAGGGCATCATGAACCCGCAGATTCGTTTCGGCGAGGACCTCATGAGCCGTGTTTCCTACGTGATGATGCACCCGGAAGGCGCCGACGAACTGACGCGCGCGGTTCGTCAGGGCGTGAACGACCTCATCGGTGACGTTTGCAGCCGGGGCGGCATCGACGCAGCGGACGTTGTCGAGCTCACGATCGTCGGCAATCCGATCATGCATCACCTGTTCCTGGGGCTCGACCCACGGGAACTCGGGGGTGCGCCCTTTGCGCTGGCGGTGGATACCGCGCTCGATCTGAAGGCGCGCGATATCGGCATCGGGATCCATCCCGGCGCCAACGTCTACGTGCTGCCGTGCATCGCCGGGCACGTGGGCGCCGACGCGGCCGGCATGGTGCTGGCCGAGGAGCCGCACCTGCTGGAGGAAGTTTCGCTGGTCGTGGACGTGGGCACCAACGCCGAGATCGTGCTCGGCAACCGCGACCGGCTGCTGGCCTGCTCCAGTCCCACCGGCCCCGCCTTCGAGGGCGCGCAGATTTCCGCCGGCCAGCGCGCCACACCCGGCGCCATCGAGCGCGTGCGCATCGATGCGGACAACCTCGAGCCGCGTTTCAGCGTCATCGGTTCGGAGCGTTGGTCGGACGATCCGGGGTTCGGGGAAGCAACGGGAAAAACCGGAGTCACGGGCATATGCGGGTCCGGCATCATTGAGGTCATCGCCGAGATGTACCTGGCCGGCATCATCAACGAGGACGGCGTCGTCGACGGTTCGCTGGCGGCCCGAAGTGATCGCATCGTCGCCGACGGCCGCACGTTTTCATATCTTCTGCACGACGGCCCGCAGCGCATCCTCGTCACCCAGAACGACGTGCGCCAGGTGCAACTCGCCAAGGGGGCGCTGTATGCAGGCGTGCGGCTGCTCCAGGACAGGGCCGATTTCGACCGGATCGACCGCATCCGGCTGGCCGGGGCGTTCGGTTCGCACATCGACCCGAAATACGCGATGGTCCTTGGGCTGATTCCCGACTGCGACCTGAACCGGGTCGAGTCGGCCGGCAATGCCGCGGGCATGGGGGCGCTGATCGCTCTTCTGAACGTGCCCGCCCGCGCGGAAGTCGAGGCCGCGGTGCGCAGGATCGAGAAGATCGAGACGGCAGTGGAGCCGAAGTTCCAGGAATACTTCGTGGACGCCATGGCGATCCCGAACAAGCGGGACGCCTTCCCCAGGCTGTTCTCCGTGGTTGCCAAGCCGGCACAGGGGCCGGATTCCGCCGGCGCCGGACGGCGCCGACGCAGGAGGGCGATGTGATGGCGACAACGATTGACCGGCCGCGAATTGCATGGTTCGACGACATTCCGGAGGTAATTCCGGAGCGCGGGCTGGCAGGGCCTGCAGGAAGTGAATCATGAAACACAAGGTGACGTTCACCGCAATGGATCACGGCACCCGCGAGGACTACGACCTGGTGGAGGCCCACGACGCACGGAACGCGGCCCAACTCGCCGACCGTGTACTGGCCTGGCTGCGTTCCATGGACGGTGACTCGCCCTATCGGATCAGCCGCCTGGAGCACGCCCTGCAAACCGCCTCACGCGCGGAGCGGGACGGCGCGGACGACGAAACCATCGCCTGCGCACTGCTGCACGACATCGGCGACGTGATCTCGCCGCGCAATCACTCCGAGGCGTCGGCCGCGTTGCTTGCCCCTTACGTGAGCGAGAAAAACCACTGGATCGTCAGGCACCACGGCCTGTTCCAGGGCTACTACTGGCTACAGCACTACGGCGAGGACCGCAACGCCCGCGATCGATACCGCGGCCACGAGTACTACGAAGCATGCATCGATTTCTGCGCCCGCTGGGACCAGGTGTCGTTCGATCCCGCGTACCGGACCCATCCGCTCGAACATTTCGAGCCGCTGGTGCGCGAGTTGTTCGCCCGGACGCCGCGGCCATTTCTCTGAGCCGGGTTCCTGAATGATGAAGACACGGGCGAAAGTCGTCGTCATCGGAGGCGGTGTTGTCGGCGTCAGCACACTGTATCACCTGGCCAGGAAAGGCTGGGGCGACGAGGTCGTGCTGGTCGAGAAGGGTGAACTGACGTCCGGTTCGACCTGGCACGCCGCGGGCCTGCTGCCGCTGTTCAACATGAGCTACTCGGTGGGCCAGGTGCACAAGTACTCGGTCAACCTCTACCAGCAGCTCGAGCAGGAAACCGGCCGCCGCGTAGGGTTCAGCCGGGTCGGCAACCTGCGCCTGGCCATGAACAGGGACCGCATGGACGAGTACCATCAGTACGCGGCCACGGCGAAGACCATCGGGGTGGACGTGCGCTTCCTGACGCCGGCGGAGATCGGGGAGCTCTGGCCTCTGTGCAACATCGACGGGCTCGTGGGCGGCATTTTTCATCCCGAGGACGGCTACATCCAGCCCGCCGACCTGACCCAGGCGCTGGCCGCAGGCGCCCGCGCGCGCGGCGCCGCGATCTACCGCAAGACGGCGGTTCTCGGCATCGATCAGGCGACTTCCGGAGGCTGGGTCGTGCACACGGACAAGGGCGACATCACCTGCGATCACGTGGTTTCGGCGACCGGGAATTACGCCCGCCAGACCGGCGAGATGGTGGGACTCGACGTGCCGGTGATGCCGGTGGAGCACCAGTACATCGTCACCGAGCCGCATCCCGATCTGCTGGCGCGCAAGAACAGGAACCTGCCCGAACTCGGCGTGCTGCGCGAATCGGACGGCTCGTGGTACCTGCGCGAGGAAAACAGCGGCTTCATCCTCGGCCCCTACGAGAAGGACGCGCCCTGCTGCTATGTCGACGGCCCGGATCCGGCGGCCGAGTACGAGTTGTTCCAGGAAGATATCGACCGGCTCATGCCGCACATCGAGGCTGCAATGAACCGGGTGC
Source organism: Gammaproteobacteria bacterium (assembly GCA_022820625.1). Classification (GTDB taxonomy): domain Bacteria; phylum Pseudomonadota; class Gammaproteobacteria; order Steroidobacterales; family Rariloculaceae; genus UBA6522. Next base: position 17,953 of record JAJEFE010000008.1, on the reverse strand, counting down.
CGGCGTTCGCCGAGGTCGGCATCAAGGAAGTCTACAACGGCGCCATCGCCTACACGCCCGACGGCAACCCGATCATCGGGCCGGCCTGGGGCATCGACAATTTCTGGCTGTCGGAGGGACACAGTTTCGGGATCACCGCGGCGGGCGGCGCGGGCTGGCAACTGGCGGAGTGGATCGTGGAGGGAGAGCCCACCATCGACATGCTGGGCGTCGAGCCGCGCCGTTTCGGTGAATACGCCACGAAGGACTACCTGGTCAAGAAAACAGAGGAGGCGTACGCGCACGTCTTCATCATCCACTACCCGGACGAGGAGCGCCCTGCCGCGCGCCCGCTGCGCACGGCGCCCTGCTACGAGCGCATGAAGGCGCGTGGCGCCGTGTTCGGGCAGAAGTTCGGCTGGGAGCGGCCCAACTTCTTCGCCACCGATGGAATGCCCCAGGAAGACGACTGGTCGTTCCGCCGCTCGCGCTGGTTCGAGGCGGTTCGCAGGGAGGTCGACAACGTCACGAACAACGTCGGACTGCAGGACATGACCGCGTTCGCCAAGTGCCGCGTATCCGGCCCCGGCGCGGAAGACTTTCTCAACTGGTTTGTAGCCAACAGCGTGCCCAGGCAGGTCGGGCGGCTGTGCCTGGCACACGCCCTGAACCGCAACGGCGGCGTGCATTCGGAGTTCACGATCCGCCGCGAGCCGGGCGATTCCTTCTACCTGGTATCGGCCGGCGCCTTCCAGCGGCTCGATCACGACTACCTGCGCAAGTACATGCCGCGGGATGGATCCGTGCAGTTCACGCCCCTGACGGGCGCAGTCGGCGTGCTGGTGGTGGCCGGCCCCAAAGCCAGGGAACTGTTGTCGCGCGTGACGACTGCAGACCTGTCGAACCAGGCGTTCCGCTGGCTGACCGCCCGCGACATCGTGGTCGGCTCGGCGCCGGTCAACGCCATGCGGGTGAACTTCGTGGGCGAACTCGGCTGGGAATTGCACCACCCGATGGAATACCAGAACCACATCTTCGACGCGTTGTTCGAGGCCGGCGAGGACCTGGGGCTGGCGCCGTTCGGCATTCGCGCCATGGACGCCATGCGCATGGAGAAGTCCTACCGGCTGGTGGGCACCGAACTGTCCATCGAGTACTCGGCCTTCGAGTCGACCCTGGACCGGTTCGTCAAGCCGGACAAGGGCGACTTTCTGGGGCGCGACGCCCTGCTGGCATCCAGGGAGGCGGGACTGAAGAACCTGCTGGTCACGCTGGAGGTTCACGACGTGGAGGACGCCGACGCGCTCGGCAACAACGCCTTGCTCAGGGACGGGGAGACCGTCGGCCGCGCCACCAGCGGCAATTACGGTTTCCGCACGGGCAAGTCGCTGGCGCTGGGGATGCTCCCCCCCGAACTGGCGGTACCGGGCGCCGATGTCGGCATCGAGATCCTCGACAGGACTTTCAGGGCGACGGTGATTCCCGACAGTCCGTTCGACCCGGCCAATGAACGGTTGCGGGACGTCAATGGAGCCAATGGGTAGGGCGCATGTCTCGCCGAGGATTGGGCTGCTGTGGGGGATGGGTCGGCGAGTCGTACTGCCGGCCGCTTGAGACACGCTGTGAATACGTCCCTGTACGCTCCACGCCCGCATCCCTGCGGGCGAGGGTCTCAAGCGGCCGGCAGTACGACTCGCCTGGCGTCTTCGGCAGGCCGGGCATGACAGCATGAATCGGTATTCTGCATTCGGCCTGTTGCGCAATGCGCTCGGTTACAACAGGAACTGGCGTGCGGCCTGGCGCAGTCCGGAACCGAAGAAGAGCTATGACGCGATCATTGTCGGCGGCGGCGGTCACGGCCTCGCTACCGCTTATTACCTGGCCCGGGATCACGGCGTCCGCAACATCGCCGTGTTGGAAAAGGGCTGGATCGGCGGGGGCAATACCGGGCGCAATACCACCATAGTGCGCTCAAACTACCTGTGGACCGAATCCTCGCTGCTCTACGAGAAGTCCATGAAGCTCTGGGAGGGACTGAGCCAGGACCTGAATTACAACGTCATGTTCAGCCAGCGCGGCGTCTACAACCTGGGCCACTCGCTGCAGGACATGCGCGACATCGAGCGGCGCGTCAACGCCAACCGGCTCAACGGCATCGACGCCGAGGTCGTCAGCGCGGCTGAACTCGGCAAGGCGATTCCGCACCTCAACACGTCGCCCGATGCGCGCTACCCCATCCTCGGCGCGTCGCTGCAGCGCCGCGCGGGCGTGGCGCGGCATGACGCCGTCGCCTGGGGCTTCGCGCGGGCCGCCGATGCGCTCGGCGTCGACATTATTGAGCAGTGCGAGGTCACGGGGATCGAAGTCCGGGGCGGCAGGGCCGTGGGGGTGCAGACCACCCGCGGCGCCATCGCCTCGGGCTGCATCGGTGTCGTGGTGGCCGGCCATGCCAGCGTGCTGGCGAAGATGGCGGACCTGCGCCTGCCCATCGAGAGCCATCCCTTGCAGGCGTTCGTCTCCGAGCCCATCAAGCCCGTGCTTGATACGGTGGTCATGTCGGGGGCGGTGCATGGCTACATCAGCCAGTCCGACAAGGGCGAGCTGGTGATCGGCGCAGGAATCGACGCGTACAACGGCTACGGGCAGCGGGGCAGTTTCCACATTATCGAGCACACGATGCAGGCGATCATCGAGCTGTTCCCGGTGTTCAGCCGGGTGCGCATGCTCAGGCTCTGGGGCGGGATCGTCGATGTCTGCCCGGACGCGTGTCCGATCGTCTCGAAAACGCCGGTGGAGGGCCTCTACTTCAACTGCGGATGGGGCACCGGCGGGTTCAAGTCGACGCCGGGGTCCGGGTGGGTGTTTGCGCATACGATGGCTCATGACGAGCCCCACGAACTCAACGCGCCCTTCAGCCTGGAGCGGTTTGCCTCAGGTGCGCTGATCGACGAGCACGGCGCCGCGGCGGTGGCGCACTAGCGTGCGAATTGCGCCAGGCGGGCGGCAAATGAATCCGGCAATGATCGATCGCTTTGCTCCCGCAGGACAGGGACCATGCTGCTGATCGAATGTCCATGGTGCGGACCCCGGGCCGAGACTGAGTTCAGCTACGGCGGCGAGGCCGGCATCGTGCGGCCGCCGGACCCGGATGCGCTGAGCGACGGGGAATGGGCCGACTACCTGTTCTTCCGCGCCAACCCGCGCGGCGCGCACCGGGAACTGTGGAACCACGCCCAGGGCTGCCGGCGGTGGTTCGGCCTGGAGCGCGATACGGTCACCTACCGTATCGAACGCAGTTACGTATTGAGCCCGGCCGGAACCGGGACGCCAAACGTCGCCGACAACTCCGTCGATGCCGGCGCCGGATCGGGCAGCGCGTCCGGCGCCGGGAACGGAGGCTGACGATGGCAGCCATGCAGCCGAATCGTTTGCAGCAGGGCGGGCGGATCGACCGGACACGGCCCCTGACATTCTCCTTCGACGGTGAAGTCTGCGAGGGTTTTGCAGGCGATACGCTTGCGTCCGCGTTGATCGCCGGCGACTTGTCCCTGGTGGGGCGCAGCTTCAAGTTGCGCCGCCCGCGCGGGATCGTCGGAAGCGGCGCGGAGGAACCCAATGCGATCATGCAGGTGGGGGCGGGCGCCGCTGCGCAGCCGAACCTCCTGGCGACTCAGGTCGAATTGCACGAAGGCCTGGTCGCACACACCACAAAGGGCTGGCCCGGCGTGCGCTTTGACGCCGGCGCGATCAATGACATCTTCGGGCGAATGCTGAGTGCCGGTTTCTACTACAAGACATTCATGTACCCGCGCTCGCTGTGGAAGCTATACGAGCGCCTGATCCGTGCGTCGGCCGGCTTTGGCCGCTCACCGGCGGCGCCCGATCCCGACACCTACGAACACATGAACGCACACTGCGACGTGCTGGTGGCCGGCGGCGGGCCGGCCGGACTGATGGCGGCGCTGGCGGCGGCGCGGTCCGGCGCCCGGGTGATTCTCGCCGACGAGCAGAATGAATTCGGCGGCAGCCTGCTGGCGTGCACCGAGAGCATCGACGGCAAGCCGGCCGCGGAGTGGGCCGCCGGTGTAGTGGCTGAACTGCGCAACCACCCAGACTGCACGCTGCTGCCCCGCAGCACCGTGTTCGGCTACCACGACCACAACTTTCTGACGATTGCGGAGCGCTGTACGGTCGACGCGGGCAGCTCCGGCGACGGCGTCGCGTCCATGCGCCCCCCTGGCGAGGGCGTCCGGGAACGGCTCTGGCGCGTCCGGGCCCGGCAGGTGGTGCTGGCCCAGGGCAGCTTCGAGAGGCCGCTGGTGTACTGCAACAACGACCGGCCGGGCGTGATGCTGGCGTCCGCCGTCTCGACCTACATCCATCGCTATGCGGTACTGCCGGGCCGCCGTGCGGTGGTCTTCACGAACAACGATTCGGCGTATCGGGCGGCGATCGACCTGGCCGACGCCGGCGCCGAGGTGACCGCCATCGTTGACAGCCGTCCCGGCGGCGCCGGAGAACTCGGCGCCCGGGCGCAAGCCCTGCAGATTCCGGTGCTGGCGGGACACGTGGTTTGCGACGTGGCCGGACGGCGCCGTGTGAGGGGCGCCGGCATCGCCCGGTGGGACGGCGATTGTTGGGACACCGTCAGGAGCACGATCCGCATCGACTGCGACCTGGTGGCCATGTCCGGCGGCTGGAACCCGGCCGTCCATCTGCATTCGCAGGCCGGCGGGCGGCTGGCCTGGGACAATTCGCAGCTCTGCTTCGTGCCCTCGCAGGCGCGGCAGGCTCATCTCTCGGCCGGCGCATGCAACGGCAGGCGGTCCCTCGGCGAGTGCCTGGCTGATGGACTGCGCGCCGGCAGGGAAGCCGTGTCGAAGCTGGGCATGGAACCCACCGCAGTCGAGGCGCCAGCCGCAGCCACCGTCCCGGAAAACCCGATCGAAGCCCTGTGGCGTGTGCCGGCCGCGAAGGACGCGGATCGCTGCCCGAAGCAGTTCATCGACTTCCAGAACGACACCAGCGTCGCCGACATTCGCCTCGCGGTGCGCGAAGGCTATCGCAACGTGGAACACGTCAAGCGATACACGGCGCTGGGCTTCGGCACCGACCAGGGCAAACTCGGCAACATCAACGGCCTGGCCGTGCTGGCCGACATACTCGGCAAGGCGATTCCGGAGGTCGGCACGACCACATTCCGGCCAGCCTACACGCCGGTGAGTTTCGGGGTCGGCGCCGGCGAAAGCGTCGGCCCGCTCTACGATCCGGTGCGCAAGACCGCGCTCCACGAGTGGCACGAGGCCGCCGGCGCACCCATGGAGGTGGTGGGCCAGTGGCACCGGCCCTGGTACTTCCCGCGAGACGGCGAAGCCCTGCACGCAGCGGTGGCGCGGGAATGCCTGGCGGTGCGCAACTCCGTCGGCGCCATGGACGCCTCCACCCTGGGCAAGATCGATGCCCGCGGATCCGACGTCGTCGAATTCCTGGAGCGTATCTACACCCACGACGTCGGCCGGATGAAGATCGGGCGCTGCGTCTACGGCATCATGCTGGGCGAGGACGGCATGCTCATGGACGACGGCGTGATGGCGCGTCTCGGCGAGCAGCACTTCTACCTGACAACGACTACTGGCGGTGCAGCCCACGTGCTTGGCTGGCTGGAGAAGTGGCTACAGACCGAGTGGCCGGAACTCGAGGTCTACCTGACATCGCTGACCGAACATTATTCCACCATCGCGGTGGCCGGCCCCAATAGCCGCCGGGTGCTCGAATCGCTGGGCTGCGACATTCCGCTGGACAAGGAAAGCTTCCCGTTCATGGCCGTCAGGCCGGCCGTGCTGGCCGACATGCGCGTGACCCTGTTCCGGGTGAGCTTCTCCGGCGAGTTGGCGTTCGAGATCAACATCGACAGCAACTTCGCGCTGGCCATGTGGGAGCGGGTCATGGAGGCCGGCAAGGCATTCGATATCGCGCCCTACGGAACCGAAACCATGCACGTGCTGCGCGCCGAAAAGGGTTTCATCATCGTTGGCCAGGAGACTGACGGCTCCGTCACGCCCGTTGACCTGGGCATGAACTGGCTGCTGTCGAAGGAAAAGGACTTTCTCGGCAAGCGTTCCCTGCGGCGTCCGGACTGCTTGCGGGAGGATCGCAAACAGTTGATCGGACTGCTGTCGTCCGATGATCGAACGGTACTCCCCGAGGGAACGCAGCTTGTGGAAGAAACGGGCAAACCGACTCCCGTCCCCATGTGCGGTCATGTCACGTCCAGCTACCGCAGCGCGTGCCTGGGCCACCCGATCGCCCTGGCACTGGTCGCCGGTGGGCGGAACCGCAAGGGCGAAACCATCCAGGCGGTGCTGCCGGACCGCGAGCCGTTGCCTGTGCAAATCGTTGCGCCGACCTTCTACGATCCCAGGGGGCGGCGCCAGCATGTCTGATACGGACGACCACGGAGGGCAGCAAAACCATGGCTGACACTAACGCACACCGCCACGGCCTGGAACCCTTTCTCGCCTCGGTGGAATCCGCAGCGGAAGCACGTGTCCGCGTGGGCGTGGTGTCCGACCGCGGGTTTCTCACCCTCAGGCTCGACCCACGCAACGGAGCGGCCACCGCGGCCGCGCGGATCCTGGGACAACCCCTGCCTCCGGCTTCCAGCGCGTATACCGAGGTAGTCCACCGCGTCTACTGGCTCGGCCCGGACGAGTGGCTGATCGAGACCGGCGCGAATCGTGCTGCAGAGCTCATCAGCGAACTCTCCGAAGCACTCGCCGGGCGCCCCGCCGCAGTCAACGACGTCAGCGGCGGACACGTGTCGCTTCGCGTGAGCGGCGTCGACGCACGCACGGTGCTGGCAAAGGGTTGCACCCTGGACATGCACCCCCGGGAATTCGGCCCCGGACAATGCGCGCGTACGAGCCTGGCCAAGGCAGTGGTGGTGCTGAGCGTTGCCGACGACGCACCTACTTATTCTGTCATCGTCGGCAGGAGTTCTTCCGACTACCTGTGCCGTTGGCTCGCGCATGCCGCACGGCCCCACGGGGTGCGCTTTTCGATTCTGCAAGATACATGACGCGAGGCGTCTGCGCAGCAGCAGCCACGCCCGGCAATCGATAACGGGCTACCCGACCGAATTCAAAGCAGCAACAACATGCTCCGGGTCATTCTTGATCGCGGTCAACAAGGCGGCTGCCGGTCCGTCGGGCCGGCGTCGCCCTTGTTCCCAATTTCGGAGTGTACCAACGGATATGTGAAAGAGCCCTGCGAACTTCTCCTGGGACAATCCAGTGCTTTGTCGGATTTCACGCACGACATCCGACGCAACTTCAAACGTACGTGACGGTACTCGATCGCCATGTACGATTTCCGCCGCCTGAGAGGCGCTCTCGATCAATTTTGCAAACAGTTTCTCGTCCATGGAAGCAATTCCTGCTTCAGCCGCCTGACAATGTCAGCGATTCGTCGCTTCAAGAAAGCCGATAGTAAGCGCAGTAAAAAAACAGGTGTCTAGATGAAGGAAATTTCACGATGGGATACTACGCCATTGACGTACATAAGTCACTGGCGTAGAAGGCGCGGAAATCCGCCAAATTTTTCCATTTGTGGCGAAAATCGCCGCTTTCTCGTGCTGACTTGCTGGTTCGGCCTCTCTATTGTGAGCGCAATCCTACTGTCGCCAAGGAGAGTTCATGCGCTTGTTGCACTGGCTGGGCAGGTTTCTACCGTCGCCGACGCCCCGGCCTGAGGATCATGTTCCCATCTGGAGCGTCAAGGTAGGGGACGCCAGGACATTCTTCCGGATCGTCGGGGCGTTGTGGCTTGTGGCGTTGGCACGCATTGGCTATAACATGTGCAGTCAATGGGCGGCCGCGCCGGAGGGCTGGTGGAGCGCCGGCGACTTTGCGCTGGCGGTGGCCAGCGATTTCAGCGACGTGGGCGCAGGCCTCGCGATGGCGGCGATGCTGCTGACGCGCCCGGTGAATGTGATGGGAGAGATTGCGATGTCAGTGTATCAGGCGATGGTGAATCGGTACGTCATTCCGGTTATCGAGAAGCACAAGGCCGAGGGCCGTGCGGAGGGCCGTGCCGAGGGCCGCGCGGAAGGCCGGGCGGCGGAACGCCAAGAATGGCGGGCGTGGAACCAGCGCCGAATCGAGGCGGAGAAGCACGGCCGGATTTTCGACGAATCGCCGCCGGGTGCGGCGCGCCCGCGAAATCAATAGCGGCAATATGGACACCGCAATGAGCACCGCCTCAAATATCGTCGCCGATCTGACCGGACCCCTGCCCGGCGTGATCGAGCCGCGGTGGTGGATGGGCACGCCGGCGCTGCCGCCGACGTCATTCACCATCGACTGCGGCGAGTACGCCATGGGCGAGGCGGACCTCGACCCGGACGGCGAGCTGGCCCGGCGCATGAACAGGACATTCGACGAGGTCGGCCTGGTTTACCTGGTCAACACGGGATTGACCGACCTGCAGGCCATGCGGCGGTTCGCGAAGCTCGTCATCGACCGGGAGATGCTCTACGAGGGCGGCGCCAACCCGCGCGACCGGCTGGAGCCCAACGTGTATGAGGTGGGCGCGCCGCTCGAGGCCTGGCTGCACTACCACCACGAAATGGCCTATGTCGGGCACAGCACGCGGATGCTGGGATTCCTGTGCCACCGGGCAGTCCCCGGACGCGGGTACACATTCGTTTCCGACAACCTCCAGGCGACCGATGCCATCCTGCAAACCGGCCTCGGACGCAAGCTCAGGGAGCGCGGGCTCTGCTATCACCGCAATCTCACGGACCGGGAAGCCTTCGCCGGAACGCCCCAGATCGGCGTCTACAACCACTGGCAGAAGTCCATGATGACCGACGACCCGGACGAGGCCGAGGCCCAGGCCCGCGCCAAGGGACTGGAGGTCGAATGGGGCCCCAACCGGCTCCTGAAGACGCGCTACCGCATTTCAGCTTTCGAGTACTTCCCGCAACGGGACAGGAACGTGCTCTACAGCAGCATCGCCGACGACGGCATGTGGTTCGACGCCTGGCCGAAGGTCATGCACCTGCCCTACGAGGAGCGCCCCCTGAAGCTGACGTTCGGCGACGGCAGCGAGATGTCCCGGGAGGAGAAACAGGCGTTCGTCGACGTCTACGACGACTTCGGAATCCCCATCGAATGGAACGTCGGCGACATCGCCATCGTCTGCAACTACCGCTTTGCCCACGGCCGCCCGAGCATCCACCTGGGCGAGGGCGAGGCGCGGGAACTGGGGGTGCTGATCGGCGAGGCCTACGAGCGCGTCGGGGACCTGCCGGGCAAGTGGTAGCGGCCGGTTACGTGCGAATCACGGACACCCACGCCACTTCGACAGCCCCCACATGACCGCTACAGTCTCCACCGGAAATAACGAATTGCCTTCATGACCGACGCATTCGATCCACCTGTCGAGCCGAACCGGCGTCACAGTTCACCGTAAACGATCCTCCCTCCCACCATGGTGGCCACGGGGCGAATCTCCTTGATCTCGTCCTCCGGAACGGTCAGGTAATCCCGGTCCAGCACCACCATGTCGGCCAGCAGCCCCGGCTTGATCGCGCCGATGTCCTGCTCCATGAACATCAGGTGCGCATTGGCCCGGGTGGTGGCGATCAGGGCCTCCTCCCGCGTCAGGGTCTGGTGCTGGATGACCTCGCCGTTGAGCGCCTTGCCGGTGATCGCCCACCAAAGGGTGACGAAGGGATCGATCTGCGCGGCCTTGGTGCCGTCGGTTCCCAGGCCGTAGGAGACGCCGCTCTCCTGGGCCATGCGCAAGGGCGGCATGTGGTAGGCCGCGTCACCGAATTGCTCGAATACCGGCTCGCGCCCGCCCATCACCATGTTGCTGCGCAACTGGACGTTCATGCCCAGGCGCCGGACGCGTTCGAGTTGCCCGGCGGTGATGTTGTCGGCGTGGGTGATGGTCCAGCGAAGCGGACGCACGGGATGGACGGCATCCACCTCTTCCACAAGATCCAGCAAATGGCCGATGGTTTCGGGTTGTGTGGCATGGGTCTGCACCGACCACCCGCCCCGGGCGCCGGCCAGCAGGATCTCCCTGGCCCAGTGGACATCCTCGTCGCCCGGAATGATCGGGTTGATGGTCCCGTCCCAGTGGAAGGGTGCGTAGTAGATTTCCCCGACCGCGATCAGGTCCACGAAGTCATCGCCCTGGAAGGGTTTGGACGCCTCGATTTCGGCGATGAGATTCTGCGCATCCTGCGGGGTCCGCGGCATGCTGCCGCCGAGCGTGTGGTAGACGCGCAGCGTCAACTCCCCATCCGCCGCAATCTCCCGAATCCGGGCATAGCCCTCGCGGCGAATGCCGACGCCGGCGGGATCGTAGACTGCCGTGAGCCCGATGCTGTTGAGGTGCGAGAACGCCGTCTTGACGGCTTCGACCTGCGCTTCGGGGGAAACCGGCGGGAAGCCCTGCAAAGCCTCTTCGACCATGGGGAAGCCGCCGTTGAGCCGGCCCGTTGCCCGACCGTTCCCATCGCGCACGACCCGTGCCGCCAGACCCTCCGCCGCGGCCTGCTGGTCGGCGGTTGCGCTGAGCGGAATGCCCATGGCCTCGAACCAGGCGGTATTCACGTAGGCGTGGCTGTAGAGCGCCTGAACGAAGGCCGGCCGGACCGGCGCCAGCGCGTCCAGCTCCGCGAGCGCGAAATCTTCCTGACTGTCGAGGAACTGCGCCTCGCTCCAGCCGCCCAGGGACATCAACCACATGCCTTCCGGCAGCGCGTCCGCCTTGGCCCGCAGAATCGCAAGCGCCTCGGCGCGGCTGGTGACGCCGTCCAGGCGGGCCTCGTTGGGCCAGTACTCCGTGGCGCGGATGACGTGGTTGTGGTTGTCGATGAGCCCCGGAATAACGGTGCGCCCGCCGAGGTCCGTGACGGCGGTATCGGCGTCCGCCAACGCCTGTATTTCCTCACTGCTGCCGGTGGCCAGGAATCGCTCCCCGCGCACTGCGACGGCCTCCTGAATGGAGAAATAGTCGTCCACGGTGACGATCTTGCCGTTGATGAAGATCCGGTCGGGTGCTTCCTGTGCGTTCAACAGACCGAGACCCAGGACCAGTGCCACCGGCACCGCAATCAATGCCCGAACCGTGCTCATCGTTCTCCTCCCCGGAGCCGTTGCCGAATCCGGTACGTCCCGAGGGGATCGCACCGGCAACCGTATAATCCAGAGTCCGCCCGCAGGATTCAACCGGTATGCCCACCCGTCAACGCTCGATCGCCATTGTCGGCGCCGGCATGGGCGGTCTCGCCGCGGCAGCAACCCTGCTGCGGGTCGGCATGAAGGTCGACGTCTACGAGCAGGCAACGCGGTTTGCCCGGGTGGGCGCCGGCATCCAGATGATGCCCAACTCCATGAAGGTGCTGCGCGGGATCGGCGTCGAGGACTCGCTGCGCCGGACCTCGTTCAGACCCTTTTCCCACCTCAACCGGGAATGGGATACGGGCCGGGTCCTCAGGGAACTGCCGATGCCGGAGGACCTGTTCGGCGCACCGTACCTGTGCATGCACCGCGCTGACCTGACCGATGCCCTGGCAAGTGCCGTGCCGGCGGATATCATTCATTTCGACCGGGAGCTGGTGGGTCTCGATCAGTCGGCCCAGGGCGTTCGGCTGGCATTTGCCGACGGCGGCCACGCGGTCGCCGACGCGGTAGTGGGCGCCGACGGGGTGCATTCGCTGGTGCGCGAACTGGTTCTTGGACCCGACCAACCGGTCCACAAGGGCCGCATCGCCTACCGCGCCGTCTTCCCCTCCGGACGGCTCAAGGGACTGGACCTGGGTCCGTCCCGCACCAAGTGGTGGGGCGTGGACCGGCACATCGTCATCTACTACGTTACCGCGACGAAGAGCGAAGTCTATTTCGTCACCAGCGTCCCGGAACCGGCGGACTGGCTGACGCCCGAGTCCTGGTCCGCGAAGGGCGAGGTGGAGGAAGTCCGCGCGGCTTACGAGGGCTTCCATCCCGACGTTCGCGCCGTGCTCGCAGCCTGCCCGGACTGCCACAAGTGGGCGATCCTGGAGCGCGAGCCGCTGCCGCGGTGGAGCGACGGCCGCGTCGTGTTGCTGGGCGACGCCTGCCACCCCATGACCCCCTACATGGCCCAGGGCGCCGCCACCGCCATCGAGGATGCCGCAGTACTGGCGCGCTGTATCGAGGCCTTCGAGGGCGACGATCTCGAGGGAGCGTTCCGATGTTACGAGGCGACACGAAAACCGCGCACTTCGAAAATCCAGGCCATCTCAAGCGCCAACACCTGGATGCAGGGCGGCGACCAGGACACCGGCTGGCTGTACGGTTACGACGCGTGGAATGTGCCGCTGGCGGAGGCAGAGGCGGCGCCGGAATCCGCAATCGCGTCCTGAGAAACCGGAACACCGACTCGCCCGCACCATCCAGCGCAGTCGCGAGGGACACGCCGGCGCGGCACCGGATCTCTCCGTCGTCGCATCGAAATGAAATGCCGGTTTCCTGAGAATCCCTTGTCAATCCGGACCTCGAGCCTGGTCAGACCATCAGGGCAATCGCGCATCAAGGCACAGTTTTCAATCCATGTCGGGCGCCCTCCAGCCCGGCGGTGGCGGCCTGCGCTCCAGACGATTGATGTCGACCGTGAAGCCGGCGTCGCAGCCGTTCATGAGCATTCGCCGTTCGGCGATGCGCCAGAGCTGCTCCTGACGAACGAAGCGGTCACGGTACTGGCCGAAAATCGTCGCCGTCGACCCGTCCGGGCGTTCGTGCCAGGCGTGCACGTAGCTGCGGGAAAAGGCCGCGTCCCTGCCGTCAAACCGGATCACCACGTTGGACAGGTGATGGGACGTCCGCGACCACCGCCACATGCGCTCCAGAGATTTCCCGAGCGCCGCGGAACCATGGCATTGCAGGAATTCGCCCGGACCGTATTCCACGACGCAATCGTCGGTGAACAGCGCCGCCAGCGCCGGCAGATCCATGACGTCAAGCGCGCAGCAGTACTCCACCAGCACGTCGGTGATTGCCTGGCGATCCGCCAATCTCCGATCCGGTTGTTCGCTCATGACCAGTGCTTTTTCACCGAATATAGGTTGCCCCGTTGACATCGAGGGTTGCGCCCGTCAGGTGGCGATGGGTCCCCTGAGCCAGAAATGCGATCAGCTTGCCCAGCTCCTCCGGCGGCACCCATTCACGCATGGCGAGCGTATCGGTCACTCCCTGTATGCCACCCTGCAATTTCGCGAAATCCACCGACATCCGGGTGCTGACGATTCCGGGGGCGATGATGTAGGTGTAGATTCCTTCTTGCGCATGGGCTCGCGCCACGGACTGCGCCACCGCCTTTATGGCGGCTTTGGACGCGGCGTAGGCCAGCATCTTCGGATTGGCCGCCCCGCGCTGCGCGACCCAACTGGACATGAGGATGATCACGCCCGTGCCTCGGGTGCGAAAATGCCGCACCGCTGCACGCATCAGCCGCGCGGGCGCCTGCACGTTGACCTGGTAGTGGCGGCGCCAGGCAGCGTTCCATTCCTCTTCCGGGTCATCGAATCCGCCGCGCGGCTCCATCATCGCGGCGTTCAGCACGACCACGTCGATGTGGCCGCGCCAGGCCACGGCATCCCTCCAGACCTGCTCCACGACCGCGTCGTCTTTGAAGTCGCCCGACACGAAGTGTTTGCGATCCGAGGGGACCTCACGAAGCAATTCGCGCGCCTTCTCGCGGTCGTCTTCCCGGCCCTGGTGGTGAGCGATCAAGCGGGCGCCGTCCCGGCAGAGCACGCGCGCCGTTGCGGCGCCGATCCCCTGCGACGCGCCTGTCAGGAGGATTGTCTTGTCGTCCAGGCTCGCCACGATCGCCATTCACCGATCGGCAGCAGCCGGCACGAGGCGATAGACCGTGCCCATGCCGGTGCCGAAATAGATCAGGTCGTCAGGCCCCTGTTTGACGAAGGGAATACGCCAGCCCCTGCCGTGCAGAAGCCTTTCCTCGTGAACAACGTCTCTGCCGTCGATCACGAGCCGGTTGATATGCGTCCCCGCCAGCGCACCGATAAACAGATCGCCCTGCCACTGCGGGAAAGCGGAACCCGTGTAGAACACCATGTCGGACGGTGCGATCGACGGAATATACGTATGGAGCGGCTGCTCCATGCCCGCGTACTCCGTCAGACCCTCGCCGACGGGCTCACCGCTGTATTCCAGCCCGTAGGTGATGATTGGCCATCCATAGTTTCGGCCGGGTTCGATGACGTTGATTTCATCGCCACCCATGGGGCCGTGCTCGTGCGACCAGAGTTCTCCGGTGTCCGGGTGAACGGTGAGTCCCTGCGCGTTGCGGCTGCCGAGCGCCCAGACTTCCGGCAAGGCGCCCGGGACATCGGCAAAGGGATTGTCGGCCGGCGCACTCCCGTCGTGATGGACCCGAAGAATCTTACCGAGGTGCGTGCCGGGGCTTTGGGCCAGGTGCCTCAGGTCCCACCGTTCCCCCATGGAAATGAACAGGTACTCGCCGCTGAACGCGAGCCGGCATCCGTACACGATGGAATTGTGATACCAGGGCTGTGCCGCGAACAGCCTTTCGCGATCCGCGAATCGCCCCTCCGTCAGCCGAACCCGTTCCACCACCGTGGTGCTCAATTGCAGGTCGCCGGCGGTGTAGCAGTAGTACACCCAGCCGTTATCGTCGAAAGCCGGGTGCAGCACGACATCCAGCATCCCACCGTTGTCCTTGATGAACACATCGTCCGGGCCCCCGGCAGGGGCCTCCATCGTGCCATCGGCCAGATCGACGAGACGAATGCGGCCGGCGGCACGCTCGCTGATCAACGCCCGGTTTCCCGGCAGAAACGCGATGGCCCAGGGAACCTGCAGGCCGTCCGCGACTTCCTCCAGCCGAAACGAAGCCGCGTCGCTCAGGATGATCTCGTCCGGCGGGACCTGCTGGCCGGTGACGAGCATCGGGAGCAGCACCACCGCTGCCACGACGCCACGCGCGATTTTTCCCGGCTCGTCGTTCACGGGCGCGGCATCGGACTCCGATCTTCGATCATGCGCTGCACGTTCTCTCCATTGCCGGTCATCTCCCATCGCGTGAGCTCGATGGGCACCCACGCCGCGGCAACGAGATCGTTGTGAAACCGGCCCAGGTCGAAATCGGCGCCGAGTTGTTGCCGTCTTTCGGCCAGGAGGCGCTCGATCTGCAGCTTGCCTATCAGGTACACGATTCCACCCGTGGGCGCCGCGAAGAAGTCGTCGGCTTCCTCCCGCGCGATACGCCGGTCCATGGGTATCGTCATCAGCGCCGTCACCGCTTCATCGACGGTCATATCGCCAAGCGCCATTTTCACGTCCACGATCACGCGCATTGCGCGCAGGCGCATGAAATTGTAGATGAGCTCACGGCTCTTCGGCCGCTCGTCATAGTAGCCAAGCTGCATGGCCGTCTCTTCCCAGTAGGTCGACCATCCCTCGCTCTTGAAGCGGTCGCGGTGACCCCTCCGGATCGGAGAGGCGTGACGTGCGGACACGATGCCCTGGAGATGGTGCCCGGGAATTCCATCGTGGAAGATGTTTGTGCTTGGATCGACCCGCATGATCGATTCCCAGTAGGTCCGGGTGTAGGGGTGATCTTCGGGCACCGAATACTTGACCACCCCGTTGCCCGGAGTCGAATAACCGCTCAGGCCCGCCCACAGGGAAAAGGCCTGAATGTAGTCGGGCATCTGCGTGCGGCGATACGGTCCCACGTAGTCCGGTATGTCGAGCGCGCCCTTTTCCTCAAGAAAGCGGCGAATCGCCCCGGCTTCCTCCTCCGTGCGCCGCGCATATTCAGCAGTCGAGAGCGCACCCGCCAATGCCGGCAAGCCGCGATTGCGAGACTCTTCAAACGATGTGAAGGCGAGGAAACGCGCGTATTCCTGCTCGCCCAGACGGAGAATGTCTTCGGCATCGTACGGCAACAGCCAGATTCGTCGCAGAATCCAGTCGTACATCTCACGCCCGATGGGACGGGCACCCACCATTTCGGGCAACCGTTCCTCAATCCAGAGCCGATACGATTCGAGCGCGGTTCCCATTTCGACGGCCGCCGAATCCAGTTCTCCAGCCCACTCAGCCGGGAAATGGGGCCTGAGACCTTCCGCAAACGCCCTGCTCCCGGACTGTCCGTCGGCCAATGTGGCCAGGGCCCAACCCGACATCTCGCGCGTCGGCTCCGTCAGATTTCGTTTCGCCTGTTCGAGAATTTCGGGGACGCTCTTCATGTGCGCGACGATTTCGGCCGCGCGAGCTTCCGTGAACGGCGGCGGTTGCTGCACGAGCCGGCCGAGCCCGCTGAGCGCCGCGCCGCTCAACATGCCGAAGGACGAGATGGACGACAGGTAGAACGCGGGGCTTCGGGACGTGGCGCGGTAGACGTGCAGACTGTAATCCAGCATGTCCAGTTCCGACCGGACGATCAGGTAGTCGACCTGGTCGGACATCTCCCAGCCTGCCGGGTCCAGGCCGTCGAAGCGGGACCGGAGTTCGGCCAGTCCCGCCTTCTGCCGCTCGACCGCGGCCGCCGAGAAATCCGGAATCCCTTCAACGATTCCGGGCTGCCGCAGGTCCTGCGCCGCCTGAAAGATCTCCACGAGTGAGCCTTGAGGTGAACCTGCCGTCTGTGATACCGCGGAAACTGCATATGACCCCATCAGAAGCAGCAGGAAAATTCTCCCGGTAGCCGCGTGGGTGCGGTAGGATCGTTCAGGCGTCCTGGTCATGTCGTTTTCCTGCTTGCCGGTGACCGTCAAACCACCGCCGGGCCGATCATTGCGGCCGGAGAAATATGATCGCGATGCGAACAGGTGTACGCAAAATTGTACACTACGACCCTACCGCAATCTGCGCTCCGTCGAACAGCGAATGAACCCGAACGAGGAACCTTGGCGCTGGCCCGAAAAAACGTGGCGCCGGGCGATAGGCCGCGTCAGGGCCGGCCGGCCGTTGCAGCCCTCCGCCTGGCCCGGCGGCGCCCGTTGCGCGGTCGCACTTTCTTTCGACTGTGATCACGAAACGTACGAACTGGGCAGGGGCCACAGTACGGTAGGCCGCCTGGCATGGGGTGAATTCGGTCGCCGTGTGGGGGTTCCCCGAATACTGGCCTTGCTGCGCCGGCACGATGTCCCGGCCAGCTTCTTCGAACCCGCGGTGTGCGCGCTGATCGATCCCACCGAAACGAGGCGCATTGCCGAGGCCGGTCACGAAGTGGGCATTCATGGGTGGATTCACGAGAACAACTCCACACTCGACGAAGCGACGGAACGCGAATTGATTGTACGCGCCCGGGACGTACTGGAGCAGCAACTCGGCGCAGCGCCTGTCGGCTTTCGGTCGGCAAACTGGGACCTGAGCCCCCACACGATCAAGATCGTCGCGGAGCTCGGCCTGGAGTATGACAGTTCCCTCATGGCCGACGAAGCCTGCTACGAACTGTTGGTGGATGGGCGGCCGACGGGTGTGGTCGAGGTACCGGTGGAGTGGCTTCGGGACGATGCCGTGTACCTGATGTTCAATCGCGAGCCCGCCACCCGCCCCTGGATGTCACCGGAGGACGTGTTCGGAATCTTCAAGCGGGAATTCGACGCAGCCCGGGAATCCGGAGGCCTTTTTCAACTCGTCATGCACCCGTTCGTCATCGGGTATCGCTCGCGAATCTGGATTCTCGACAAGCTGGTGGAGCACGCAAGATCGAAGGGCGACGTCTGGTTCGCCACCCATGCCGAGGTCGCGCGATGGGTCAGGCGGGAGATTGAAGCCGAAGGCTAGGAGGCTGCGCCGTAGGAAATCGCGAAAGCGAAAATTCGATATCGCCGTCCCTTCGATCGATCGATTGAGGAGAATATCGGGTCATATTTGACGAAATCGAGCGGTCGAAGGGACGGATGAGAGCGAATTTGCAGCCG
>JAJEFE010000086.1 GCA_022820625.1 Gammaproteobacteria bacterium | reverse complement strand
GCCGGACCGATACCCCTGCACCGCACCGCGACCCATCGCCACAAGACTTCTGACAAAAGTCAGAGAATGTGAACAATCCGGCCCCGGTCCGAGTTAATTAATCCAACACAACCACCACGGATTAATCTGGCCGACAACAGCTGGCAACTCAATCAAGCTGGTGCTGTGGCCGCAGCATCCGAGCAGGGCGCCATTCACGAACATTGAGATCTGGCGAAATGCTTGCCAGGAGTTTGCGGATCGACATCGCAGGCTCATTCGACCGTAGGCCGCAAGTCGTAATGACCGGAGACCTGGAACCGAACGCAGGAAAGGTGAACATTGTGAGCGCGAGCGGTTTTTCTGAGGGGATTTTGGGGGAAAACGCTCGGATTAACCACGCGCGCTAACCTTGCAGGCAACCCCGACGCCGTTAGCCCCTGTCGGGCTCGACCGAGGTCTCCTGGGAGGTGGACATTCCCAACGGAGTTGCGTTCAGACAGCAGGTGCAATGGGCTCCTCCGGAAGATGTTCATCGGCAGTCGGACGGGCTGCATGAGGGTGCCTTCGAGATGCCGTCCAATGCGATGTGGCCGTACGAGGGGGCCATTCTGGATATGCAGGTCACCGAATTGGGAGTCCGTATTATCGACGGGGTCGAGAGCACGGGACGCCGTTGGTTGTACGCGATTCCCGCGGGCACCATTGGTAACGTCGATCCCATCACAGTCCATATGGAGTTGTGGACGACGGATGCGTTCGGTTTTACACTGCCGATGTTGTCGATCACCGAAGACGCCTTGAACGGTGTGACTCGCAGCGAGCTGAAGAACGTTCGGGCCATGCAATAGGATGCGGCATATTTCAGCCTGGATGCACGGCATGAAATTCTCGATCTCGATGCGAACGATCCCTTGCCCCGGTCGAAAGAACGTGTCGTTCCGTCCCCCGTTGACAGACCGTAGAGCTGTTTGCCTGAGCGGTCTCCTTTTCTGGCCGCTCCTTTTGAGCGGTCAAGTGGGTGTTCAATTCTCGGACAAGCTTCGCTCGGGCGGACAAGGTCCAGTGATGGTCACTCTCGAACCGGGCGAGTTTCGGATGGGTTGCGTCTCGGGCGTTCTGTGCGTGGAGAACCTGCCGGTGCATACAGTGACCCTTGAGCAACCTTTCGCGCTGTCGGTCTATGAGGTGACGCGGGCGCAATTCGGCGAATTCGTGGAGCGAACGGGCTACGTAACGGACAGCGAATGGCCCGGAGTGAATCCGTATGGCGAACATCCTGCCGGTTGTATGGGCGAGTCGCTCGCGGCATCTCTTGAGAGGAAAGCCTGGGATATCCGTTGGGAGCCACCCTGGGGGATGGGAGCACCGATGGAAAGCGCGCCGGAGAATTGGACCTGGAGAGATCCGGGGCATCGGCAGACCGCGGATCATCCGGTCGTGTGCATTACGTGGTCCGATGCAATGGCGTACGTGGATTGGCTGGCCTCCGAAACCGGGCGGCCCTATCGCTTGCCGAGCGAGTCGGAATGGGAATATGCGGCCCGCGCCGACACCCCGCGCGCGCCGCTCGATCCAGTGGCCGAGTATTGCGACTGGAGAAAGGCACCCGGTCCGTCGGACGCCTGTTTGGATCCGCCGTTCACCGAGGCGGTCGGTCATGACGGTCCCAATGCGTTCGGCCTGTACGACATGGAGCGCAACGCGAGCGAATGGGTCGAGGACTGCTGGAACCCGAACTATGCAGACGCTCCCGGGGATGGCACTGCCCGGTTGGTGGGGCGTTGCCAAGGGCGTGTGATCCGTGGGGGCGGTTGGGGCAATACCTACGCACCGCACGAAGAGAGGGGTAGCTACGATAACCTTCACCTGAGCGATAACCTGCTCGGTTTCCGGGTGGCGCAGTCGCCCAGCGAGTAACGGCTGCGGCTGTACCCTCAGCGGGACGTGGGGCTCGGTTTACGGGTCAATGCCAGCCACGATCCCGGACGCTTCAATCGCGGCCAGCACATGGACTTGCTGCGCCTGCTCGGCGCTGTCGATGCCACGGTGTTGGCCCGAGTCGTCGGGGCGGTTCGTGGAGATGGGTCGATCTCCGGACACGGATGGCCCGAGCGGGGTTTCCCACGAGACTCATGACGGCAGAGGAGTGTGGCCGGAAAGGACATTTCCCAAGAGTCGCCCGACACCTCTGGCGCAAATTCAAAGCAAATGATTGCCGAGATTGACCATCGACGATAAAGCGGTGCAAATTGACCGATGATGTCGGTTTGCGGTCATTTTGATTGTTGTGGCACTGCGCCAACCCTTTGAAATACTTACTGTAAACTCTAATGTGATACGAGCGTATTACGCTCAAGACTCAAAATGGTACCACCTTTTCCCAAGGCCCCGGCGGGCGCGTTTTCCCGGTTTTGTATGGCTGGGGAGTAGCCGAGCGTAGCCGGGCGTAGCCGACGGTATCCGGGGGCGGTCGGGGCACCGTGGTGCGGTGGTTGTGTCAGCCATGCCGCCGTCAGGCGTTCAGCTCCCTCTTGGTACAACCGCTCCGGTTCAAACAATAAACGCTGTTGAAGCAATGCGTTAGCCCGAGCGGCGTGTGAGCGATTCGAAGTCGACGGGGGGTCTTGGGATTTGCAGTTCCGCGACCGCATGAATGCCAATCTCGGCAAGGGAATGGAGCCATCGCGGGAGGCTCCTTCCAACAGTGTCTGCGATGTCGCAAACGGCAGCCGGGAGGTGTCGAATGCGGTGTCGCGGGCAATGTTGTCGGCGGTATTTTCCGCGCCCTGTCCGGCGATGATCGTGGACTGGCTGGTAACGGCCGCGTAGGGGATGGGTCCCAAGGGACTCGGTGCCGTCCCGTTCGGCACGCTGGCCATGAAGGCGGTGGGATGCGCCGCTGGCTCGGTCGTGGAGGAAGGGCGCCGTCATTTCGGGGAGATCGCCGGGGTGCTGGAAAGGGCCACGAGACCGGACTACTCGACTGCGGTGGATCTCCTGACCCGCACAGCCATCAAGGGGATGGTGTTGCCTTCGTTGCTGCCGGCGCTGGTGGTGAGCGTTCGGCCGTCCCGCGACGGTGGAGCGGAGGCAGCGACACCGGCAACGCAGGGGATCTACGTGTCTGCGAACCGTTCAGTGATGCGGGCATCAAGAGCGTCTCGAGCGACGATGGCACAGCTTACGTGGCCTGTGGATTCCGCGTCCGCAGTCACCCTTGCTCCTGCATGAGGCGTTCCAGTCGCTGTTTCGCCATTCGTCCTGCCGTGGTCGATGAGAACTCCCGTACCACCCGCTGAAGCGTTTCTTGAGCCGCATTCCACTGTTGCAGCTCGTAATGGCAGTACCCGATTTTCAGCAACGCATCCGGTAGTTTGCTGGAGCCGGGATATTCATCGACGACTTCTTGAAATGCAGGCAGCGCCGCCAAGTACTGTCGCCGCACGTAAAGCGTTTCGCCGAGCCAGTACTGTGCGTTGTCCGCCAGTGGACTCGACGGGAATACCGCAAGGAACTGCTCCAGGGCACTTGCAGCTTCATCGTACCTGGATTCGAGCAACAAGCCGTAGGCGGCCCGATAGGCATCCTGGTCGCTTCCGGGAAGCAATATCACGGGCGTCGGCTCCTCCCCCTCCGCCAGAAACTCACTGATGGCGATCTGAAGCTGCGACACGGTCAACTCCAGTTCCTGAACGCGTCCGTCGATATCCACGTATAGGTCGCGCTCGCGCTCGGCAGCGTTGTGGGTCTGAAAGGTCAGCGTCTCGGTATCGCCGCGCACACCCTGAATCTCGGACTGGAGTCGATCGATGCGCGTCGCCATCTCGATCAGGCTTTGGTTGTCGATGACGCGCTCCATCCGGATCAGGCGGGATTCAAGATCGGTCAATTTCAGGAACACCGGATCTTCTTCAGGCGCAAGAGTTGTTGCGCATCCGGCCAGTAACATGATCGGCAACGATTTCAAAACGACCTTCAAGACATCGCCAATGACAGTCATCCTGAGTTGTTGTTTCCCGCACGAGTTTACGTCAACCGCCATCAGTATATGAGGCACTTGCGTTGTGGCGTTTTTTGGCCGCCGCCGATGTCTTGGATGGAGCCGCGATTCGTTCTTCGAGGGCATGATGAGGCGCCAAGTCGGCTCGTTCGGTTGAAAAGGCCCCTGGGTTCCGCTCAAATGGGAACGA
>JAJEFE010000163.1 GCA_022820625.1 Gammaproteobacteria bacterium | reverse complement strand
CCGCCCCTGGCCGTGTTGCGACCCTTGACCATGGGCCCACCATGGCCGGCGGGCCGCGCCTTGCCAGGAGCGGGCCTGCGGCCACTGATACGACATTATGAGGTTGACGCAGCACTAGTATCCCGAGGTAATGGGATACCGCCAGTCCCGCCCGAATGCCCGGCGGCTGACGCGAACGCCCGGCGGCGCCTGGCGGCGCTTGTATTCGTTGCGTTTGACCATGCCCAGAACCCGTCCCACCGTCGCCCGGTCGAATCCCGCGGCGGCGATCTGATCCACCGAGAGGTCGTCTTCAATGAATGCTTCGAGGATGGGGTCCAGAACCTCGTAGGGCGGCAGCGAATCGGAATCCTTCTGGTCGGGGCGCAGTTCCGCAGTAGGGGGCCGGGTGATGACTCGCTCCGGAATCACCGGGGACTGTTGGTTGCGATACTGCGCCAGCTCGTAGACCAGCGTCTTGCTGCAGTCCTTCAAAGGCGCGAATCCCCCGGCCATGTCTCCGTACAGCGTTGCATAACCCACGGCCATCTCGCTCTTGTTTCCGGTCGTCAGCAGCATCCTGCCCAGCTTGTTGGAAATGGCCATGAGCAGAACACCCCGGCACCGCGCCTGAATATTCTCCTCGGTGGTATCCAAATCCAGATTCCGGAAGAGATCCTCCAGCACCCCGAGAGTGGACTTGAACATGGGCTCGATGGACAGCGTATCGACTCGCACTCCGAGTCTTCGGGCCTGTTCGGCGGCATCTTCCAGGCTCATGTCCGATGTATAGCGTGACGGCATGCGCACCGCGTGCACGTGCCCGGCGCCCAGCGCGTCCACGGCCACGCACATCGTGAGCGCGGAATCCACACCGCCGGAAAGCCCCAGGATGACTCCGTCAAAATGGTTCTTTACGACATAGTCCCGAGTCCCCATGACCAGCGCCCGGTAGATGCTGTCCGTATGCGGCGGCAGCGGCGCGACGTCGCCTGAGGTTGCATCGACAGCGTCGCCGCGCGCGCGCAGTTCGGCCGTAAAGACGCCTTCTTCGTAGGCGGGCGCGCGCATCGCGACTTCTCCGGACGAAGTTACAACCACCGAACCGCCGTCGAAGACCAGTTCGTCCTGCCCGCCCACCATGTTGACGTAGACCAGCGCCCGCCCGCTCTCGCGCGCTCGCTCCGCCAGAACCTCCTCCCGGACCTGCTGTTTCTGCCGGTGGAATGGCGAGCCGTTGAGTACCAGGATGACATCGGCGCCCGCCGCCACCGTGGCGCGGCAGGGCCCGGGCTGCCAGGTATCCTCGCAGATCGTCAATCCGAAACGGATGCCTTCGAATTCCACCACGCTGGGATCGATGCCCGGTTCGAAATAGCGTTTTTCGTCGAACACGGAGTAGTTTGGCAACACGATCTTGCGGTGAAGGGCAAGGATGCGCCCATCGGCGATGAAGGCTCCGGCATTGTAGATCCGCTCGCCATCGTACTCGGGAAACCCCACGTAGACGGCGATGCCGGAGACCCCTTCCAGAACCTGTTCCAGGGCCGCCTCGACCCGCAGGCGCATGCCGCGGTGGAACAGCAGGTCTTCGGGAGGGTAGCCGCAAAGCGTCAGTTCGGGGAAGATCGCAACACTGCAACCCAGGTCATCGCGGGCATGGCGCGCCGTTTCCAGAACCTTGTCGACATTGGCGTCGATCGCGCCGACATGGGTATTGAGCTGGGCCAGCGCGACCTTCAATCCAGCGCCTCGGCTATGGCCGCGCCCAGCATGGCCGGCGAACGAACGGTGGTGACCCCGGCGCGTTCCAGCGCGTCGAACTTGGCCTGGGCCGTGCCACTGCCGGCGGAGATGATCGCACCCGCATGGCCCATGCGTTTCCCCGGCGGCGCGGTCACGCCTGCTATGTACGCCACCACCGGCTTGCTCACATGATCGTGGATGAATTCGGCGGCCGCTTCTTCGTCGCCGCCTCCGATCTCACCGACAAGAATGATGCCCTGCGTGCCGGGATCGGCTTCGAACAGAGCCAGGCAGTCGATGAAATTCAGGCCGCGTATGGGATCCCCGCCGATGCCGATGCAGGTCGACTGCCCCAGACCGGCGTTCGTCGTCTGCCACACCGCTTCATAGGTAAGGGTGCCGGAACGCGAGATGATGCCCACGGAGCCGGGCCGGTGGATGAAGCCGGGCATGATGCCGAGCTTGCAGGCTCCCGGCGTGATGATTCCCGGGCAGTTCGGGCCGATCAGCCGACAGCCCGTCTCGGCCAGCACCGCCTTGACCTTCACCATATCGAGGACCGGCACACCCTCCGTGATACAGACCACCAGACCCACTCCGGCGGCGGCGGCCTCGAGAATGGCATCGCCGGCGAAGGCCGCCGGTGCGAAGACCATGCTCACCTCCGCGCCGGTGGCATCGACGGCTTCCTTCATGGTGTCGTAAATCGGCAGGCTCAGGTGCTCTTCGCCGCCGCGGCCCGGCGTGACGCCGGCCACGACCCGGGTGCCGTATTCCAGGCATTGCTGCGTGTGAAAGGACCCCTGGCTGCCGGTCATGCCCTGGCAGATGGCCCGCGTATCCTCGCCGACGAGAATGCTCACGAGTCCTGTCCGCGCGCCAGACCGACGACTTTTTCCGCGGCGCTGCGCAGATCCGAGGACGGCACGACGTCCAGCCCGCTCTCGGCAAGCATTTGCCGCCCCTTCCTTACATTGGTTCCCTCCAGCCGCACCACCACCGGCACTGTCACGCCGATGTCCTTGACGGCGGTGAGAATACCCTCGGCGATGAGGTCGCAGCGCACGATTCCGCCGAAGATATTGACGAGAATCGCTTCCACATTGGAGTTGCCGAGAATGATTCTGAAGGCATGGGCGACCCGTTCCGCGGTGGCGCCGCCGCCGACATCGAGGAAATTGGCGGGTTCGCCTCCATGGAGCTTGATGATGTCCATGGTCGCCATGGCGAGTCCGGCGCCGTTCACCATGCAGGCGATATTGCCGTCCAGCGACACGTAGTTGAGGCCATGCTCGCGCGCATCGCGCTCACTGGGGTCTTCCTGACCTTCATCGCGCCAGTCCTCGTACCGCCGCTGGCGGAACAGCGCGCTGTCCTCGATGTCGATTTTCACGTCCAGGGCGATCACGTGTCCATCGCCGTCCACGATCAGCGGATTGACCTCCACCAGGGTGGCGTCGCAGCGGTGAAAAAGCGTGACCAGCTTGCCGATGATGTGCTCAAGTTCCCGGACCTGGCCTTTTTCCAGGCCCAGCCCGAATCCCAGTTGCCGGCACTGCCAGGGCGCCACGCCGGCCGCCGGGTGAATGGCAACCGTGAGAATTTTTTCCGGCGTGGACGCGGCCACCTCCTCGATATCCATGCCACCGGCGGCAGAGGCCATGACGATCACCCGCTCCCGGGCTCGGTCCACCAGCGCGCTCATGTAGAGTTCCCGCTGAATGCTCGATGCGGCCTCGACGTACACCGTGTCCACCGGCAGCCCTGCATGGCCGCTCTGGCGGGTGACGAGACGGGTCCCCAGCATGGCTTCGGCCAGGGCCGCGGTTTCCTCGACCGAATTCGCCAGCTTCACGCCGCCCGCCTTGCCGCGGCCTCCGGCGTGCACCTGCGCCTTGACGACCCAGCGGTCCCCTCCAAGTGCGCGCGCCGCATCCGCCGCCTCGCCGGGCGTCGCCGCCGCCCGTCCCCGAGGCACGGGGATGCCGAATTCGGCAAACAATGCCTTGGACTGGTATTCGTGAAGATTCAAGGGGATCTCGGATTCCGGGCGAGCGCTATTGTCGTTGAATGGCGATCACAGCGAAAGGGGGCTGGCAGATGTCGCAAATCTGGTCACTTTGCCCCGGTTTCTGCGTTCAAGTTCGGCGCCGGCTTGCCGCAAACTGCCCACATCACAGCAAGGAGGTTCCCATGAAACACAGACAATCCGGTTTCACGCTCATTGAATTGATGGTCGTGGTGACCATCATAGGCATTCTCGCCAGCTTTGCCATACCTGCGTACCAGGACTATACGATTCGGGCGCAGGTATCCGAAGGTCTTGGCATCGCATCCATCGCCAGGGCCGCGGTGGCCGAGGAATTCCTCACAGAGGGCCTGCCGCCGACGGACCGCACCGATGCCGGCATGAGCGCCGACCCCGCGGATTCGTCCGGCCGGTACGTGGCGGGCGTCGATATCGAAAACGGCGTCCTGACCATCACCTACGGCAATGAAGCCAACCCGCAGATCACAGGGGCGGGCGCCAACACCCTGACGCTGACCCCTTACGAATCCTCCGACCTGAACCTGGTGTGGCGGTGCGGTTCCGCCCCGGCTCCGGCCGGCGCGGAACTGCTGGGCACCGCGGCCGGAACGGCGGCGGCCTACGTGGAGCCGACATTGCCGGTACGGTATCTGCCTGCCGCATGCCGTCCGTGAAGTTCCGGCGCCATGCAGCAGGTTAGGGTGCAGGCGGGTTTGCAGACGCAACAGGCCGGTAACGTGGAGATCGGCGTCGACGGGCCGGTGGATGCCCGGTCCCCTGGTTCCGGCCTTGAGCAGGGCACGCGGCGCGGCCCCGCCGCGGCCGCCGAACCGCTGACCGGGTTGGCGCAGCGCCTGCTCCGCGAGGGGATGGTCTCCCGTGATGCCCTGACCGAAGCGCTGCGGGCCTCGAGGGAACAGGCCGCGTCCCTGGTCGCCTGCCTGGTGTCCACCGGCCGCGGCGACGCCGGGCGGATCGCGGTGGCGGCGGCACGCGAATTCGGTGTCCCGGCGCTGGATCTGGATGCGGTGGATACGGACCCGGAAGCGTCCACCCTGATACCGGCAGACCTGCTCAGGCAGCATCGGGTGCTCCCGCTGGTGCGCAGGGGCGCGCGCCTGTTCGTCGGTATCGCGGATCCGTCCAATATCCGGGCCCTGGATGACATCGAGCGTCAGACCTCGCTGCGGGTCGAACCGGTCGTCGTCGAACACGACAAGCTGGAGGCGCGCATCGCCGGTTCCATAAGGGCTCAGGATGCTGCCGTCGCCGCCTTCGACTTTGCGGACTTCGATCCGGAGGGACTCCACGCCCTTGACGACGGCAATGACCCGGAGTTCGCCAGTGCGGATGTGGACGATGCTCCCGTGGTGAAGTTCGTCAACCAGGTCATGCTGGACTGCGTGAACAGGGGCGCATCGGACATTCACTTCGAACCCTACGAGAAGACCTACCGTATCCGCATGCGCCACGACGGCGTGCTCAGCGAAATCGCGCATCCGCCCATGGCGCTGGCGGGACGGCTGGCCGCCCGGCTGAAAGTCATGGCGAAACTGAACGTGGCCGAAAGGCGGATGCCCCAGGATGGGCGAATCAGGATGCGCCTGTCCCCTGACAGGGCCATCGACCTGCGAGTCAATACATGCCCCGGCCTGTTCGGGGAGAAAGTGGTCTGCAGGCTGCTCGACCCCGCCAGCGTCGAGACCCGCATCGACGAGTTGGGCTTCGAAGACGAGCAGAAACGAATCTACCTGCACCACCTCGCCAGGCCGCAGGGCATGATCCTGGTGACCGGCCCCACCGGAAGCGGGAAAACCGTATCCCTCTATGCCGGCCTCAACACCCTCAATACCCCGGACCGGAACATCGCTACCGCGGAAGATCCGGCGGAAATCAACCTGCCCGGCATCAACCAGGTCAACGTCAACCCCAGGGTGGGCCTCACCTTCGCCACCTGCCTGCGCGCCTTCCTGCGCCAGGACCCCGACATCATCATGGTGGGCGAGATTCGCGACCTGGAAACCGCCGAAGTCGCCATCCGGGCGGCCCAGACAGGGCACCTGGTGCTTTCGACCCTGCACACCAACGACGCCCCGCGGACTCTGACCAGGCTGGTGGACATGGGCGTCAAACCCTACGCCATCGCCAGTTCGGTATCCCTCATCATCGCGCAACGCCTGGCGCGAACGCTCTGCAGCGCCTGCAAGCGGCCTGTGCAAATTCCCCGGGACATCCTGCTTGAGGAAGGATTCCCGCCGGAGGAGGTGGACGCGGGAATAACTCTCTATGCCGCCCATGGTTGCAACCGCTGCAATGCGGGATATCATGGGCGTACGGGCATTTTTCAGGTCATGCCGGTCAGCGGGTTTATCAGCCGCATCATCATGGACGGCGGCAACGCCATGCAGATCGCCCAACGCGCGGCCATTGAAGGCGTTGGCGACGTGCGCCGATCGGGACTGGCAAAGGTCGGACGCGGCCTTGTCAGCATGGAAGAGCTGAACCGGATCACTGCGGACTAGGAGGCTGCGCCGTAGGAAATCGCGGCTGCAAATTCGCTCTCATCCGCCCCTTCGACCGCTCGATTTCGTCAAATATGACCCGATATTCTCCTCAATCGATCGATCGAAGGGACGGCGATATCGAATTTTCGCTATCGCGATTTCCTACGGCGCAGCCTCCTAGGGCCTGTTAACGCTATCCGAAATAGCGCTGTCCGAGACAGGCCCAGAAAGCTGATGCAGGGAAATACCGTAACCCGCGCCTACAGTTGGCATGGCACCGACCGCGCCGGCAACCGCATCGGGGGTGTTGCGATGGCGGCCGGCGAATCGGCCCTGCGCGCGGAGTTGCGGCGTCAGGGAATCGTGCCGTCGCGGGTCCGAAGGACGTTCTTAAACGCCGGCGGCCGCGTCAGGAGCGAGGAAATCACGGCCGCGACACGGCAATTGGCGACGATGATCGGCGCTGGCATTCCGCTGGTACAGGCTTTCGACATTATCGGCAACAGCCAGGATGCGCCGGCCGTCCAGGCGCTCATGCTCAAGGTGAAGAACGACATCGAGGGCGGCACAGCGCTGTCCGCCGCACTTGCCGGGCACCCCCGGCATTTCGACGACCTCTACGTCAACCTGGTGGCTGCCGGCGAACAGGCAGGCGCGCTCGAAACAATGTTGGCGAAGATCGCCACCTATCGGGAGAAGACCCGGAGCATCAGGAACAAGATCCGGAAGGCGCTTTTCTATCCGGCCGCGGTGACTGTCGTGGCCCTGCTCGTGACGGTCATTCTGCTGGTGTTCGTCATTCCCGAATTCGAATCGCTGTTTGCCGGATTCGGCGCCGAATTGCCCGCGCTCACGCGCATGGTCATCGGCGCCTCCGACTTCGTTCGCACTTCCGGCTGGATGATCGGTCTGGGACTGGCCATCGGAGCGGCCACGTTCATTCAGGCCACAAGGCATCTGCGACCGGTGCGCCACAGGCTTGAGCGGGCGGCCCTGCGGGCTCCGGTCATCGGTTCCATCGTCCACATGGCGGCCACCGCGCGTTATGCGCGCACGCTCGCCATCACCTTCGCGGCGGGCACGCCGCTGGTGCAGGCACTGGAACCGGTCGCCAGGGCCACTGGCAACATCGTCTATGAAGGCGCGGTCCTGAACATTCGCGACGAGGTTGCCACCGGGCAAAGACTCCAGCAAGCCATGCAGCTGTCCGGAGTGTTCCCGACGATCGCCACGCGGATGATCGGTGTGGGCGAGGAATCCGGCGCCCTGGACGACATGGCGGAGCGGGTCGCGGACTTCTACGAAGAGCGCCTGGACGACACGGTCGACGGCCTGTCCAGCCTCCTGGAACCGCTGATCATGGCGGTTCTGGGGATCATCGTCGGCGGCCTGGTTGTCGCCATGTACCTGCCGGTATTCCAAATGGGCCAGGTGATGTAGTGCACGATTCACCCACGATGCTAGCGAGGGCGTGCGCGAATAGACCTAGCCCGCGACGTGTGCCCGGCGGTGGGACATGGACGGCCATGAGCGCCGCGCGCCGATATGAGCCCGCCAGGGACGGCGGGCGAAGTTTAGCGGGGAAGGGCTATTCGCGCACGCCCTCGCGGCCCCCCCGATCCGAACCCAACGTCATTGTGCGGGTTGCTTCTGGGGCGCGTGCGTCCTGGCAACGGGGTGGTGCGAGGGTGCGTGCGGACAGCCCTTGCGCGCTCAAACTCTCCCCGCCATCCATGGCGGGGAGAGTATCGACGGCTCCTCGCTTATGGCCATCCATGGCCCGCTTGTCGCCGGCGACGCGCGCAAGGGCTGTCCGCACGCACCCTCGCGTGGCGCGTTGGTGGTGCCGGTTGGTGTTGTAGACTATGTTGCCGTCATCGAGCCGCGGATGCCGGCGACAATTCCGTTGCGGCGCGGCGGCAACGGGGACATCCCTGGACGGGTCGCAGCTGTGGAAATTCCGGAACTTTCGCCCTTGGTGGCCATGATGTTTGCCGGTCTGGCGGGTCTCGTGGTCGGCAGCTTCCTCAACGTCGTTGCGCATCGCCTGCCGATCATGATGGAGCGGGCGTGGCGGCAGCAGTGCGCCGACCTGGCCCGGCAACCGCCGGCTGCCCTGCCGGCGGCGGAGATTGCATTCAACCTATGGATGCCGCGCTCTGCCTGTCCCGACTGCGGCGCCGCGATCGCGGTCCGGCACAATATTCCGTTGCTCAGCTACGCCATTCTGCGTGGCCGTTGTACCCAGTGCGGCGCCGGTATTTCGCCGCGATATCCGGTGGTGGAGGCGGTCGGCGGTGGGCTGAGCCTGGTAATCGTCTGGGTGCTCGGACCCACTTGGCAGGCAGCCGCGGCGTTACCCTTCGCCTGGACGCTGCTGGTGCTGTCCGTCATCGATCTGGAACGGCAGCAGTTGCCCGATGCGCTGACGTTGCCGCTTCTCTGGGGCGGACTCCTTCTCAGCCTGGTTCGGGTCGACGGCGGCGTCCTGTTCACCGATGTGGGCTCGAGCGTGATCGGCGCCGCGGGCGGTTATCTCATACTCTGGACCGTGTACCACGCCTTCAAGCTGATCACCGGCAAGGAGGGCATGGGTTACGGCGACTTCAAGTTGCTCGCGGCGTTGGGGGCCTGGCTCGGGTGGCAGTCGCTGCCGCTGATCGTCCTGTTGTCAGCGGCCACCGGTGCAATCGTCGGCATTGCCGGTGTGATGCTGCTGGGGCGATCCCGCCACGTACCGATCCCCTTCGGTCCGTTTCTGGCCGCTGCCGGTCTGGTCACGCTGCTGTGGGGCGAGGCGCTGATGGGTCGATATGTGCAGTGGTTCCTGTGATTTCCGCAATGCGATTGGATGCCGCGAGGTGAGCGCGTGACGTACCGGGTTGGGCTGACCGGCGGAATCGCCAGCGGCAAGACGGCTGTTGCGGATATCTTCGCGAGCCTGGGTGCGGGTGTGGTCGATACGGATCGGGTTGCCAGAGACGTGGTCGCTCCGGGTCAGCCCGGACTGGAAGCCGTGCGCCGGGAATTCGGCGAAGGCGTAATGCGCGCGTCCGGCGAACTGGACCGCCGCGCCCTGCGCGAGGTGGTGTTCGCCGATCCGGCGGCGCGCCGGCAACTCGAATCGCTGTTGCACCCGCTGATCCGCGCCCGCACGCTGGAAGCGCTTGAACAATTGCGCACACCCTACGCCGTGGCGGTTGTCCCCCTTCTGGTCGAGACGGGATTCGGTGAGTGGGTGGATCGAGTCGCCGTGGTGGACTGTCCCCGTGAGATTCAGCTCGAACGCCTGATGAATCGGGACGGAATCGATCTCGACCGGGCCGAGTCCATGTTGAGCGCTCAGGCGGGCCGTCAAGCGAGGCTCGCGGCGGCGGACGATGTCATCGACAACGGCGGCAGCCGGGAGTCTACACGCCGCCAGGCGCGGCGATTGCACGCTCTCTACCGGCGCCTGTCGGAGCGTGTAGTCTAATCCAATACCGACATGAGCCTGAGCGGAGAGGTTGACTTGAGGTTAAGGCGGAGTCGGGATCGGTATTGAAAGAACCCCTATCCTGGGGCGCCGACGGTCTGGATACAAGCCCTGGCCCAGGGCTTTTGCTTCATGTAATGCAATCCTGTTATGGGTCCTGTGGTGTTGGTGGGCGAGAGGCCCGCGAGTGGGGTCAGGCGGT
>JAJEFE010000033.1 GCA_022820625.1 Gammaproteobacteria bacterium | reverse complement strand
TCCGGCAACCAGTCCCTCATATCGGACGGCAGCAACAAACCCTGATCCGGATGATAGGGACGAAACGTCGTCGGCATCGCAATCTCCCACAAACTGCGACACAATTATCTCATTAATTTCCTACGGCGCAGCCTCCTAGCGCCTTGTTAGACTGCGGCAACTTCCCCACGACCTCTGACGCGAACTTCCACCTCTCGCCGATTGCGATGAACTGAGACGATGTTTATGGGCCACGAGCCGCAACTCAGCCAGCCCACGCGCCTTCCTGAACGCTCGCCGCATGTGGGGGAGTTGGTGCAGGTTCGTTCCAGGCGATGGCTGGTGGAAAACGTCGTCAAATCGGAGCCGCCCGGCGAATCGGCGCGGGTCGAACTGGCCTGCGCCGACGACGATGCCCAGGGTCAGACGCTTACCGTCTACTGGGACTACGAAATCGACCGGCGAATACTTGAAGACGAGGGCTGGACGGACCTCGCGGCAAAGGGATTCGATTCGCCCCGCTGGTTCGCCGCCTTCTACAATACGATGCGTTGGAACTGTTCGACGGCGACCGACCCGAACCTGTTCCAGGCACCGTTCCGCGCCGGCATCACCATCGACGCGTACCAGATGGAACCGCTTAGGAAGGCGTTGAGGCTGCCGCGCGTCAATTTGTTCATCGCTGATGACACCGGTCTCGGCAAGACCATTGAAGCCGGCCTCATCGCGCGGGAGCTGCTGTTGCGCCGCAAGGTAAAGGTTATCGTGGTGGCCACGCCTCCATCGGTACTGGATCAGTGGAAGGGCGAACTGGAAGAGCGTTTCGGACTGGTCTTCGAGATTCTCGACCGGGCGTATGTATCGAGAATGCGCCGCGAGCGCGGTTTCGGCGTGAACCCGTGGCTGGCGCACAGCCGATTCCTCATCTCGCATAATTTGCTGATCGATCCTGTCTACGCCGAACCCATGCGAGCCTGGTTGGGCGCGATGCTCCCGAGCAGCTTGCTGATTCTGGACGAGGCGCATCATGCCGCGCCTTCCTCGGGTGGACGCTATGGCATAGAAACCAAGTTCACCCGGGCCATACGGGATCTGGCGGGACGTTTCGAGCACCGCTTGTTCCTGTCCGCGACGCCGCACAACGGCCACTCGAACAGTTTCTCCACGCTACTGGAACTGCTGGACCCGTACCGATTTACCCGCGGCATCCGGGTTCGCGGTAGTCGCGCGCTCGAGGACGTCATGGTCCGGCGTCTCAAGGAGGACATCCGGCAGGTTCAGGGCGGCTTCCCCAAGCGCAACGTCAAGCGGCTGGTTCTCGACGGATTGCCGCCCGACGCGCCGGAACTGGCGCTATCAAGGCTGCTCGACGAATACCGTACCGCACGGGAAGAACGTCACGCCGCTGCCTCCGCAAGGAACCGCGCCGCCGCAGGTCTGCTTGTCGTCGGGCTTCAGCAACGTCTGCTGTCTTCCGTCGAGGCGTTTGCCCGTAGCCTTGGAGTGCACCGGAAGACCGTACTCAGGCACTGGCAGCAATCGCGAGACGCTCACGACGGGGGCGCCCGCCGCGACCCATCGGACAGCGCGGTCGATTCCGAGACGCGGAAGGGTCGCTCGCAGGGCAACAAACCACTCGACATCGATTTGCACCAAGGCGAGATGTACATCAAGCCTCCGGACGCCGATGACGAGCGGGGCGGTTGGACGGATGAAGATACCGAACGGCTGGAAGAAGAGCAGACCCGTGCGCTGACCGTGGCCGCCGAAGCCGACAGCGAGAGCGATGCGGCGATGTGGGCGTACGAGCAGCAACTGCTGGACCGCATGCAGGAGATTGCGGATCGGACGCGGCACCTCCCAGACGCCAAAATCCGATGCCTAGTCGACTGGATTCGCGAGCATCAGTGCCCAACGCTGCCTCCCTTCGGCAAGAAACCGACCGGCCCATCGCCCCAATGGAACAACCGGCGGGTGTTGATCTTCACGGAGAATCGCCAGGGCACCAAGCGCTACCTGAAATCCCTTCTTGAGCAGGCCATCGAGTACACAGATCGAGCCGACGAGCGTATCGAGGTCATCGACGGTCTGGTTGGCGGCCCCCGCCGGAAGGAAATTCAACGCCGCTTCAACGCAGACCCCACCAAGGACCCGTTGAGGATCCTGATCGCCACCGACGCCGCCCGCGAGGGGTTGAACTTCCAGGCGCATTGCACCGACCTGTTTCACTTCGACCTGCCCTGGAATCCCGGGCGAATCGAACAACGAAACGGCCGCATCGACCGCAAGCTCCAACCCGCCGACGAGGTCAACTGCCATTACTTCGTGCTGCCCCAACGGATGGAAGACCGTGTGCTCGAAGTGCTGGTCGGAAAAACGGAAACCATCAAGAAGGAACTCGGAAGCCTTTCCAAGGTGATCGACGACGAGGTGGAGCGCGTCTTGAAGGGCGGGATCCGACATCGCGATGCCGACCGTCTGAAGGATCAAATAGAAATGGCAGACCTGGACGATTCGCGAAAGCGGGCGACGCGGGAAGAACTCGAAGCCGCCCGAGAGCGCCAGGACGATCTCGTAGCGCAGATCGAACGTTGCCGCAACCTCCTCGATGCCTCGCGCAAGTGGGTCGGGTTCACGTCCGAACCTTTCAGGGATGCGATTTCGTGCTCTCTCGAACTGTTGGGAGCACCGCCGCTGGTTGAAGGGCACGATGAATCGGGCAGTCCCATATGGACTTTCCCGCCGCTGGACCGCCGCGCGGCCACCGACCCGAGCTGGACAGGGACCCTGGATACGCTGCGCACCCCGCGGAAGAGGACCGACAAGCTCGCCGAATGGCGGCGCGACGCGCCGATCCGGCCGGTGGTGTTCGAGGCCGCGAAGACGCTTACCGACGAGACGGTTCACCTGCACCTGGAACAGCGGGTCGCGCAACGCCTGCTGGCTCGTTTTCGTTCCCAGGGATTCATCCACCACGACCTGTCGCGGGCCTGCCTGGCGCAGACGCGGGACTCGGTTCCGAGGGTAATTCTGCTGGGCCGCCTGTCGCTATACGGGCAACGGGCGGAGCGCCTTCACGAGGAAATCGTCCCGGTGGCCGCACGGTGGATCGAGCCGGGCCGGCGGCGAGACCCGCTTACGGCGTATGCCCGCTGTTGTAGCGCACATTCTTTCACTGAACCATCCGGCTTTTGAGTCAGATTATTTGGTTGGTTAATCGACTGGTACGGCAGTTTATTCCGGCACAGCCGGCGGTTTGGCGAGGAGGTCCCGGCCAAGGGGTTTTCTCTTTC